>JANQHV010000101.1 GCA_028282505.1 SAR324 cluster bacterium | reverse complement strand
AACTCTTGACCGTTAAATCCGATGATGTGCAAGGACGTAATCGGATGTATGAAACCATTGTCAAAGGACACCATCATCTGGAAACAGGCATTCCAGAATCGTTTAAGGTACTGATCAGTGAATTGAAAAGTTTATGTTTGAATATTGAATTACTTCAAATGGCTGAAGAAAATTCCGAGCTTGAGGAATTTGAGGAAGTCTAACTTCGCCAGTATCCTAACTTTCTTTAACCATTATTTTTGATACAATCTAAATTGGAGAACACCCGTGGCCACGTTAAAAAGTTTATTCGAACTATCCACAGATCCTAAGGACTATACTGCCGTACGTATCAATATTGCAACACAGGATGATATTTTATCTTGGACGCATGGTGAAGTAAAAACCTCGGAAACCATCAACTATCGTACCTTTAAACCCGAAAGAGATGGTTTATTTTGTGCGAAGATTTTTGGTCCCATTCATGACTATGAATGCAACTGCGGAAAATATAAACGAATGAAGCACAGAGGAATTACCTGTGAGAAATGTGGAGTAGAAGTAATTCAGTCAAAAGTTCGAAGAGAACGAATGGGGCATATCAAACTTGCTTCTCCCGTCTCTCATGTCTGGTTCCTCAAAGGCGTTCCCAGCCGCATCGGAACTCTGTTGGATATGACCTTGCGGGATCTGGAACGAGTCCTCTATTTCGATTCTTATATTGTACTGGAGCCAGGCAGCTCTACCTTCAAGGAAAAGGATCTGGTTGAGGAAGACAAATACAAAGAACTGATGGAACAGTTTCCTGATCTGGAAATAGGAATGGGAGCCGAAGCCATTCGTATCCTGTTACAAAGAATTGACCCTTATGAGCTCAGTGATGCGTTGCATCAAGAATTAAAGACTTCTGGTTCGGAAGCACGGCGAAAACGAATTGTCAAACGTTTGAATATTGTCAATGCCCTCAAATCTTCAGGAAATGCTCCTGATTCCATGATCATGGACATCCTTCCCATCCTTCCTCCAGAATTACGTCCCCTGGTTCCTCTAGAAGGTGGTCGGTTTGCAACCAGTGATCTCAATGATTTGTATCGACGGGTGATTCATCGCAATAATCGCCTCAAGCGTTTGATTGAGCTGCGAGCCCCTAACATTATTATTAAAAATGAAAAGCGAATGTTGCAAGAATCCGTAGACGCGCTTTTTGATAATGGACGTCGTGGGCGACCCATCATGGGAACCAACAAGCGGCCTTTGAAATCACTGAGTGATATGTTGAAAGGAAAGCAAGGGAGATTTCGGCAAAATCTACTGGGCAAGCGAGTGGATTATTCAGGACGTACCGTGATTGTTGTGGGCCCTGAATTGAAACTGCATCAATGTGGTCTTCCCAAAAAGATGGCTCTCGAATTATTCAAGCCCTTTATTTATCATAAACTGATTGATGGCAATGAAGTCCCCACCATCAAAATGGCAAAGAAAAAACTAGAAGAGAGTTCTCCAGAAGTGTGGGCACTATTAGAAGAAATTATTATTGATCATCCGGTTTTACTGAATAGAGCCCCCACACTACACCGCCTCGGAATCCAGGCATTTGAACCGGTTTTGATTGAAGGAAAAGCGATTCAGCTTCACCCTTTGGTCTGTACAGCATTCAATGCTGATTTTGATGGCGATCAAATGGCGGTTCATGTTCCACTTTCAGTCGAGGCTCAGTTAGAGGCAAAAATCCTGATGATGGCAACGAACAATATCTTGTCTCCTGCCAATGGAAGACCCGTTATGACACCAAGCCAGGATATGGTACTTGGTTTGTACTGGATTACACGTGAACAAGAGGGTGTTCTCGGCCAAGGAAAGGTTTTTGCGAACCGCAATGAAGTATTGGTCGCATACGATCACAAAAAAGTGGATCTTCATGCAAAAATCAAATTCCGGATGGATGGTCAACTCCTTGAATCTACAGTAGGCCGGGTTATCCTTTCGTTTTATATTCCTAAAGAAGTATCATTTGAACTGATCAATCGCCATTTGAAAAAGAAGCAATTGGGAGAGTTGGTTGATATTTCTTACCGGAGAGCAGGATCACGGAAAACAGTAGAAATGTTGGATGCCTTAAAACAACTGGGATATTCTTTTGCGACAAGTGCTGGATTTTCGATCAGTATGCATGACATGGTGATTCCTCCTGAGAAAAAGATCTTGCTGGATGATGCCCAACAAAGAGTGAACACCATCAATTCTCAATACCAGGATGGGTTAATTACGGATGGAGAACGCTATAACCAGGTTATTGATATTTGGGCACGGGTTACTGAAAAAATTGCTGATGAGATGCTCAAGGTGCTGACCAAAGAAACCATGGATGATGATGATTTCCCCAGAGTGAACTCTATCTTCATGATGGCTGATTCGGGAGCCCGTGGTAGCAGTCAACAAATGAAGCAGTTGGCCGGTATGCGTGGTTTAATGGCAAAGCCTTCTGGAGAAATTATTGAAACACCCATCACCGCAAATTTTCGTGAAGGATTGGATGTTTTGCAATATTTTATTTCCACACATGGAGCACGCAAAGGACTGGCCGATACAGCATTGAAAACGGCAAACTCAGGATATCTCACTCGGCGTTTGGTTGATGTCGCTCAGGACTCTGTGGTGCTGGAGCACGATTGTGGCACACTGGATGGCATTGAAATGACAGCTTTGATTGAGTCTGGTGAAATCATTGAAACCCTTTCAGAGCGTGTACTGGGACGTATTGCCCTGGAAGATTTGTTGGACCCCGATGATGAAAATAACTTCCTGGTGAAGACAGGTGAAGAAATCACAGAGGAAGTTGTTGAGAAAATTGAACGGGCGGGAGTTGAAAAAATGAAGATCCGCTCTGTCTTGACCTGTATGACCGAACGTGGCATTTGTCAGATGTGCTATGGTCGTGATTTAGCACGGGGCAATTTGATCAATCTGGGGGAAGCCGTCGGCGTCATTGCCGCACAGAGTATTGGTGAGCCTGGAACTCAGTTGACCATGCGTACTTTCCACATTGGAGGAACCGCAAGTAGACGTGCCGAGCAAAATACATGGGATGCCAAATTTAGTGGTATCTTGAAATTTGAAGCTCTGAAAGAAGTAAAAAATGACCAGGGCAACTGGGTGGTATTGGGTCGCCGGGGAGAAGCCGTTATCGTTGATGAGAAAGGGCGAGAAAAAGAACGTCATCCACTACCCATTGGTGCAATTATCAAAAATGAGCCTGGACAAAAAGTCAGTCAAGGCGATCAGCTTGCTGAATGGGATCCCCATGCAGTACCTATTTTGACGGATGTATCCGGCTTTATTCGTTTCAACGATGTCATTGAAGGACTGACATTCAAAGAACAAATCGATGAAGCAACCGGGCTGGCACGCCGCGTGATTCAAGAATCGTCTGATCCTGACATGCATCCTCAAATCACGATTCGAGACAGTAGAGGCCATGAAATCAAAAACGCTAATGGAAAACCCGCTGTCTTTTCTCTTCCTGTCAAAGCAGAATTGGTTGTAGAGGAAGGACAGGAAGTTCATGGAGGTTCCATTTTAGCGAAAATTCCGAGAGAATTGGCAAAAAACAAAGACATCACAGGAGGTCTACCACGGGTTGCTGAGCTTTTTGAAGCACGCATCCCCAAGGACCAGGCCATCATTACAGAAATTGATGGGATTGTGACCTTTGGTAAAGATGTCAAGAAAAAGCAAAGGATTGTGATCCAGCCAGAGGATGAAAAAGGAGAGAAAAAAGAATACCTGATTCCTCGTGGAAAACACATCACCGTTCATGAAGGTGAGTATGTTCGTGCTGGAGATCCTTTGATTGATGGATCACCCAATCCACACGATATTCTTGCTGTTAAAGGCATCAAAGCCTTGCAGAAATATCTGGTTGATGAAGTACAGGAAGTTTACCGCCTCCAGGGAGTCGGTATCAATGACAAACACATTGAAGTCATTGTCCGTCAGATGCTCAAACAAGTATATATTGAAGCACCAGGAGATTCTACGTTCTTGATCGGGCAGATCACCTCCAAACTTAATTTTAATCAACAAAATGCTGAATTGATTAAAAAGGGATTGGAACCTGCTCGTTCCAGGCCAGTCCTTCTTGGTATCACCAAAGCCGCTTTGAGTACCGATTCATTCATTTCCGCAGCTTCTTTTCAGGAAACAACCAAAGTATTGACGGATACCGCCTTAGCAGGAAAATATGATACATTTCGTGGATTGAAAGAAAACGTTATTTTAGGTAGATTGATTCCAGCAGGAACGGGATATGCCAGCTTTAAAAACACAGGTTACGAACTGGCAGAAGAGAAAGTAGAAGAAGTTGTAGAAGCCTTCTGATCGTTAAACATTTTAGATTCGCTATGGAATTTCCATAGCGAATACGATTTGACAAATTCATGAAAAATCCCCCTGCTTATTGCTTTACACTGGAGTTGGCAGTGCGTGATTATGAAGTAGATATGTTTGGGGTGGTGAACCATTCTGTCTATTTACGGTATCTTGAACACACACGCCACACATTCTTAAAATCCCTGGGTATTGATGCCGCCCATATGCAACAGCGTGGTTTTAATTTGGTGGTCACTCACATTGATATTGATTACAAACAACCACTGAAAAGTGGTGAATTGTTTGTGGTCAAGTTGGCGGTACCTGCGGTGACTCGGGTAAGATTCATTTTTCTACAGGATATCTATAACTTGTCTTCCCAACAATTGACCACCTCTGCCAAAATTGTTGGTACTGCCATTCCACCAAAGGGTCGCCCCGTTATCCCTGACGAATTTTATCATGCGCTGCATCAGCAAGTGCCATGACTCTCCAAAGACCCAAATACAATGTTTATCCTTAATCCAATTCAAACCAGTCGAAAACCATGAGCCAGTTTTTTGAAGAATACTACACCTTTTATTATGCAGGAGTCACTTTATTCGGATTAGCCGGGATACTGCTAATTATCAAATTGTTCTTCTTTAAAAAGCCATTGAAAGCCAGGGAGCCTCATATTACTTTTAAACGGCTCAACAATCGCTTTGACAAGGATCTGCATAAACTTGAGAAATTGATGAGTGAAAACCATTCAATTTCTAAAGCAGCTTTGAAATTACTCAAAAAAGCGAGAAAACAGGAAAAAAAAGAAGAAGATCGTCAAAAAAAAGAAAATGCCGATACCATCCTCAAAAATGTAAAAGAGCAACTCGCCTCCAACCTGAAGAGCGATGAAGTTTTCCAAAAGCAATCTCCCAATGTATATGTGCTTACCTTCGTGGGAGACATTATGGCTCATGCCACAGAGCACTTGCGGGAAGAAATTTCTTTATTACTGGAGGTAGCAACACCTTCTGATGAAGTCGTTGTGCGTTTGACCAGCCCTGGAGGTGCTGTTGCCCAATATGGACTGGCCAGTGCTCAACTGTCACGACTGAAAAATGCTGGATTGCCATTAACCGTATGTGTGGATGTCATGGCTGCAAGCGGGGGATATATGATGGCTTCTGTTGCCGACAAAATTATTGCTTCTCCTTTTGCCTTTATTGGCTCCATTGGAGTGGTCGCAGGTGTGCCTAATTTCCACAAGGTTTTCCAAAAGCATGATATTGACTATTACCTGTTCACTGCCGGTAAACACAAACGCACCCTCACCACTCTGGGTGAAGTGACAGAAGAAGGCAAAGAAAAATTTCAGGAAAATTTGGAAGATATCCATCGAGCCTTCAAACAACATGTTGCCAACAGTCGCAAAGGCTTGGATATTGAGGAGGTCGCCACAGGAGACTATTGGCTAGCAACTGATGCAAAAGACAAAGGACTCATTGATGAAATCATGACCAGTGATGATTATCTATCTCAAAAAATGAAAGACTTTGATGTCATTGAAGTCAAAACCATGGATTCACGACATTGGCTCGAACGGATGTTTCAGCGAAATGCAAGCCTTTTAAAACGCTTGAACCTGTTCTTCGGTCTAAAAGAACAGGAGGGTTGGCAGGAAGAATCTTATTTGCACTACCGTTGAGTACGGGTTTAGGGCGCTGATTGCAAATTGGCTTCATAATAACGAGTATAGAGATTTTTTTTCTCAGGAAAACGTACCCCATACACGTTGCTTCTCAAGTCGGGACGATAAAAAATATTTTCTACTTTCCCTATCCATTGATCAGTAATGTGTTTCTTCAAAATGATCTGCACTTGATCCCCTACCTGAAAACGGGGGCTAATGGGTGGAGGTGGCGGACAAACCTTTTTAAATTTAGAAGTATCGCCCCAGCACATCCAGGAAGCACGAATAATGACTCCTATTCTCTGTGCTCCTCCATGAATCAGGATATAATCAGAAGGAGAGAAGGTGGTGGTGACAATTTCACGTCTTTGCTCCACGCGATCAAAAACTTCTAATTCATAGGCTCGGTATTCCGCATCCGCCTGTTGGTATGCGAGCAACAAAATCAAGAGAGTTCCCAGTCCAAAATAGATATTGTTTCTCATCGTTCCTTTATTCACCGTCGAGTGTTTTTAAAACTGGCATTCTCAAATATTGTATTGCCTTCTAAGGTTTCCATCATAAACGAAGAATCAAAATTCCCATTGGTAAAATCAGCATCCACCAAATTGGCGCCTCTCAAATTAGAGCCATTGATTTTGGCAAACTCAGCAAAGGATTTCATAAAGTGTGCATGTTCCAGATTGGACTTGGTGAGGTGAGCGTCTTGTAAAATAGCACCAAAGAAATTAATTTCGGTCATTTGACAGCCTCGTAAAAATGCTCCTGATAAGTCACAGAAGCTCATATTCGCCCCTTTAAAATTAGAGCGATCCATTTTTATACCCTTCATGACAGACCCCGAAAAATCAGCTCTGGCTGCTGCCAAATTGCCTGAATCACTGGCCGTGAAATCACATAAGGTCAATACAGCCTCATCCAGACGTGCATTGAACATCGAAGTATTGGAAAAATCAGCCAAAGGAGCATTAACCTTAATCAAAAGAGCACCATCCAGATTAGCACCTCTGAAATTGGCTTGCTGCATTTCAGCTTCTCTGAAATTGGCTTCCACCAGATTAGCATTTCGGAAACTGGCCCGCTCCATCTGACACCCAATCAACGAGGCTTCTTGAAAACTGGCATCGAGCAATTCGCAATCATTGAAACTGCATCGTTCCAGCATGCTTCCACTCAAGTTGACACCATTTAAATTACAATCAGCCAAATTAGAAAAACGTAAATCGACGCCTACCATCACCAGATCTTCTAGATTGAGTCCTGTCAAATCCAGGTTCCTCATCGGATCTCTTCTCTGAATTCTGCGTTCAACTTCTGAACGGGTAATACGTGCCATATCCTTTCCGAAGAATTATAGTAATGTGCCTAAGGTATGTTTTGATGCCTTATCTTAATCATAATCTTATTCTTAATCTTACTCAAACATATCGAGAACCTGGTCGTGTTTTTCGTGTCATTTCGTGGTTAACAACATTATTACGTAAAAAACCGCCGGTAAAATCGGATTGCTTCATCATAATCCTGCATCTGAATTCGTCCCTTAGTGGACAAAAACACAGCACGGGCCACTGGCATACTCACATGGTGATGCATTCTTCGGATTTTCACAATAGCTCCTGGATAAATACTGCCTGGAATGAAAACAATGCCACCATCCTTCGAATGTTCAGTTTTGATAATATCGACAGTCCGTCGCCATTCTGCAATATCCTTGATGGAATCATCCCTCAATTTTTGCACAACCTCGGCCATTTGCACAAACGCATTTTCATGTTCTGGCGGTAATGTCCCACGCTTTTCTCGGGCTGCTTGCAAAACCAATAGATTTTTCTTAGTTTTTCGGAAATTGTAAAAATTCTGCCGAATATCGGATTCCAGATTTTTAAAATGCAGCCTGGTGTCTGGATCTAACCCCACCTCCACCATCGTTTCATCCCCAATCTTGTTTGAGCCCACATTGGGAATATTGACATAATTGCCGGCATGGCAGTTACCCCCATGGAAAAAACCTTCTGTGTCGGTGATGTGAATGATTTTTCCAGCCGATACATTCGAATTGATAATGTACTCTTTGATGACCACATTCCTGCCAGCTTCAATTTGAGAATCAGAAACAAAAGACGCACGTACGGATTGCTTCGCCTTGACCCTTGCACCTAAGATACCGTTGCCCACTTTCACCTCGCCATCTGTCATCAAAATCGCTTTACCCACAGAGCCGGTCACTTCAATACGCATACTGGCATTGACGGTGTAGCCATCTTCTACATTGCCATCAACATAAACAATTCCGTCAAAGTTCAGATTACCGACAGAGGCGTCAATGTTTTTGACACGTAAAATATTCTCAATGGAAATTTTGTGATTGAAGAGGATGACAAATCCTGCTTTGGCAGCAACAATCTGAGTCCGGTCCGCATTGAAAGCAGTATGCCGTCCCGGAAAGATCACACATTTACGTCCTGGTTTTGCTGCCAGCGGAACACCTTTGACATTATAACCATTTTTTCCTTTGGTGGGAGGAATGATATTGACCAGGACATCTCCCGCTTTCACATTGGTCAAAAAATGCATATCCCGGTGATTCACCTGCAAAACATCATCTTGATCTGTTTGATTTTCAGCACCATACACCAATTGAAGGTAGCCATCTTTCCCATCAATGGGCTTCCTGCCACGAGCCACCAAAACGGGTTCATTTTCCATGTGCTCATCAAGCATCTTCTGGAGCACATCACGCATGATGCCCTGCACCACCCCGGCCTTACTCAGCTCTTCTTCCAGGCGGTCTATCGTTAATCTACTCTCTGGTGAATCGTATGGAGGGTGGATGGATAGATGGGCTCCTCCTGCTGAAGGGGTGAGTTCGACAGAGAATTGATAATCAGTGACTTCTTCATCACACAGTAATTCGAAAGTATCAGAAGCATTCTCATAAATTTCGAGTAAACGTTCTGGCAGGTAGTCTGCGTCTATGTGATGGAGTTCTTCCTGGATATCATCAAGGTCTGCTTTGATTTCTTCCAGGGCTGGTGAAATCCTCAGATAGACTTTTCCCCCTTCAACCTTTATTTCGTACAGACCCCCTAATTCTTCTTGCGCAATCACAGCAAAAACTCAATAAATTAGGCTAAAAATAGAGAATGGACTCATTCAAACACTCACGCTCCCCCTTGGTATTCAATAGTTAAGCCAGTACCGTGCCAAAAGAAAAAGTTGAAAGAGAGAATCAGGAGGCACTTTTTGTGGCTTTGCTTGAGGCTCTGAGCAAGCCTGCAATTTCTTTAGACGATAGTTGACGTGACATACCAGGTTCCAACTCTCCCAGGGTAATACAATCAATGCTATAACGTTTGATCTTTTGTACAGGGTATCCCAGATTTTGAAACATCTTCTTGATCTGTTGGTTCTTCCCTTCCTGTAAAGAAACTTCCAGCCAGGTTTTATTATTGATTGAATGTAAAATTTTTACCTGAGCGGGTAGGTATCGTTGACCGCCTAATGCACCACCTTTTTTTAATTTATACAATTCCTGGTTTCGAATCAATCCTTTGATTTTGACAAAATACGTCTTCCACAGTTTGTAGCGGGGGTGCATCACTTTCTGAGCAAAATCGCCATCATTTGTCAACAACAATAGGCCTTCTGCATCATAATCCAGGCGACCCACTGGAAACAGTCGCTGTTGGGTATTTGGAAAAAAATCTCTGACGGTGGGGCGCCCTTCCGGGTCATTTAAAGAAGTGATACAATTTTTGGGTTTATAAAAGGCATAAACGACATGTTTGTGCCGTTTTGGCAAAGAGACGATCTTTCCTTCGACTTCCAGTTCATCACTTCCCGGCAGCATTCGTTGCCCCAACGTGGCTGTTTTCCCATTCAGCTTGACCACTCCGGCACTGATTAACTTTTCTGCAGCTCGTCTGGAGGCAATGCCTGCATTGGCAATGACTTTTTGAATACGAATGCCTGCCTCACTGTCTTGTTGGTTTGCCATAAAATCGTAATCCTATTTGTTTGCTTCTTCATCTGTTTTCAAAAAGTGGGACAGGGCCTCCTGAGCCGCAAACTGCTCCGCCTGTTTTTTGCTGGTCCCTTGTCCTGAGCCGCACGGTTTATTATCAACCATTGCCACCACTTCAAACAGCTTTTGATGATCAGGACCATACGTATTCAAGAGTTTATAAGTGGTCGTGGTGCCAAATCGTTTCTGAACATATTCTTGAAGATCGGTTTTGTAATCGTGTGAGAAAAAAGTATCCACGTTATCAGGAAGTTCATCTTGGAAGAGTTCCCAAACCAACCTTTTCACCAGGCTCCAGTTTTCTTTTTGCAAATCCACATAAACTGCAGCAATCAGTGCTTCCAAAGAGCTGGAAAGAATAGATTTTTTATGGCGCCCCCCTGTCAATTCCTCGCCCTTTCCCAGCAGCAAACACGAGCCCAAATCAATAGCTTCTGCAATTTTACTCAAGCCTGTTTCACTGACTAAACTGGCACGCAATTTGGTCAATCCGCCTTCGGGTAAATCGGGGAACAATTCCATCAACACATCACTGATGACCAAATCCAAAACGGCATCCCCCAAAAATTCCAGACGTTCATTGTCCGAACATTTTTTCAACTGCTCGTTTGCATAGGATTTATGCGTGCAGGCCTGACGCAATAAAGAACGATCTTTGAACTGGTAACCAATTTGTTCACACAACTGGTCCAGATGACTATCCATATTTTTATTCATGCCAATAGAAACCCTTATTCCTGGTATCTGCGCTTGCACCAGACCCGTATTGTTTGCGTACTGTAGAATCCCAAAGAAAAATAATGAATCAAACCATCTGTGAAGGTTTGCTCCATTTCTAATTTAGAAACACCACTAGGGCACAAGGGTCTCAACTGGGTAGGATCGTCCACTTCAATTGCAGCAAAAATCATGCTGCTATGAGAAGTTTCGCCATCGTGAGAATCTCGCAATGGTTCCGTATCTGTATAAAACGTGGTGGTATAACATCCAGAACACAAGAACAGTATTGTCAAAAATAATATCCAAATTTTCATCAGGCACTTGTATGTTTGTGGTGAATCATATGTAGTACAGTGAATCAAAAATAATTATTCAAATTCTTGTTGTAACAGTCTTACTCTTAATCCTAATCTTAATCTTAAATCTTTCGGAATTTAGGTATATAGTGCCGTGAATTAGGTTTTGTTTGGCATCCTCTTTGCTCATGAGACAATCTCCCGAAAACTGTCACCTTGAGCGTAGTCGAAGCATCTCAGAGACCCTTCGACTACGCTCAAGGTGACATGGCGTTCAATGTGCCAAACAAAACCAAAATCTCCCTACTATAGTAGTTAATTAGCTTATACCTCAATCTTGGAGGTTGCATTCCGAAGCTTAGGCAGCCCCCTCGTGAGGAATCGACAGTGATGTGAACATCTTATAAGATCTCTCCGTTCCGTTGAGATGATAACAAGGGATAAAACCTGATAAACCATTATATTTAGGGATTAAGATGTAAGAGCAAGATTAAGATTAAGAATTTGTGTACTTTATTGTGAATACTTGTATTTAGTTAAGAAACACACCCATCATATTCGAAAAATAAATTTTATATTTTATCTTATAATGAGGAAAGATGACAAGTTTTATCGATACCCATTGTCATTTAGACATGCTCCGAGGCGGCGTGGAAGGGGCCATTCAGGCTGCCGTGGACACAGGAGTGGAACAAATCATCACGATTGCCATTGATGAAAAGTCGATTCAATTTGTGGCACAATCGGTCAACCATTATCCCCAGGTGTTTGGCAGCATCGGCATCCATCCCCATGAAGCCAAAACATATACGAAGGAAATTGGTGAGCAAATCCGTCACTTGGCCACCAAGACTGAACACATTGTGGCCATTGGAGAAACAGGCCTGGACTATCACTACATGCACTCAGAAAAACACTTGCAGCAGGAATCATTCAGCCAACACCTGGAACTGGCAACACAGTTGCAAATGCCGGTGGTGCTGCACACACGAGAAGCCGAAGCAGATACCCTGGCCATTCTCAAGGAAAACCCGTTGCCTTGCGGAGGGGTGGCTCACAGTTTTACAGGAAGCCTGAAGATGGCAAAAGAATTGTTGGAAATGGGATGGTATATCGGCGTTAATGGCATCGTCACTTTCCCCAAAGCAGAGCCTGTGCGTGAAGTGATGCGCTATTTGCCCGCAGATCGTCTTTTGTTGGAAACCGATGCACCCTTCTTAGCTCCCAAGCCTTTTCGTGGCAAACCCAATGATCCTGCGAAAATTCCAATCATTGCCGAATTTGTGGCCAAAGAACGCCAGGTTAACCTGGATGACCTGGCCCAACAAACCACCGAAAATGCACACACATTGTTTCGGATTTGAGTCTGGAAAAATCCTCGATTTTTCCAGAATTTTCATAGAATTTTCCAAGTTTATTTAGCAAAAATCTAGTATTGTCCTTTGCAGTTAGAATGACTACTGCTTTAGAAGCTGGGACAACAATTTGATAGAGTCAACGAAACCGAAAGGTAGTAGAAAGCTCGAATCGGTCAAATGAAATTTAAAGCTTCGCCCTTGAAGCCATGATTCCATCGAAAACAAAGAGGAGTGCATATGAAATTGCCAAAGATGACAGCAGAGAGAGCATTAAAAACTAATGTTTCCAATTACAATTCTAGGGGAGGACTGGTTAGTAAAGGAGAGAAGATGGCTCCCTATATTCAACCCGCCATGCAATCCAGCACAAACAAGTCGGCAATATATGGTTTTGGCAGGCCGGGATTCACGGGACAGGCTGCCAATATGACCTGCAACTCAAATGAAAATCGAGATCATACCATTTCATGGGAGCTCATCCGTGACGGATATGTTGCTGCATTGAATCCAACGAGCAAGGACTCAAAAGGATGTGAATACAATCTTGGTTTATTGTATGATTCGGTGTTGCTGACGAGAGACAACAAAGATATTCAGACAGCTTGCGCTGATAAAAATCGAACTGATTCAAACATAACCAGCATTGACAAGAATATATTGACTACTTTAAACAGCTCTATCCAGAACCTGCGATGTGGTTATTCGTCGTCGAATCAATCCATCTCTTCAGCTATTGATGTACGATGCTCTGATCAGTCGTATGATTCAACAGTCCCTTGTATTTATATTACAGGGAACACTGCAACACAAATTGCTTCTTATATGGGAATGGATGGACTAACATTAGCCCCGAAAAACCCGACAATGTATACAACAAGCAACAAATGTTCAGTGAATGGTTGTACCAGTGGACATGTACAATCAAGTGACTGTATTGGAGATGTAGGAGCTGCGGCTATGTCATCCTTAAACGTGCCTGTCTTTTATAAAGTGTCCGGGGGATGGAAGCAATTTAAGTAATCTCTTCTTCTTTTGCTTTCACTAATTCCAAGACACTTCTTACCAAGGCAACCAGTCTCTCTTCCTGCTCATGCTCCGTCAATTGTGATAAGGGTTTTGCCGGATCATTGACCGCTTGAAATTCGATCAGGTCTTGGTGTTGGTCTACCAGGCAGGGAGTGAGAATTAAGGGAAGAATGGTGGCACCCTCATTTTCAGCCGCTTTCAATAGAGGAGGCAGTTCCTTCGTCTGAATGAACGGTGAGGCCAAAAAATCAGTACTGACCAGCAAAATGGCTACTTTGGCGGTGGATAATGCCTTTTCGATTTCCTCACGCCATTTCATGCCTGCTTGAATTTTCGTATCGTCCCACGCATGGACAGAGACACCCAGATTGTCCAACACGCTTAAATGGGTCTGGACTCTTTTTAGCCACTTTTGGTCTTTATGGGAATAGCTGATAAAGACTTTATTCCGTTGAATGGTTTCGGGTTGACAATCATCCCGTTTCGTCATCATTTTCCACTCACCAGTACGAATCAGCGCCTCATTGATCACTTCATCCAGCAAGCTGCGCACATTAACCATTTGATAACTGTTCTCGCATTCGACTTCCTGCCTTCCTTTTTCAAGGCGGCGTTTCAAATTTTGATATTGAAAGAAAAAGGGTTCGTCAGCAATTTGACACTCGCTACAGTGGCAGGGAATCAGCTTTTCCACTTTCATTTTTTCATACTGGGAATTGATCTGATCCAGTTGTTCAGTGATGATGGTCATGAAATCCCGCTTATTTTGACCAACGATGCTTATTTTAATGGTGCGGGCATCATAGCTTTCAATGATTTCAGCACTGGTATTTTCCCGTTCCAACACCACACCCCGTCGCCAAACATATTCATGATTGCAAATATAGTGATGCATTTGCACGGTCAACTGAGACATGATGCCTTTGGGCATAAAAACATCATATTCGTAACGCAAGAAGAGATTGTCTTTTTTTTCCCACGCATAGACTGGTTGAGATGCCTGAAGCCGTTCAGGCACGATGTATTCACCGGTATTGCCTATTTCATAAGTCAGAAAGAATTTTTGCATCAGCCTCAACAGTTCGTCACGCACAAACATGAATTCATCTTCACTCCAGATGATTTTTGCGTCTTCCTTGTGGAAGCGGCCATTTTTCAGGTTGAGTAATTCGTGATCGAGGATTTGATAGACAGCATTGGTGGCCCAGGTTGGCTTGAGAAAAATCGTTTTGTTCAGCAGTTCATCATCCTGAAAATGCAGAAAAACCCCAATGTCGTGAAAGTATTGGCTCAGGACAAGGGCATCCTGCGGTCGGGTGATGCTGTTATCATGGCAGAGTTGCATATAATCCTGCAAAGTAATCGTATTGCGATGATCGGTTTCGATGGCTTCACGAATGATTGTCCATTTTGCTGGCACAGGACTGCCAATATGAGGCAATTGTGAGACATAATATTTGATCGCCCGTTCCAGTTTACTGAGGCGGGTTTTGTCTGCTTCGGCCAGATCCAGATCCAGCACTTCTGAAATATTGGTAAATCGTTTCCGCATGGTGGCAATGTCAAGATTGCGGCGGCGTTGGTGCTTTTCGTTCAGCACAATCAGCAGTGGACTCTGACCACCAAACATTTCCACGATATGCAACCAATAATTGAAGTCCGTATCTTCATTGCGGCTATCAGCTACCAGTACATACAGAGAACGTCTGGAGAGGAAAAAGCGATGGGTGGCTTTATAAATTTCCTGACCACCAAAATCCCATAAATTGAGTCGGAAGTTGCAGTTTTTCAGTTTCTCCGGATGAGGGAAGCTAGAAAAATCGTCCCTGTGCAAAGGGAAATAGTATTGCTTGACCTGAATGCCTTTCGTGGTTTCGTCTTCCTGGGGCAAGTTGCAATCCCCATCTTCTATTTTCCAGGCCAACGAGGTCTTCCCAGCTCCTGGCTCACCGACAATCAGCATTTTGGCTTCAAATAAATAATCTTCTTTCTGTTCCTTAAGTTGTTGAAAGTAGTTCTTGATGGCCACTCTGCCCTGTCCGACAATTTCAAGGGGCGGGTGCTTGAGAGGATTCTCATCAAAAGTGATATATCCATCTCTGCCATATTCCTGCAATTGGATTTTCATCTCAAAGTCTGTAATCCAGGGTGGGAGTTGTTCGATTGGATTTTGTTGAAGGTCTAACCGATTCAACTCAACTAATTCTTTCAGTGGAGATATATCGCTGATTTGATTGGAAGATAAATCTAACACTGTTAGATTTTTTAAATCTCTGAGCAGAGAAATGTCACCGATTTGATTGGAAGATAAATCTAACACTGTTAGATTTTTTAATTCTTTGAGCGGAGATATATCGCTGATTTGATTGGAAGATAAATATAACACTGTTAGATTATTTAATTCTTTGAGTAGAGAGAAATCAGTGATTTGATTGGAAGATAAATCTAACACTGTTAGACTTTTCAAATCTTTCAGCACAGTAATATCATTGATT
>JANQHV010000087.1 GCA_028282505.1 SAR324 cluster bacterium | reverse complement strand
AGTTGGTCTCCACCGCTCCCATCGATTTTGAGTAGCGCCACTGTCCAGAGTTGGTCCTAGTAATCCTAAAACGACTACCGATTTATCTTTCATAGTTATCCTTCCTGATAGGCATCCATTTCATGATAATTTATATATTATAATTTAATATAAATTTATATAATTTTTTATAAAATATTATGAAAGAATTTTTCTTATTCACTTCACTCATGTTACCAGTTTTTAAATTTTATTAAAAAATTATTATTTATTTACAGTGAGTTAGGTCGTTTAAAAAATTAAGTAGAAAATAAAAAATCATAGTTGGCATGCTTGGAGCAAAAGGAATATACAAAGACAAATGATTCACATATCTTAAAGGGAGATAATATGGCAAATAAAACATTGTTCCAATCAATTGTTGGAAAGCTTATTCCTGAAGCAAATACAATCAATCATGAGTTTTCACCCGCTTATGCTTTTTCTCCCAAACACGCATTGGCACAATACGCGTCAACCGGTTGTTTGAACGCTACATTTTACGCGAGTGCCGAAACGCAATTGGAAATGATCATAAAGCTTTGCGAGCAAGTGGAGCCTCAATTTATTGCACAAACTGCAATCTATTGTCGCCAAAGAGGATACATGAAGGACACCCCTGCTTTGTTATGCGCCATCCTGTCACAAAAAGCTCCTGAGTTTTTGCCTGAGACCTTTTGTCAGGTGATGGACAATGGGAAAATGGTGAGGAATTTTGTACAGATCGTGCGCTCTGGAGTCATTGGACGTAAGTCATTAGGATCTTTACCAAAACGTCTTATCGTTCAGTGGTTGGATCAACAAAGTGATTACCGGTTGTTTTGTGCTTCAGTAGGTCAAAGTCCCTCTTTAGCAGATATTATCAAAATGGTTCACCCCAAACCATTAACCCAAAGTCGAAATGCGCTTTATGGTTATCTCTTAGGGCGAGACTATGTTTTTGATGATTTGCCAGAGAGTGTAAAAGATTTTGAAGCGTATAAAAATAAAAACACTCAACGTATTCCTCAAATTCCATTTCAATTCTTGACTGCTTTGGATTTAGGGAAATCCGAGTGGATAGAAATCGCCAAAAATGCTTCTTGGCAAATGACAAGAATGAATCTAAATACTTTTGCCCGGCATGGCGTATTTGAGGAAAAAGGAATGAGCGAATTAATCGCAGAGCGATTAGCAGACGTAAAGGCGATCCATCAAGCTAAAGTATTTCCTTACCAATTAATGGTAGCTTACTCGCAGATTGGAAAGAAAGTGCCATCAATAATTCGGAACGCTTTGCAAGATGCAATGGAAATCGCTCTTGAGAATATCCCGACAATCAAAGAGCAAATTTATGTTTGTCCGGATGTATCGGGTTCCATGACATTTTCTTCTGTGACAGGCTATCGTCGAGGTTCGAGTAGTGTGGTTCGTTGTATCGACATTGCCGCATTGATTACTGCCGCGATTTTGAGGAACAATCCTCATACGAGTGTTTTACCATTTGAGCATCAGGTTGTGTCTTTAGATCTCAATTCGCGGGATAGCGTGATGACCAACACCGAAAAATTAGCATCTGTTGGTGGAGGTGGAACAAATTGCAGTGCTCCTTTGGCTTTTTTAAACCGACTCAATAAAAAAGGAGACCTCGTGATTTTCATTTCTGACAATGAATCATGGCTAGGTGCGTGTCACGCGGGAGGAACTCAAATGATGCGGGAATGGAATCGATTCAAAGAACGTAATCCTCAAGCAAAGTTGGTATGTATTGATATTCAACCTTATAGAACCACCCAAGCGATTGAGCAAGAAGATATTTTAAATATCGGCGGTTTTTCAGATCAAGTGTTTCAAGTGGTCGTTGATTTTGCCAAAGGGGCTTTAGCTTCGGATCATTGGGTGGGAGAAATCGAATCTATTTCATTAGAATAAAGGGACGTATTGGTAGGAATGCGATGAAGACTACATACCTTATGAAAGTCTTGATCACTCTTGTCCTGCCAATAGTTCCACTACAACAAAGATTATGTGGGGTCGTAGCTCAATGGGTAGAGCTGGAATGTTTCAACTCCCCTTGTCGTAATAATTTACGAATGCTGTTGAAACTACATTGGTAACCTCCGGGTTCCGGGTTCGAATCCCGGCGACTCCACTCTTTTTAACTTTTTATCAAAACCGATTTGTTTCTAAAAGTGATGGAAAACAGAAACGGAATTCGGCATGTGTCGTAAAAGGAAGCGGCTCCTAAAAAGTTGAGCGAAAGGAGTATCAGTAAGATGAGCGTTAAAAAATTCGATTCCGTCTGGTTGCAGAAGCACCTATAGCGACCTGGTTTTTCAGGTGGGTAACAAGCAAGGGAAGCGCATTTTCCAAGGATGAGAATTGCCAAGAGTAATGCCTTGGTTATTAACGTATGCGAGTTCGAGTCTCGTCATGTCGACCAATTTGTGAAAAAATGATTTGTGGATTCAGGTATTTTTAAAAAAGGAGATATAATGTCCAACTCTCATTATGAAGTCCTTCAACCACTTCACGGGGTTCCTGTCAAAGCTTGGACTCATGGAGTTCCTTTTGATGAAAAGGCGAAACAACAATTATACAATATGGCCAGTCTACCTTTCATTCATAAATGGGTAGCCGTGATGCCTGATGTTCATTATGGATTAGGTGCAACCATCGGCAGTGTGGTTCCCACCTATGGCGCGATTATCCCAGCAGCCGTCGGAGTGGATATTGGATGTGGAATGATGGCAGTGCGAACCAGCTTGAAGGCGAGTACTCTTCCTGACAATTTATCAGAAATGCGTCATGCGATTGAGAAGGCTGTTCCTCATGGAAGAACCCATCGAGGACGAAAAAATGATCGTGGGGCATGGTCCAATTATCCAGACAGTACTACCAGAGCATGGAAAACCTTAGAAAAAGATTTTGAAAAAATTGCTGAGAAACATCCTGTTGTGAGAAGCTCCAATCACATCAATCACCTTGGCACGTTAGGGACTGGCAATCATTTTATCGAAGTATGTCTGGATGAAAATGATCGAGTTTGGCTCATGCTTCATAGTGGTTCACGTGGAGTTGGCAATTGCATCGGGCATTATTTTATTGAAAAAGCCAAAGAAGAGATGCAGAGGCTTGTAGTCCATCTACCTGACACCAATTTGGCTTATTTTTCAGAAGGAAGTGTCCATTTTGAAGATTATGTGGAAGCTGTTGGTTGGGCACAACGGTTTGCTTTCAAGAATCGGGAAGTGATGATGGAGAATGTCATCAAAGCCGTCCAATCCTGTCAGGGTATTCCTGAATTTGATGCCACTTTGGAAGTGGTTAATTGTCATCATAATTATGTGGCGAAAGAGTATCATTTTGATCAAGATGTTTGGGTGACTCGAAAAGGAGCGGTTCGTGCTAGAAATGGAGAATTAGGAATTATACCTGGAAGCATGGGAGCACGTTCATATATTGTCAGAGGTTTGGGAAATCCCAACAGTTTTCACAGTTGCAGTCATGGCGCGGGACGGATCATGTCTCGGACGGAAGCTAAAAAACAATTCACTGTAACCGATCACCAGACAGCAACAGCAGGTGTGGAATGCCGAAAAGATGCAAAAGTGGTTGATGAAACACCTGGTGCTTACAAATCGATTGATGCAGTGATGGCCGCGCAAAAAGATTTGGTAGAAGTTGTTTATACCTTGAAGCAGGTTGTTTGTGTGAAAGGGTAAATGGAGAGGAAATTAATGTTAACTATTGATGGAAGTTATGGTGAAGGTGGTGGACAAATTTTGCGAACATCTCTGTCCCTTTCGATCTTAACATCTCAGCCGTTTTACATTCAAAGCATTCGTGCTAATCGGAAAAAGCCTGGTCTGATGCGTCAGCACTTGACTGCAGTAAAGGCAGCCTCTCAAATCAGCAATGCTAAAGTGACAGGCGCACATATCGGTTCGGAAGATTTGACTTTTGAACCGCAATCGGTAGTCCCAGGAGAGTATCATTTTTCAGTGGGAACGGCAGGTAGTGCTATTGCGGTATTACAATCTATTCTTCCTGCATTTTTAACAGCACCAGGGCCATCGCATCTTGTGTTAGAAGGTGGTACACATAATCCGTATGCACCCCCTTTTGACTTTCTTCAAAAGACATACCTCCCCTTGGTTTGTCGGATGGGGCCTCAAATTACAGCTTATTTAGAGCGCCCTGGATTCTACCCTGCAGGTGGTGGAAAGTTTGATGTGACCATTGAACCTGTGGAGGAACTTCACCCTATTCATCTTTTGGAACGCGGGAGATTGCAAAGACAGAGTGCTGAGGCAAGAGTGGCACAGCTTCCCTTGGATATTGCCCAACGAGAAATTCAAGTCATCCGGAAAAAAACTGGATGGTCTGAAAATAAATTGAACACTTGTGAAGTTAAGAATTCCCGTGGTCCTGGTAATGTGCTGATTGTTGAATTGGAACATAACAATCTTACCGAAGTATTCACAGGATTTGGTGAGATCAAAACTTCTGCTGAAACCGTAGCCAAGCATGTGGTGAATCAAGTCCGTCGGTATCAAACTTCTACTGCTCCGGTGGGAGAATATCTGGCTGATCAATTAGTTCTACTCATCGCTATCGCTGGAGAAGGGAGTTTTCGAACCACAACAATCTCAAAGCACACTTTAACCAACATTCATATACTCCAACAGTTTTTACCAATTTCTGTAGAAATTCAAGATCTGGAGAAGTATGATCATTTGATCAAAGTGATTACCAATTAAGCATATTGTCTCTGTGGAGGGTAACCACGTATGAGTTTCATCAAAACGAACAATATTTTTTTGCCCCCTCTACATTCGGGGGAATCAGAAAAAAAATTAGCTATTAATATAAAAAGCTGCATCACAGAGCTTCAGAGTCTTTTGTTTTTGAAAAATATTTTTTCTCTATGTTTTCCGTGCCTCTATGACAAATATTTATAGTTTTGACTACGAGGTTACGGTTTAATACCGGCAAAACTTTTTTTGATTTCGGCTTTTCCGTCTTCCATATGTTGGAGATAGTGTTCTCTGACTTTCTGGGGATCAAAATTCAGAAAGGTGCCTCCTGATTCAAAGTGTTGAATAAAAACTTGCCCAATCGCGTAGGTGGAGGCCCCTGCCAGGAGAGAAGTACTGACCATTCCAGTCACTTGTCCAAACACTGGGACGCTTTTGGTCACACTGGCAACATTATAGGAAAGAGAAACGGTAGCACCGCCTCCCAGTAATGAGGCAATCAATGATTTGCCACGATGTTTGACAAATTCGATATCATATAGCTTGGCAAGGCCATGCAACATTTTGAGTTGTATGCCTGAAATGGCTACAACGTCCACTAGCGGGAATGGCAACAGCCCTACCCCTAATACGATCAGCATGTATTTTTTTACCATTTGCCTGGCTTCTTCTGTTTTCGTGTTTTTTTCTACCATTGGCTTTTCCTTTCCGTGTTCAGTCAAAAAACTTCCAATCTTCCACATAGCTTCCAATAATTTCTTTGGGATACCCTGGGTCAGCGCGATAAGTCACCATATCGTAACGAATGTGCTGATCTTCTCGAAAAAAGTAAATCTTTCCATCTCCCCAATAAATGGCGGCATCAATCCGATCAAAAGTCACCCCGGCCCAGCGTTGACTGATCAATTTGGGATATCCTTCATCCACCCGGTGTTCGAAAATGTTGTAACGGAAATATTGATTTCCTGTGAAAAAATAGATTGAAGTGGGACCTGCATTGATTGCAGCATCAATTCTTTCAAACGTTACCCCAGGCCAGCCTTCGGTGATCCGTTTAGGGTAGCCCGTGTCTACCTGATAGGTACCAATATCGAAACGAAGGTATTTGTCTTTGAAAAAGAAAAAAACTTTTTTGTTGAGATCTTCTCCTTCCTGGGAAAACAAATCATCTCCCTTCAAGGAAGCATCAACTCTCTCAATTCCAAGTTCGGATAAAACAGGCCATTCGTCAGCGATGAGTCTGGGTTTTTCACTCTTTCCTGCTTCTATATTGTAGGAAAAATATTTATTGCCTCTGAGGAAATAGATCGAATCATCAATCTTGAACACTGCAGAGACAGGAGTAAAAGTAGTAGCGGCTTTGTAGGCATCTTGAAGGGCCTTCGCTTTTTCCTCATCACTGATCAGTGTCCAGATTCCAGCAACTTCAATTTCAATCGCTTGTGGATTTTCTTTGATGGTTGCCAACCAATCATTATAACTTTGCTCATCCAGGGAACTGAGGGTGGCGAGCTTCAGTTCATCACCACCTTTTCCAGAAACCGTGCATTCCGAGTTTTTCTGAAGTTGCTCCTTACTATCTTTCATATCGGTTTCCACACGACTGTTGCCCAATCCGCCAAAGCTGGCTTTGATGCCTGCTTGAATTTGCTCTTTGCTCATCTGAGAGGATTTGGCAATGGTGAAGGTCAGTACGGCCTTTCCTCCCACCCAAACTCTGGTCGCATAATGGGTGCCGTAGCGTGCAAAAAACTTTTCGTACTGTTTTCTCTGTGCATGCCTGAACGGAGTGGGTATCTCTATCTCAAATGTATCTTCCGAAAACCCTGCTACTGAAGGCAGGTAGACGGTCCACAATGGAATGAAAGAACTCCTGGATGCATAGTAAGCTTCTTCTTCACTCCGCATTTGTTTACTTTGACTGGCATTGGCATCAATACTGAAGAGCCCGTTACTGACTGCAAGATTGGCATCCAAACTGAATTGTTTGTCAAAGCGCTCAAATGATTCTTCAATGGATACCTGATTGAGCGTCTGCTTAGCAGGCATGGGAGGACTATCATTCATTTCATAGCCTTCCGGAATGGAATACGTTTGCGCCGTTTCCACAGAGTAATATTTGCGCTCCTTGTCCCGTTTGAAAAGAATCTCTTTTAATTCATAGGGCCGATGAGGTCTGAGATAAACCCCCCGTCCCACAATTTCCAGACCGGGAAGCTGTCGGAGTGTTCTCGTGTTACTTGCCATTGAAAACCTTTCCTACTATTGAAATTATTGCTTTGGAACAAAAATGGTTCCATTTCTCCATTATTGCACTCTGCTTCTGCAAGCAGAAGATCATTGATTTCTTCGAGGGGTATGTCCGTTTTTTACGCTCCCAACCACTATTCGCTATTCTATGCAATTTACCATATACCTTAGATGACAAAGTGTAAAGTGACGGATTATAATAGTACTTTATTGTGAATACTTGTACTGAGGAATGGGTCGCCGTCCGGAGACCAAGTAAGAGGATTAGTCCTTGCTTTTTGGCACATATCGGATGAACTCCGGGTTATCTGGTAAATCCTTGATAAAATCCTCTCCTTTGCCTTTTCCATCAGGGGGAAACTTCTTTATTTTTTGTGCTTTTCTTTCTGCTGCATAAAAATAGCGATCTGGACCGAAGGCCATTCCAGATACGTGTTTCACCTCCCCATCAATAAATGTCTGGGGGGTGACAATTTCTGTTGGATGGCCCTGCGAGAGATCATAGTTCACGACACTATCATTACCACTGCTGCCGATATAGAGAACCTTCTCGTATAGAAGAAGTTGGACAGGATTGACAAGATTGTCTCCCATGATTTGACCATAACGTTTTCCAGTTTTGCTGTCATAGACCTTGACGCTATTTGATGGCTCATCTGCTACATAAAGATACCCATTGTCGAAGAGTACTCCTCGTACTGAATGGGAGACCTTTTCATCCTCATTGTTTGTGAAACTAACTCCAAGTCCCTGGGGTACCGGTACATTTGGCGGAGCTGGAGTGGGCGTGTTGGGAAGTGCTCCAATTGAAGAGGCGACAATGGTTCCGGCAAAGAACTCATTGGGTGGGGGATACTGTTGTTGGAGATAAGGAGCAACCTCAAGAGGGTCATTTGCTCCTTGTAAACCGGTGATCACATTAGTGTCCTGGCTGGAAATATAACACATGCCCTGTGTATCAAAGGTCAGGTCATAGGGATGTAAAATGGAGTTGACCGTGTCTTTGGAAGCATAAATCTCTTGGAATTGATAACCGCTGTTTCCTTCCTCCTCGTAGAGAAGGATCTGGCTATAGTCCTTATAGGCATTCACAACATAGAGGAGGTCACCGGTTATGAAAAAACTTCGCAATTCCTGCAGTACTGGATTGGACCCACCCGTTGGCAGGAGATCAGGATGGGAATGTGGCTTGCCACTGTCATGATAAACCAGGATGTTATTGACACCCCCTGAGCCACCGTGAAAACTGATGTACCACATGATTGCCCTTCGTTGAGTTATTGAAAAACCACTTTTAACAGCTAAAAGTGGATAAGGTTTTGCTGAACGTTTCTACCTTGTTTGGTTTGATACATCATTCTAATAAATCTTCAGGTGAAGCCTCTAAAATTAAGGCACGAGCCAACACCTGCGTTGTATCAATCAATGGTACTTCCTTGAATTCTTTATATTTCAGCGCAAGTGGGAGTTCTGAGCATCCTAAAATAATGGCTTCTACCCCTTTTTCAATCATGTACTCTACCCCTGTTAATAAGCCTCTTTTTGCTGGTGTTGTGACAGGATTTGAATGGGCCTTGATCCCATAATTCCGATCATAAATGGCTGGTTGAACGTGAAATTCCTGAATTTCTTCTGAAACCTGGATGCCAACTAATCCATATTCCGACAAACAGTCTGGGTAAACATTAGACAGAAATGTCCCCGTTGTGGACAAGATGCCTACCTTCACTATGGATGGGTAATGCTCCTTAATATACTTGGCTACCGAATGTATTGTACTGACCAGCTTTACCTCTCTTGGGATTCTATCGATAATTTCATTGAGTATTGGTGCCGCATGGGCAGTATTGCAGGACATGCCAACCACTGAGGCTCCCTGTTGGTATAATGTGCAAATGACTTCTGATATGGCCAAGGCGGGGTTGACATCGCCTTTCCCTAATAGAAATTCAGTTCGATCTGGTATTGAGCCAGGAACAGACAACATGGATACAGGTAAATGCTCTTGATCACATGTTGCTTTTGTCTGATTGAATATCTTTTGGACAAGATCGATTCCTGCATAGGGACCTACCCCCCCAACAACTCCGATTATCCTTTTTCCATTTGTATTCATAACCTACTCCTTTTATACAAGTTTCGCTTTTAAGACAGACTCAACTTTCCGTTTTTCGCCACGAACTATCTTTTCCAAACAGGTTCTAAAGGGCTTATCCTTAACTTGTATAGCCAGGTATAGCAAAAAAGAAATTTTTGTATATGGGGACGGAGTACCTATTTTTCCGGGGAGATTTTTTTAATCAATGATTTCAAATGGTTAAAAAATAAAAAAATTGGAATATTACACTAAATCAGATATTAAAATTGTAGTATATGGGGACGGAGTACCTATTTTTCCGGGGAGATTTTTTAAATCAATGATTTCAAATGGTTAAAAAATAAAAAACAGGCATGATCGGCTATCAACTTATTCTGGAACAAAACCCTCTCTAATCTCTGCTTAAAAAAACAGAGAAAAAGTGATCCCCTTCCCTTATCAAATGTATGAAAAATGTTTATCGGACGAGAATATGATCATGCCCTTAAAAAATTGAGTGTAACTTTGGCTTTACATGTTGTAGACTTTCAAGTTTCCTTATAATTAAAACCATCTCATTGAGCAGATTTTTCGCCACGAACCATCTTTTCCAAACAGGTTCTAAGAAAAAGATTATGATTACGATAAGACAACAGGACATATCTTAGTCACGGTACTATAAGAGATCAAATGAACGATATCGATAAAACCAAGGAGCAACTGATAAATGAGTTAGCGGAACTCCGACGGGAAAATGCCGAACTTCAACAATCGATAGCAAAAGTACGAGACAGCGAATCCATGTTACAAAAGGCAGTAGAGGCTGCTCAGATCGGTATTTGGAAGTTAGATCCAGTCACCTATGAGGTGGTATGGTCAGATGAATTATACCAAATCTTTGGATTATCTCCTGCGGACATTCATGATTCTCTCCTTGAGGCGGGAATTATGGCCATCCATCCCGATGATCGCGAAATGGCCAGAATGGTATCCCTCTCTTCTATAGAAGCCAAGCAACCTTATCAGATCGAATATCGGGTCCTTCATCCTGATGGCACTGTACGTCATACCATCACAAAAGGAGAGGCTATCTGTGATGAAAAAGGTGAAATTCTGGAGGTCATTGGTACGGTACAAGATGTTACTGAACGTAAACAGGCTGAAGAATCGTTGCGCAATAGTGAAGAACGATTTGCCCTGGCTATGAAATTTGCCAATGATGGTCTGTATGATTGGAATCTGGAAACCAGTGAAATCTACTATTCTCCTGTTTGGAAAAGTCTACTGGGGTATGCGGATGACGAGATTAAAAATGATTTTTCAGAATGGGAACGTCTCACTAAACCAGAAGACGTGCAAACATCATGGGTTATGTTGAATGAACTTTTAGCAGGGAAAAGGGAACGCTTTGAGAACGATTTTCAGATGCGTCACAAAGATGGGCATTGGGTGGATATTCTTTCTAGGGCAAATGCCACTCATAACCGAGAAGGAAAACCGGTTCGTATTGTTGGAACTCATGTGGATATCACGGAACGCAAAAAACTGGAAGCCCAACTGCGCCAGTCACAAAAAATGGAAGCCATGGGGACCCTGGCAGGAGGAATTGCTCATGAATTCAACAACATCTTAGCCATTATGCAAGGGTATGGTCATATTTTGCTGAAAAAACTGCCAGAGGATAGTGTAGAGAAATCTTATGTTGAAAGTATCTATGAGGCTGGAAAACGAGCCACCCATTTAACCAAGCAAATCTTAACTTTCAGTCGGATGGAAAGTCAGAAATACAATGTACACTACATCCAGCCTCTGGTGAAGGAAACTCTTAAAATGATCAGAGCCACTTTGCCAGTCACCATCGATATCCAACAGGATATTGATCCCGATTGCCCTCCGATTCTGGCGGATCTCTCTCAATTGCACCAGGTGTTGATCAATCTTTACACAAATGCCTTTCATGCCATGGAAGGAAAAGGTGGTGTCCTGAAAGTCAGTTTGCAGGAAGAAAAGTATGATGATAATAAAAGTACCCTATCCAAACTGATCGAAAATTCATATCTAAAAATGACAGTGAGTGATACAGGCTGCGGCATTTCCCTGGACGATCAAGAAAAAATATTCGATCCGTTTTTTACAACAAAAGAAGTGGGAAAAGGAACGGGGTTGGGCTTATCAGTGGTTCATAGTATTATTGAGCAGCATGGTGGAGTCATTACCCTGGAAAGTGTACCAAATCAAGGAACGACTTTTTATATTTATATTCCTGCTGCACAAGATAAAACCAACGAGGAAGAGCCCAAAGAAGTCATGCTTTCCAAGGGAGAAGGGCATATTTTGGTGATTGATGATGAAGCTGCCATCACAGGTTTATTCAAAGATATGCTCGCAGACATTGGATACGAAGTCACAGTTTTCAATAATGAAGTGGAAGCATTAGAAGTTTTTCAAGAAACTCCAAATCGATTTGATTTGATTTTGATAGACCATGTTATGCCTCATTTAACTGGTGATCTGGTCAGTCTGCAAATGCTGAAGATTCGGCCCAATTTACCCATCATTCTGACCACAGGATACAGTGCCGATATTTCAGAAGAAAAGATTAATTCTCTTGGTATCCAAGAGTTTTTTATGAAACCCATTGAGGCTGAAAAGCTCGTCCAAACCATTCAGAAGTTATTGGGAAAAGAAAATCAAGGAACATTCAATAGTAGGAGCTAACTATGAAACTAATAGATGGCAAATGTCACTGTGGCAATATCAGCTATACTTTCCATTGGCCAGGCGATGGTGCCGAAATCCCTGTTCGTGCGTGTAGTTGCACCTTTTGCTCCAAACATGGAGGTCTCTATACCTCCAATCAAGAAGCAAAATTGAGAGCTGTGGTTCACAACGACTCCCTGGTTTCTCATTATCAATTCGGTACAAGTACGGCGGAGTTCTATGTATGTTCCCGATGCGGAGCAGTGCCTTTTGTGACCAGTGAGATGGAAGACCGTCTGTATGCGGTGGTCAACGTGAATACCTTTGAAGGTGTTGATCCATCCGTCTTTGTGAAGGCTATCGCTAATTTTGATGGGGAGGAGGTAGAGAGTCGCTTGGAGCGACGGAAACGTACCTGGATTCCATCCGTCAGTATTACCCAAAACCATTGAAGTCTGACAGCATATGCATGATTCTATTGCAGGGAAGTTTGAATTCTTTGCAAAAACATAGTATAACGTTGATCCGTTCTTATCCACCACCCAAACCACCTTTCATGAGTTACGGCAACTGTTGCAAATTGAAAACAACTTGCCGCTCCTTATGAGATCAAGTGTATCTCTCATTAGCCGTATCAGTATTCCTACATTGAAAGAAGCACAACAAATAGAGATTTTTTCGTTATGCAACAAGTACTCGTCTTCACCGACTTGGATGGTACCCTTCTCGATCACCATACTTATACCTATGCACCTGCTTCAAAAGCCCTGGCCACATTAAAAGCCCGTCACATTCCTGTCATTTTGAATTCCAGTAAGACATTGGAAGAAATGAAGCGCCTGCGCCAAGCCATGGAGCTTTGGCATCCATTTATCATTGAAAATGGTGGGGCTGCTTGCATTCCAGAGGATTATTGGACTACTTCTTCAAAAGCAGTTGATCAGTTTGATGTCACCTTTTTCGGTGTTGCTTATGAAAAAATTATTGGAATTCTGGATCAATTAAGAACGGAGAAAGGCTATCAATTCCGGGGATTCCATGATATTTCCTCAGAAACGCTGGCTGAAATAACAGGGCTCTCATTAGAGCAGGCTGGGCAGGCCAAAGCGAGGTTGTGCGCTGAACCGGTGCAATGGTTAGACTCCCCTGAGTCCTTGCAAGCTTTCCAAGAGGAATTACAAACTCATGAACTACAAACGTTGCAGGGAGGACGTTTTTTACATATCCAGGGAATTGTCGACAAAGGATTGGGGGTACGGTGGTTGATTGAGCAATTTCGAAGACAAAAAAATATTACAGAAGTGTTCAGTATTGGCCTGGGAGACAGTCCCAATGATTTGGCCATGTTGACTGAGGTGGATATTCCGGTTGTGATTCAAGGAGTGAACTCACAGTCTATGAAGTTGGAGCATCGATCATCGGTGATCTACACAACAAAGCCTGGTCCTCAGGGATGGCAGCAGGCGATGGATTCAATTATCAACGATTATTTATAAAGGAAATTATGGGAGATTATTTTCAAGGCGGAGCGATCACCACATTGCATAATTTAACCAATCGAAGCACCGAATACCTGGAAGCCGATTTAGTCAGCTTTTCTAAAACTTCCCCCATGAGTTTAGTGTTACCCTCGTTGTATTCTGAGTTGGAAGGCTCTGCTTTGTCAAATATTATTGATGAACTCATACCAGTGAATTATCTGGATGAAATTGTCATTGGTCTGGATCGTGCGGATGCCGATCAATTTGCAAAAGCCAAAGAGTATTTTGGACGACTGCCTCAACATCATCGAATTTTGTGGCATGATGGCCCTCGTTTAACGGAGTTGGATCAGTTGTTACAAGAAGAAGGGTTAGCACCTCGGGAAATGGGCAAAGGAAGGAACGTCTGGTACTGCTACGGTTATATTTTAGCCTCTGGCCGTGCAGCAGCCATTGCCTTACACGACTGTGATATCACCACCTACCGACGCCAATTATTAGCACGCCTCCTTTATCCTGTTGCCAATCCTCGCTTTAATTATAAATTTTGTAAAGGATATTATTACCGCATTGCGACCCAAAAATTGAATGGTCGCGTTTCTCGCCTGTTAGTCACCCCCCTGATCCGTACCTTGAAGAAAATGTTTGGTCCCCTTGAGTATTTGGATTTCATGGATAGCTTTCGATATCCCCTGGCAGGTGAATTTTCCATGCAGGCAGATCTGTTGCAGAATCTGAGAATCCCCAGCGATTGGGGTTTGGAAGTTGGAGTACTTTCTGAGGTTTACCGGGATTATGGAGTAAAGCATGTCTGCCAGGTTGATATTGCTGATGCCTATGATCATAAACATCAACCTCTGTCTCTTGAGGATGCGGAAGCTGGTCTGGCTAAAATGAGTACCGACATTTCAAAAGCGATGTTTCGAAAATTAGCATCGGCTGGGGTTGTCTTTTCGATGGAAACGTTTCGTACCGTGAAAGCCACTTACTTTCGTATTGCCCTGGATTTCATAGAGCAGTACTACAATGATGCCTTAATGAATGGATTGAAACTGGACCGTCATGTGGAGGAGCAAGCCGTTGAGCTTTTTGCAAAATCCATCATGTGGGCAGGTGAGCGTTTTCTAGACAATCCCATGGAAACGCCCTTTATCCCTAGTTGGAACAGAGTCATTAGTGCCGTTCCTGATTTTTATTATCGTTTGTATAAGGCTGTTGAAGAAGATAACCAATAATGCTGGTTACTCTCAGAGTTCGTGAAAGAGCCACAGTGTTTGATACGGTTCCATCTTAATTTCAAAATTGTAGCTGAAAAGATACGTATCACTCACACGCTCATGCCACGTGCCCCTGGTTTTCAGTAAGGGATGCATGGTCGAAGAGATGACCTGGGGGCGATTGGTCAAATTATTGATCGCAATCATCCATTCTGAACCATCAATGCTTTTTCGTGACAATCCAAAAAGTGCAGAGTTCAGTTTCAACACTTCCTGGGGAGCTTCTGGATGAAAAACCGCATGGCCTTTACGCAAATTCAATAACCACCGGAGTTCATGTAAAATCCGTGCATTGATCTTTCTTGGGTTGAACAATAAATCATTCAACTGCGAATAATCCCATTTGTGGCGGTTGATGGAGCGAGCCCTTCCCGTGGTTTTTACATATTCCTGATCGTTTGGTGTTGCTGTCAGACTATGGAGGTAGATGGCAGGGACACCTTGAAAGGCCAGCATAATGGCTTGAGAGCAAAGAAACCGTTCCTTCTGCCATTGATCAATACCCTCACAGGTTCCTTTGAGGGCATCAAAATAGGAAATGTTGATCTCATAAGGTGAAGATGTTCCATCGGGCTTCTTGCGTTTACTGATTTTTCCCCCAAAACGTTTCATGCAGTCGAGCAATGTCTCAATCGCATTGGGAGGCAACAATCCTTCTAAGGGGCGCAATCCAATGCCATCGTGAGAGGCAGTAAAGTTTAAAAAGCTGCAATGAGGTGGTGGGGACTCCAGTTGAGAGGCCCATTGCGTCAGATATTCGGAATTGCCCTCATTGAAAGCATGCAAGAGCAATGGAGGAAGACTGAACTGGTAAACCAAATGGGCTTCATCTCCATCTCCAAAGTAGCTGACATTTTCTGCATGAGGCACATTTGTCTCAGTGATCAGGACCACCGATGGAGCAACTGCATTTAAAATGTCTCGAAAGAGTTTGATGATTTCATGAGTTTGGGAAAGGTGCATGCAGGAGGTTTGCACATCTTTCCATAAAAAACCCACCGCATCTAAACGTAAGAAACGGGCTCCCATTTGGACATAGAATAATAGAATGTCGATGATTTCCAGCAATAACTGGGGATTGGCATAATTTAAATCGATCTGGTCTTCGCTGAAGGTTGTCCAGACATGTTTGACACCATCGTGGGTTTCAACAGGAGTGAGTAGCTTGCTGCTCCTGGGACGGATAACTTGAGAAAGATCCTGTGATGGATCGCCTTCAATGAAATACTCTTTGGCTGGAGCAATCCCCTTCAAATAGTCTTGAAACCAGTCACTTTGTGCAGAAACATGATTGAGTACCAAGTCAAACATTAAATCAAAATGCTTCCGTAATTGGGCAATGTCCTCCCAGGTGCCCAATTCCTCATTAACACGGCGGTAATCTATGACTGAAAAGCCATCGTCTGAACTGTATGGACAAAATGGTAAAATGTGGAGATCACTCACCAGACCCCGTAAATACGTATTCATGAACCGGGCTAAGTTTTGCAAAGGAGATCGTTTCTTGGAAATAATACTGTCACCATAAGTAATCAAAATAACATCCCGCTCATCCCACCTCGATGGGCTGGTTGGAACCCCATCTGGTGCATGGCTTTCCATCCGTTCAATGATCTTTTGTAACGTTGGGGCAATGTTGTCTTCAGGGTAAATTTTCAGTAATCGTTTTTCAAGAATCGCTTTAGTTGCATTGGAAAGAACGAATTGTTTTGACATCAATCATGATTTTATTAGAGTTTTGTGAATAGGGTTTGCAAAAATTTTTATAAGAGTTTATCTGAAAAATTTTCCTTCTTCAAGATTCTCATCAAACAACCCTTCTGAGTATTCATAAAGAAAGGTCATCCATATGGATAGTTATTTACTTCCCATCATCATTTTCATTCTCTTCATTTGTTCTGGAATTTTCTCAGGATCAGAAATCGCCTTTGTTTCCTTATCTGCAGCAAAGGTTCGTTCCCTTAAAAAATCCAAGCGACGGAACATCAAGTTCGTGGATAAGCTAAAATCAGCACCTCAGCAGTTCCTCATTACCATCTTGATTGGGAACAATCTGGTCAATATCGGTGCATCCGTGCTGAGCACGGTATGGGTTACGGAACAATTTGGTTCTCAGTGGTTGGGATTTGCAACCGGTGCTTTGACTTTATTAGTGCTCATTTTTGGTGAGATTATTCCCAAAAACTTTGCGCAGCTTCATGCCGAAAAGTATGCGCTGGCAGTTGCGCCGTGGATGTATTTTCTCCAAAAATTACTGATGCCCATTGTCTGGGCTCTCCACAAACTGTCTGGCTACATGGTCTTACTCCTGGGAGGAAAACAAGCCACGCTTCCATCTGTTACGGAAGAGGAACTGGTGGCGATGGTCAATATCAGCGAAGAGTCTGGGGCGATTGAAAAACGTGAGAAAGAGATGATCACCGCCGTCTTGGAATTGGATGATACTCGTGTCGATAGCATCATGAGACCACAAACAGAGATCATCAACATCAATGCCGAAAAGACCCTGGATGAGGCCATTGAAGTTTTTATCAACAACTACCATTCCCATATCCCTGTCTTTAAAAAAGATCCTTATGATATTGTAGGTTTGCTACACATCCGTGACTGTTTAAAATACCGGCAACTCCACTCAGGAAACAGTCCATTGAAAGATTTAAACCTGATCAAGCCTGTTTTTGTTCCAGAAACGAAACGAATTAATAGGCTTTTTAGAGAACTGCAAAGAGATCGCAAGCACTTGGCCATTGTTGTCGATGAACATGGCACGGTGACGGGGTTGGTCACCATTGAGGATATTCTGGAAGAGGTCTTTGGAGAAATTACAAATGTCTATGAGAAAGCCGAAGATGAGATTACCATTCATCAGCTCAGTGAAGATACCTGGCACGTGGGGGGAGATGTGAACCTGAAAACGTTGAGAGAAGAACTGGGGGATATACTGCCACAATTAGAAGGAAACTGGACACTGGCCCATATGTTGCTGGAATATCTCCAAAAAATTCCAAAACGAGGGGATAGTATTGAACTGGATGGTTGCCTGTTTCTGATAGAGAAAATGGATAGGAATCGCATTGATCTGGTCAACATCCAGAGAAAACACGCACCACCTTCGCCTGATGAGGATTAAGACTCCACTCATTTCCTCTCATATTAAAAAATTGCAACATTATCCATATGTTATATTTACAGCCAGGACATTTACTGTGTTTAGCTATCAACTTATTCCGGTACAAAATCGTCTTCAATGCCTTCTTTAAAGTAGAGGGAAAACAATCTTCTCCCCTTTTTTCAAAGGGAGACCGAGAAGGGGGCAGTAAAACACGGATTTTATTAATTTTTCTGGATTACGTGGATAGCTCTGTTTTTTAATTATTTCATTTTAATCCGGAGATCGCATGCACAAACTTCAAAAAGACGTATTCCTTTGGAATATACTATTGGGTTTATTGATACTAACACTGATGATAGCCATCCCGGCTTGTGGTGGAGGAGGAGGTGGGGGCGGAAGCTCCTCAACAGACACCGGCGCTGATGTCGCTACAGTGACCACCACAACGACAACGACCACAACGCTTTTCAGTGCTTCTTCTGTGCCCAGTGGAAAAATACTGGCCGATGTGCATGGGGCTGGAGCCCAACGCAGTGATCCCAAAAGTGGTGACCCCGATGACTATTCCGAAGGGCATGGTCCTCAGGGGGACGTTGTCTATATCTACAACTATGCCCGTTGTGTGAGAGATGATGCCAGTGCAAGCACCACCAACAAGTATCCTATTGCCGATTCGGGACAGACGAAATGTTATGATAATGGAACGACGGGAGAAATAACCTGTCCTGCAGCAGGAACATCATATTATGGCCAGGATGCACAATATTCGGACAATACGCCCAGTTATACGGACAATGGGGATGACACCATTACCGATAATGTCACGGGGTTGATGTGGCAAAAAGGTATTCAGACAATGGAGTGGGCCAGTGCAGCGACTCAGGCTGCCTCTGCCACGACAGGAGGCTATGCTGATTGGAGAGTACCCAGCATTAAAGAAATGTATTCGCTGATCCAGTTCAATGGGGCTACAGGAACAGGTGATCTGAGCAGCTCCACCGTTCCCAGTGATGCCGTCCCTTACATCAATACCACTTATTTTGACTTTGAATACCCCTCCACAGGACGCTATATTGATGCGCAATATATCACGGATGCGACCTATGTGAGCAAAGTCATCGTTGACGTCAATATCGGAGAATACGAATGTTTCTTTGGAGTCAATCTGGCCGATGGGCGAATCAAATGCTATCCCAAAACTTTAGAATCCGTAGGTAGTACATATTACGTCAGATTTGTGCGTAGCAACACCAACTATGGCGACAATGACTTTCAGGATAATGGTGATGAGACGATCACTGACAATGCGACAGGATTGATCTGGATGAAAGTGGACAGTGGAGACAGCAGTGTGAGCAGCAATCTCAGTGGCTATACCAATAGTGACGGTTCTCTGAATTGGCAGGAGGCTTTAAATTTTTGTGAGAACCTGACCTTTGCGGGAGCCAGTGATTGGCGATTGCCCAATGCCAAAGAACTGCACAGTATTTTCGATTACAGCAGATCACCGGATACCACCAGCTCGGCAGCCATCTCCTCAGTTTTTTCGACTACCTCTATCAAGGACAAAGCTGGCAATACCGATTATCCTTTTTATTGGACCAGTACCACCCATTTGGATGGCATGGTTCTGGGAGAATTTGCCGTCTATATGTCTTTTGGAGAAGCAGAGGGACTGATAGACGACAGCAGTAGCACTAGTTCTGGAGGGGCTTCGACGGATTTGCCATCTGATGCTCCAACGGATGCCCCGCCTGATGCTCCAACTGGGCCGCCTCCTCGTCTTTGATGATGGTGGGCACTGAATCATGATTCAGCATCGCCTGCTCGGAGGATGGTTGCGCACTTGGATTGGTTTGATCCGGCAATTCGGAAGGAGCTGTGTCCTGCTCAGAAGGCACAGGTTCCTCCGCAGTCTGTAGGGTGAACTGGGAAAGAATTTCTTTCAATGTTGTGGCTTGTTTGGAGAGTGCGACTGTTGTGGCAGCTCCTTTCTCCGATTGGGCTGCATTTTGTTGGGTCACATTCTCCAACTGGCGAATGCCCTGGTGAATCTGGCTGATCCCTTCGGCCTGTTCTTTGCTGGCTGCTGTAATTTCCTGGATCAGGTTGGTCACAGTGCCAATGCTGCTGGCAATCTTCTTCAAGGCACCACTGGTTTGGTTGGTGATTTCGATCCCATGATGAACACGATTGACAGAGCTTTCAATCAAACCTGTGGTTTCTTCAGCAGCTTTTGCACTACGGATCGCCAGATTACGGACTTCATCCGCAACAACAGCAAATCCTTTTCCATGTATGCCCGCACGAGCGGCTTCCACGGCAGCATTCAAGGCCAATAAGTTGGTTTGAAAAGCAATGTCATCAATGGTTTTGATGATGCCAGAAATATTTTGACTGGCCTCTTTGATTTCTGTCATGGCTTTTACCATCTCCTGCATTTGACGACTCCCTCTTGCTGCATCAGTACAAGTTTCTGTGACCAGTTTTTCTGTTTGTGTGGCATTTCTCACATTATGATCTTTCTGAGATGCCATTTCAGTGACAGAACTGCTGATTTGTTCCAGAGCACTGGCTTGTTGGGTGGCACCCACAGCCAGCGTTTTGCTGGAATCCGCAATTTCTTTGCTGTCATGCACCAACAAATCAGCCACAGACTGGATTCCTTCAAACGAAGAAACCAGACCACCCACCATGTCATTGGTGGTTTCGGCAAGATTTCCTAATTCATTGTTATTGTTGACCAGGCAACGCTGAGTGAAATCACCCTTGGACAGTCGGTACAAACTACGGGCTATTTCCTGGATCGGCGTGATCACCGTTTTTCGTATCAGGAACATCAAAACAAAAAACGCAAAAACTGATCCCACACCCATCACCTGGATCAGTTTTAGAAAAACAACATTGAGCCCTTTGATCATGCTTTCATTGGCAGTGGCCAGCATAAAACGAATTCCCAGGTCATGATGAGTCGCATAAGACATCATCTCTCCATCTTCACTATCGACGACAGCCCCTGTTTCTCCCGATAATAAGCCAGTAAACGCCTCACTGTGTTCTTCTGCTGATCCTTTCATGACTTGTTCTTGATCACGAGTATTGAATAAATATTTACCGTTCCAGTCTGTGACATAGACTGCATCAATCAGCCCCTCAATCAGAAAAGGCTCAAACAATTCTTCCAACCCCGTCATTGGCAGACTAAGGGTCAATATCCCAAGTTTCTCCCCTTCATAATCAACAGCCATCCCCCACTCCATCAGCCATTCTTCATCTGTTGTCTGCCTGAAGTGTAACTGGCTGCTTTGAAAAGGATTGCCTGCGATCATTTTTGTATAATAAGCCTGCCCCTGTTGATTGGTACGCTCCTCATCAATTTCCTGATCCCGGACAACCACTTCCTCCTCTCCATTCTGGCCGATGAAGCGCAGCGTGCGGATTAAATCCGGGTACGCTTCACTAACGCGCAAGAATTCACTTTCCAACGCTTCTTTAATTTCTGACTGATCCTCCAGGGTTCCTTCTTTTTTGCTCGCTAGATATTGAGTGAATTCTTCACTATAAGCAATCGGATTCAAAAGACGGGAAATGTCAGAGTGCAATTTATCGGACTGGAGCAGGGCAAATTCTGTTAAAGCAATATTTTTTTCTTTTGTCTCTTCTTCAATTTCTGTTTTTTGTAAATAATAAATGGCTGGTAGAGAGCCTCCTGTAACAACAACCAAAATTAAAACCAATGTCCCGATAATAGTCGTTTGTAGTTTCATTTTCGTCCTTAATTTAACCTTGATTTCTGGGATATACGATAGAAAGTTCTGTTTTTGCAGGGTTTTTTGTGGTGTTTTCTATAGTGGATATTCATTTGAACGTGAAGACACCCATGAATAACATATCGAGATCATAAGTGATAGTCAGAAAAAAGAGGACAGGTTTATTTTTTTGAGTTTATAAACTTAAAAAAATAAACCTGTCCCCTTTTTTGAATTTGACAAATTAACCTTAAAAAAGTAATAAAACAAACAGTAAGTTATTCCTTACAGCTGATTAGAAATGAATACTGTTATTTCTCGGTGCCCTCTGTGTCTCTGTGGCATTTTTTGGTTCTGACGATGCCAGGTTAGGAAGCATGCCCCAAAATATTCTCGATTTTGCATGGCAGTTGATCAAACGCTCCAATTACCGCAATGCCATCACGATTGCCCTGTTCACCGCAGGCATTGCTGCCTTAACGCCGAACTGGTGGGAACCCCTGGTTCATGAACTTCTGAAATTGGTTTATGAATTCCTGAATATCCAGACAGACATATCGTTCAGCGGCGAACCAAATTACATCGTCAGCAGTATTTTATTTGGCTTAGGGATTGGTCTTCTGCTCTTGAACCGTTATGACGAGGGCCGCCAAAGGCAACAGGAACGAGAAGCAAAATCCACAGACAAGACAGCCAACCCACCTATCCAAATCAAGGGAGATGAAGGTAACATCAACCCAACCATTGGTCACAACCAACAAATAACCAACATTACGACAATCCATAATTATTCCGATTCACCAACCAGTGATTCTTCTCCAGCACCAGGTCATCCTCCTGGAAAGTTGGAGGAGTTGCCGTTCCAGGATTTGAGGGTGGGGACTTTGCAGGAGTTCGTGGGACGTGAAAAGGCGTTGTCCTGGTTGGAGCAGAATTTCCTGAAGCAGAAGACCACCCAGACTCTGGCTATTGCTTCAGTGCAGGGAGCCGGGGGCATGGGCAAGACATTTCTGGCCAGAAAGTTTGTTGATCAGCACCAGTCGGAACATACCTTCTTGGAGATTTTTGTGGGAGAACGGCCTGCCCTTGAGGTAGCAGTGGAATTTCTCAGCCGACTGGGAATGGAAACGGATCATTTGCAGACAGATGACCAACAGCAAAAAGCTTATCAAAGTTGCTTTACCACCAAAAAAGGCATTTTGATCCTGGATGATGTCTGGAATGAAGATGCCCACCTCTTGATTCCCGATAACTTGAATTGGCTCACCCTGATCACCACACGAGACCATGCTCTGGCCAAAAGCCTGACCAAGAATCATGTTCTGGAACTGGATCGATTGTCGATGTCAGAAGCGATGGAGCTTTTCAAACGGGTGCTGCAAGAAGCGTTTGATCCAGATTTGACAAGGGATTATCAAAATCTGGCAGAACACCTGGGTTTGCGTCCTTATGGCATCCGCCTGGCAGCCAATTCATTAAAGCCCTCTCTCTTCAAAATCACCCCCAAAGAATTGCTCAACCAATTGATAGAGCAGGGATTGGAACCACCACGCCCTAATTATCGGGAAGATCGAGACGACATTCATCAGTTGCGTCCTCTGCTGGAACATTGCTTGAACCAACTGGACAAAGCCTCTCCCTTTGCTCGCCAACTTTTGCATCACTTGGCTGCTTGTGCGGACGAAGGAATAGAAATCAGGTATTTTCTAGCATGGCAGCAAAATGAATATCCGGAGCGGGATATCCAGCACGAGTTGTTGCTGATCAAAAATTTCAGTCTGTTGTTCCTGGAAAAACAGACTTTTTCCATCTTTGGAGAAGAGAAGGAGATTGAGCAAATTCGTTTGCACACCGACCTTTTGCAACTGCTCCGCAAGAATCCGCTCTATCGTGAAAAACAATCCCTGCAAGCCTTTCTCCACCAAGTGTTATTAAATTCCCGTGAGTCCGTTGAATTGCACAGAATCTTACAATTTCAAGTATATTCCCTCATTACTGGACTCCACAACGATTCTTCAAATGCCGAATCTTTGTATGAACAATTTTTTGCCCATTTGTATCGAACCAGCCGCTTACAGTGGGCTTATGAGTTGGGGGATCTGTTGATCAAGCAACATGAAAAGAATGACAATAAAGCCGGGCTCTCTGTTTGTTATGGCAATCAGGCTTTGATTCTGAAGGCTTGGGGCAAACTCGATGAGGCTATGAAACTTTATCAAAAAATAGAAAAACTCTTTGAAGAATTAGGCGATCAAGCCGGGCTCTCTGTTTGTTATGGCAATCAGGCTGTGATTCTCCAGGCTTGGGGTAAACTCGATGAGGCTATGAAACTCCATCAGAAACAAGAAACGCTCTGTGGCGAATTAGGCAATAAAGCCGGGCTCTCTGCTTGTTATGGCAATCAGGCTTTGATTCTTGCTGATTGGGGCAAACTCGATGAGGCCATGAAACTCCATCAGAAACAAGAAACACTCAAAAAAGAATTAGGCGATAAAGCTGGGCTTTCTAAATCTTATAGTGGACAAGGTTTGATTCTTCAGGCTTGGGGGAAACTCGATGAGGCCATGGAATTTTACCTGAAGGAAGAGAAGCTCTGTGAGGAATTAGGCGATAAAGCTGGGCTCTCCCGGAGTTATGGCAATCAGGCTTTGATTCTTAAGGCTTGGGGCAAACTCGATGAGGCCATGAAACTCCATCAGAAAGAAGAAACGCTCAAAAAGGAATTAGGCAATAAAGCGGGGCTCTCTGCTTGTTATGG
>JANQHV010000079.1 GCA_028282505.1 SAR324 cluster bacterium | reverse complement strand
TACAAGAAAAAGAGGCAGCTTTGCAAGAGAAAGAGCGTTTGGAGGCCCTGTTGCGAGAGCGGGGAATTGATATTTAATGGAGCCCACGAAACTGAAAGGTCAGCCCCTCACAAAAAAACACGAAAAATCTATTTGTAGAGATCGTTTTGGCGTTTTGCCCGAATGTAGACCAAACGGAATGTTAGATTGGTGACGTTATGGTAGCGCCGCCTTACATGGCGGCAAAGTACCTGATATTTGAGTCGGCACGTAGGCCGACGCTACCGTACATGTTCAATATCTTAAGAATATGGATTTGTGTACTTTATTGTGAATATTTGTACTAAGAGCACTCGAAAGATCGGATTCGAAAAAGATTGAAAAAAATGAGGTAATACCAAGTTGCGTTTAAAAAAGTGACAAGCATTTTTATCCCCTCACTTTAGTCCTCTCCCCAGGGAGAAGAATTAAAAGTATTGTCACTTTTTTAAACGCAACTTGGTATAAAATCATCCTCGAACACAGTCAAAGGGTACTATCCATATGAAATGCTCCAAACAGGTGACATTGCCTGATTCATCAACTCCATCAGAGAACCCCGTTATCCCATCAAAACAACAATGGACCAAAAAGAACTACTGAAAATCATCCGTCAGGCCAAACAAACAAAGGCTACTGAGCTTGATTTATCCGCTAATGAATTAGGGTCTCTTCCAACAGAAATAGGGCAACTAAAAAATCTACATTCTCTCGATTTATCTTTTAATAAATTAAGCGAGCTTCCGGCAGAAATTGGGCAATTAAAAAATCTACAATCTCTCAATTTACGAAATAATGAATTAAGCGAGCTTCCAGCAGAAATCAGAGAATTAAAAAATCTACAATCTCTCGAGTTATATTTTAATGAATTAAGCGAGCTTCCAGCAGAAATCGGAGAATTAAAAAATCTACAATCTCTCAGTTTACCGTCTAATAAGTTAAGCGAGCTTCCAGCAGAAATCGGAGAATTAAAAAATCTACAATCTCTCAGTTTATGGGAAAATAAATTAGGTGAGCTTCCGGCAGCCATTGGAAAATTAGAAAATCTAAAACAACTTTATTTGTCTAACAATCTTTTAAAAGAACTCCCACTAGAGCTTTATCACTTACCAAAACTGGAAACAATAGATTTGGCGGCAAATCAACTCAAACAGATTTCAAATCAAATTCTCCATTTAAAAAATCTGAGAGAGTTGAAGTTGTATAATGAACTGGCTGAAATGGTTGCTGGTCATAAAAATTCCTTCGAAACTCCTCCTCCAGAAGTGATCAATCAAGGATTACCGGCGATTAAAGCCTATTTCAAAAATCTCAACAAAGGGGGGAAAGAACTGTATGAAGGCAAGCTGCTAATGCTGGGGCAGGGAGGCGTGGGCAAGACCTGTTTGCGGCAACGTTTGATCCACGATACTTTTGAAGAGGGGGAAGTTTCGACAGAAGGAATTGACATCCAGCATTGGAACATTGAAACGGATAAAACACGTAACCAGCCGATGCGATTGAATGTCTGGGATTTTGGAGGGCAAGAGATTTATCACGCCACTCACCAGTTTTTTCTAACCCAACGCTCTCTTTATATTCTGGTGTGGGACGCCCGGCAGGAAGAAGAATATGGACGGATCGATTACTGGCTGAAAACCATTGAGACGTTTGCTGCGGACAGCCCGGTGATCATTGTGATGAATAAAGCCGATGAACGCTCCAAAAACCTCAATATCCAGGACATCAAGGAGCGTTTTCCTCAAGTGAAGTTGTCTGGCAAAACCAGCTCTAAAAGTGGTCGGGGGATTGAAGAATTGAGAGAATTTATCAAAGACTACGCCTGGAAGATGCCCTTGATGGGCACCTTTTGGCCCAACTCCTGGCTGCGTGTGCGCAAAGCCCTGGAAGACACTCAATTGACCCTGATTCCTTATTCCAGGTATCTGAAAGTTTGTAAAAAAGCCAAAATCAATCAAGAGGAAGCGCATACCTTGAGCTGTTATTTGCACGACCTGGGCATCATTCTGCATTTTCACCAGGACAAGCTATTAAAACAATACATCATCATTCAACCGGAATGGGGCACGGATGCCGTCTATAAAGTCCTGGATGCGCCGAGTGTGAAGAAGCGCAACGGTATTTTGCATGAGAGTGATTTGCCAATCATCTGGTCGGATCGTGGGAGGTATCCCGAAAGCCGCTACCCCATCATTCTTCGCTTGATGGCTAATTTTGAACTGTCCTTTCCCTTTGGCGACTCAGGCAAACACATTGTAGCAGAACTGTTGCTGCCCAAAGCGGTGAAGTACGACTGGAGCACGGAGAACTGTCTGTGGTTTGAGTACCATTATCAGTTTCTGCCAGCAGGGGTGATCACTCGTTTGATTGTGCGGTTGCACGAGTATGTGATTGAACAAAAGGGCAAAATGCTTTGCTGGCGTGAGGGAGCCTATTTGAGATATGAAAACAGCGAGGCCCTGATCAAAATCAATCCCTATACCCGCATTGCCACTATCCAGATTCAGGGTTCCAGCAAACGGGATTTTTTGGCTGTGATCCGCTCTCACTTTGCCGCCATCCACAGAAGCATCAAAAAGATCAATTACGCGGAAAAAATCCCCTGTACCTGTCAGAAAGATTGCTCTCATCGGTTTCCTTATAATTTTCTGTTGCGTTGTGAGGAAAAAGGCAAGGAAACCATTACTTGTGAAAAAAATATTGAGGAAGTCCATATCAAAACCCTGCTGGATGGTTTTGAGGAAAGCCGAGTTCGGCAAGAAAGAATGCAAAGCAAATATCAACGAGGGCATACAGAAATTGTCTTTCAGCCCAATATTAATGTCGCTACCCACCATACACTAGAAGTTCATAACAGCATTAAAATAGATATCCAGGTGCAGGTGGACTTACCGGCCCTGCAAAATGATTTTGCCGCTTTGAGTCAATTGATGGCTGATGCTGACCCAAACTTGAAAGAAGAAGTGCAGCGCATTGAAGACGGTCTGGATGAGGTCAGTGCGGAGGACAATAAAAAAGAGTTGAAGAAACCAATGAACAAAATGAAGCGTTTTCTGGAAAAAGTCGCTGATGAGAACTCGGATTACCACAAAGCCGTGAAAGGAGTCGAGAACGGTATGGCTCTGGCACGGAAAGTGACCAAGCTTTATAACAAGTTTGCGCCGTGGTTGTCATTGCCCAAGGTTCCTGACGTTTTCTAAGGCATTATCAATTTTGACCATGTCTCTTTTACTTGCTATCAAATTGTGAGGTGGTCAAGTCTTCCTGATAATTTCTTCAATTTCCTGATCGTTGAACCCGAATTGTCTAAAGATACGTAAAACATAGACAGAGGAAAATTCACTCAATCCTGTATCAATAGGAACTACTTTTTTGTTGTTGTTCCACCTTCTTACATACAGAGTATGGTCTCCTTTGCCTTGTCGATAATATTCAATACCAGCAGATCGCAGCAATTTAATGAGTTGTCGTGGTTTGAGTGATGGGATATTCTTAGGCATGAACTGCCTGTAATTCTAAAATCTCTGTAAGAGAGGCATTCTCAATAGCCATAAATTCATGGAGCTCATTGATAGAAATAGGTGAGGTCGCCAGTTCTGAATCATCAGCCATTGCTTCATTCAAACTGGCCACTGCATCGTTGAGTTTTTCAATTGCTTCTTCTTTTGAATTCCCTTGTGAAGTGGCCCCATTTTCAAGACAAAGAGCGAGAACATGTTTACCAATTCTTCGTGTGACGTATGTATAAAAATCCATATCTTTACCTGAAAGAGTTCTTATACCAAGTTGCGTGAAAATCCACTGATTAGTTGAAATAGTAGCTCATAATAATATGAGCATCAATGCAAAAGGCAATGGGATAATTAGGTCTGTTGTGCCAGGAGTTTTTGCAGAGTTGTCTGAATGGTATCAACTACCTGAGGAATGGATTGTGCGACGGCTGGAGTCAAGTCCATGGTCATCGGTTGTAAATCTGCGATGGAGACCGTAATCAGGATAATTTGGGGAAGATGACCAAGCAAGGCAGAGGACTCCACCAAATCTTTCAGACCAATGTCATGGGCACTCAGTGTTTTGGGGAAGTCCGAAGAATATTTGGGCTTGATCACAGAGAGGGTGCCTGGCGGTTTGCCATCAATGGTGGCATCAATCAAAATGACACAAGCATGTCCCTCCAGATGGGAAAGGAGGTGAAATCCGCCCGTGCCACCATCCAGCAACTGCACATTGTCAGGAAAGCTCAATTTCTCCAGAGCTTGAATGGTATGGACCCCAATGCCCTCATCGCCCAACAACAAATTACCAATTCCTAAAATCAGAATAGACTCCGAAGTTCCCATCTTTTATGCTGTTGGACGATTAGTTATTATTTTGGAGGATTTTTCTGTAAGTCTTTTTCTTCCACAAACTTCCAGCCTCCAATCATGGAAGAAGTCGTGCCTCTGGCTTCCACATAATCATGAAAAGCCACAATATAGAGATGCACCATGATGAAAATGATGAAAAACCACATCATCAGATGATGCCAGAAACGCACACTCGTATCACCATCCATCAACGGGACAATCCAGGTGAAAAGATCAGCAATCCACCACTCGCTCATGGGGGCCAGCAATCCAAATCCAGTCACAATTTGGAAAAGTGAGGCCAATCCTAGTAAAACATAGGAAAAGCAGGCCACACTGTTGTGCCCTGGACTGTGGATTTCTCTTTCTTCCACCATCATAAACACGTCGATGGCAATGACATCTTTGAACTCTTCCCATTGTTTTTTAGACAAGGGAAGGTAGTTGGTCCAGCGTGCGTATTCGTTGCCCATGAAGGCCCAGACCAACCGATAAATCCAGACAAACAAAAACACATAGGCAGCAGCAAAATGCACCATGCGCACAGTGCCAAACCAGTGACCGAAATGAGCTTCCTGTGAGTTTTGCAGAGCAGGAGGATCACCGATCAAGTAACCCGTGATGATCAGCACAACAATACAGAGTGCATTGATCCAGTGAAATAGACGAACCGGCAGCTGCCATACATAGGTCACACGCGAAGGGCCTTTTTGTTCCATAAAACCTCCTAAAACGTATTGAGTTGATGGACATAACTTCCGTTTTCATCATACAAATGAACCGCACATGCCAAGCAAGGATCGAAGGAATGGATGGTGCGGATAATTTCCAGAGGCTGTTCGATATCAGCAACTGGTGTTCCTATCAAAGATTCCTCATAGGCAGAACGCTGCCCTTTCGGATCTTTCGGAGAGGCGTTCCAGGTCGATGGTACCACCAACTGGTAATTGTCAATTCTCGTATTTTTGATATTGATAAAATGTGACAATGTTCCGCGTGGTGCCTCTGTTAAACCGACACCTTTGGCTCTAGCAGGCCAGGTGCTGGGTTCCCACTTTTCATTGTTGAACATGCGGGTCTCCCCATTTTTGATGTTGGTCATCAATTGATCAAAAAATTCCATAGACCAATTGGCAATTAACTGGGTTTCCAAGGCTCTAGCCGCAGTCCTGCCCAGAGTAGAAAATAAAACAGTGGCTGGCACATTCAGCTTAGTTAATGCGCCATTGACCACTTCCTTAAATTCATCCTTGCCAGACGCATAGCCAACCAACATTCTGGCCAGTGGACCGACTTCCATTGGCATGCCGTCCCAACGTGGCGTTTTCAGCCAACTGTACTTTTCCTCCACATTCAAGAATTCATAAGGTGGTTGAGGCCCTGTATAGTTCAGAGTCGTTTCACCTTCCCAGGGATGCTTCCCTTTCTCGTTTCCAATACCATAAGTATACCAGGAGCGGGCAATATATTCTTCGACCTTGTTCACATCAAAAGGAACCACCTCATTGAGGTTACGGTTCAGGATAATGCCTTGAGGGAATTTAAAGCTGGAAGGATCGTTATATCCATTGGTTGGTAAATCGCCATAAACCAGGTAATTGGTAAGACCGCCCCCAATTCCTGCCCAATCGGTATAATAAGGAGCCACTGCCAGAACATCCGGGATGTATACTTGCTCCACAAAGGTCTTAGCTTCTTGCAATAAGGATTTGACGTGGGACAAACGCTCGATATTGATGGCATTGACTTCATCTATATTAATGGAACAGGGCATGCCTCCTACCACATAATTGGGATGTGGATTTTTTCCGCCAAAAATCGCATGAATTTTAACAATCTCTTTTTGCCATTCCAGTGCTTCCAGATAATGAGCCACTCCTAATAAATTGATTTCTGGAGGAAGCTTGTAGGCCGGATGTCCCCAGTACGCATTGGCAAAAATACCAAGCTGGCCACTGGCTACAAAGTTTTTAATACGATCCTGGATGGCTGCAAAATACTTGGGAGAGCTTTTGGGCCAGGGAGAAATGCTGCGTGCGATTTTTGAGGTTTCAGCAGGATCTGCTTTGAGTGCGCTGACAACATCTACCCAGTCGAGTGCGTGTAAATGATAAAAATGCACAACATGATCTTGCATGTATTGTGCGCAAAACATGAGATTGCGCACCAATTCCGCACTGGGAGGAATTTTAATTTCTAAAGCATCTTCGACTGCACGTATCGATGCTAAAGCATGCACAGTGGTGCAAACGCCACAAACTCTCTCTACAATTGCCCAGGCATCTCTGGGATCTCTTCCTTTTAGAATGATTTCTAAACCCCTGACCATGGTCCCGGAACTGTAAGCTTCTACAATTTTCCCATCTTTGACTTCTGCTTCAATACGCAGATGGCCTTCGATCCGAGTGACGGGATCTACTACGATTCTATTTGCCATTATTGCCCTCCTTGTGATTCTTCGATTTGCTTACGTATTTGCTTTCGCTTTCGAGCGTTGGCAGTGACTGCATGAAAACCCAGACCTGCTGCTGTTACACCGGCTGCAACCATACCAACTGTATCCGCATCGGTTTCAGAAGTGAAGCCCAGTACTCCTGGAAGACGGTCATAAAGAGGGGCGTTGTCCCAGTTGCCTGCTTCACTGCAACCAATACACCCGTGTCCGGATTGGATCGGGAAACTGGTAGCTTCATTCCATTTTGTGACGGCACAGGCATTATAAGTGACTGGACCCCGGCATCCTACTTTGTAAAGACAGTATCCTTTTTTCGCATTCTCATCGTCAAATGTTTCGACGAACAAGCCTGCATCATAGTTGGGACGACGATAACATGTGTCATGGACTCGGCGTGAGTAAAAGGCCTTGGGTCTGCCTTGAGAATCCAATTGAGGAAGGCGGCCAAAGGCTAAGTAATGAACGATAGTGCCTGCCATGACATCTGGAATGGGAGGGCATCCAGGCACATTAACGATTGGCTTACCTTTGATGATATCTCGAATGGGGGTTGCTTGAGTGGGGTTGGGTTTCGCTCCTTGAACACAGCCGGCATAAGCACAATTGCCCCAGGCAACAACGGCTGCTGCTCCTGCTGCAGCTTCTTTGACAATGTCTAGTGAGGTTCGACCTCCAATGCAGCAGTAAACTCCATTGTTGGCCAGTGGAATGGAACCTTCGACCAGCATCAGGTACTGGCCTTTATAATGTTCCATGGTGTCGTGTAGAGATTTTTCGGCTTGATGTCCAGAAGCCGCTTGTAGAGTTTCTGTATAATCTAAAGAAATGTGATCCAATATGATATCAGCAACGATGGGATGTGCGCTCCTGACAAAAGATTCACTACAGCACGTGCATTCTTGAAAATGAAACCAAAGCACCGGTGGTCGGGGTTTGGTTTCCATTGCATGAACAATACTCCCAATAGACGAGGTTTGCATCCCCGTAGCTGCGCCAATCCAGGCGCAAAATTTGATAAAATCTCTCCGAGAATACCCTTTTTCCTGCATTTTTTCCCAGAAAGTTTGACGTTTTTCCATACCTTCCTCTCCTCTAAAGAAGTTTTCAGCTTCAGCATGAGAGCTTCTATCTCTTACTGTTTTTTATCAATGCTTATTGGCTGATACTGTTTTCGCCACTTTCTTGTATTTTACTAATTGTATTTTTTATAATTTAAGATTAAAGACCGTGAAATCTTAAAAAATCCCAAACTAATTCTCTTACTTCTTTATTCTATACAACAACTCCACACTTTATATTAGGGTTAAAGACCTGGAATATTAAAAAATCCAAACCAAAAACGATAGACTACTCCTGATTACAATAATGAGTTACCCTGTATAGTCGAAAATCGAGAAGGAATCAATGAAAAAAATCATTTTGGAAGAATTTAAGATTTTTTTACTTTTTATGCCTTCAAATTCCTGTAATCCAGCTTGAAGAAAAGTCGCTTCCTGGACATTTCTCTGTTTTGGGAGTACTCTGGAAATGAATATTAGATATCTAGATAAAAAAAATTTTCTCTGTGTTTCTGTGCCTCTGTGGCAAACATTGATTGATTCTGGCTATGCTGGATTAGGCTTATTGAGAGATAAAGGTGCATGAATTATCAATCATGATGAGTATCCTGGATACATGTCAGCAAGAAGCCAAGAAGGCAGGAGCGGCAAAAGTTAGTAAGATCCATCTGCAGATAGGAGAACGGTCTGGAGTGGTTGTGGATTCACTGAAGTTTGTATTCGACATGGCAACCCAGGATACTATGGCAGAAGGGGCTGAATTGGAAATTGACCTGATCCCGTTTGAGGGCGAATGCTCTCACTGTCAACGACGATTTCATGCGTCAGAAGGTTTTTTAGTTTGTGATCAGTGTGGAAATTATGCAAAATTGATCAGTGGTCAGGAATTGAATATTAAAAGTATTGAGGTGGAGGACTAATGTGTCAGGATTGTGGATGTTTGGAAGCCGACCAAACCAAAATTGATGGCAAACCCTTGGCTGTGATGAGTCATGCTCATCCCCATGATCATTCTCACCAACATGATCATCTGCACCATATGAAAGAGGCGGATGGTACTGGCAGAGAAATCAGTATCAAGCAAAACATTCTGCAAAAAAACAACCAGATAGCCCAACACAACCGGGAACACTTTGCTCAGCATCATGTCTTTTCCATGAACTGGATCAGTGCACCTGGCTCTGGAAAAACCGCCCTATTGGAGAGGATGGTTGAAGACTTGGGACACGAGCTTTCCATTGCGGTCATTGAAGGGGATCAACAAACCGATAATGATGCCGCTCGCATCCGTCAGGCTGGTGCCGAGGCGGTACAAATCAACACAGGAGCTGCTTGTCATTTGGATGCGGAAATGGTCCATCAGGCTTTACACAAGCTTCCGTTGCAGCAAAACAGCTTACTGGTGATTGAAAATGTGGGAAACATGGTTTGTCCCACCGCTTATGATTTGGGAGAGCATCTGAAATTATCCATCATCAGTTGTACAGAAGGCGAGGACAAGCCACTCAAATATCCAGACCTGTTGCTGACTGCTCAGGTCTTGTTGATCAATAAAATTGATTTGATGCCTTATCTTGATTTCGATCTAGATCAATGCATCCAATGGGCAAAGCAGATCAATCCGGAAATCACCATTTTTCCCGTTTCTGCCAAAACCAAAGAAGGGCTTCCTGCTTTTTATGAGTGGTTGCAGCAAACTCTGTAAAACTGTTATGAGAGATTACATTTTATTGTATATTAATGGAAAACGGTATCAGGTTGCAGGAGAGCAGATTTTTCAACCATTGTCTGATTTCTTAAGGTACGAACAAGGGTTAACAGGAACCAAAGTTGTTTGTGCCGAAGGAGATTGTGGGGCATGTACCGCTTTGCTGGGGAGCGTCAAAGAGAACAAACTCACTTATGAGGTATTCAATACCTGCATTCAATATGTCTATCAACTGGATTGCCAGCATGTTGTCACCGTAGAGGGGCTTAAAACGAATGGCACTTTACACCCCGTTCAGCAGTCCATGATCGATCATTTTGGTTCTCAATGCGGGTATTGCACACCGGGGTTTGTTGTCGCCATAGCAGGCATATTTGAGAAAAAAAAAGTTTTGTCTGAGCAGGATATCCGAGACGGCTTAACAGGCAATTTATGTCGATGCACTGGCTACCAACCTATTATTCAAGCTGTACTTGCCATCACTCCAGAAACGGTTCCCCTGATGGCGGAGTGTTTTTCCGATGAAGCAATGCTCCGTGATTTTGAGCAATATTCGACCAATTCGATTGCGGTCGAATATCAAGAAATCATCGCAAACCAATCCACTATAAAAAAATATTTCAATCCTGCCACATTGCAAGAGCTACTGGATTGCAAAAAACAACATCCCAATGCCGTCTTTGTTGCGGGGGGCACTGATATCTCCGTTCAAATGAACAAAGGAAAAGTTCGACCTGACACCATTATCAGTTTATCCAATCTACCCGATTTAGATTTCATCAAATCGCAGGATGGATTTATCAGGATTGGCCCAAAAGTCTGCTGGACTGAGTTGGAAAATTTTTGTAAAGAAGCTTTTCCAGAATTGTATAAAATCCTCATGGTGTTTGGCTCTCCACAGATCAGAAATGTAGGCACGATTGCAGGTAATATTGCCAATGCTTCTCCTGTTGCTGATGCGTTGCCCTTTCTTTTTGTCATGAATGCAGAAGTTGAATTGAGCTCAGTTGATGGAAAAAGGTGGGTCAATGTCAATGATTTTTATCATGATTATAAAAAGACAGAAATGACGCAGGAAGAATTCATCACAGAAATCCGTTTATCTCCTTTGCAACCCAGACAGAAAATGAAGCTCTATAAAGTGTCCAAACGAAAAGATTTGGATATTGCCATGTTCACGGCAGGAATGTTATTACAGGAAATGGATGGGATGATTCAAGATATCCGGATTGCCTATGGAGGGGTGGGACCGGTTGTATTGAGGTTGCCTGAGACAGAAAATTTCTTGAGAGACAAACAGTTCTGCCTGGAAAATTTTCAGAAAGCAGGGCGATTGGCACGTGGCGAGATAACACCCATTTCTGACGTGCGTGCTTCGGCTGAGTATCGTTGGCAGTTATCAGAAAATATGTTGCTGCAATTTTATCATGATGTTCTTGAAGAGAATATTAGTGTCTCTTAGTGATCTTAGTGACTTCTTTGTAAGCAAGGAGAAATGATTATGGGAACCATTGGAAAAAAGATACCACACGACTCTGCGGTAGGACATGTGACTGGAGAGGCACTGTATATTGATGATATCCCATTTGCCAACAATGAACTAGTTGTTGATGTTGTGGGTAGCCCCGTTGCTCATGGTAAAATCCAGTCAATTGATTTAGGGAAGGCTAGGAAGATTGAAGGGATTGTTGACCTTTATACGTATCAGGATATTCCAGGACATAATCTGTTTGGCCCCATTCTGGTGGATGAGTATTTTTTGGCAGAAGACATTTGTGAATATTTGGGACAACCCATTGTGATCATTGCTGCCGAAAATTGGCAGGCTGCAAAACAGGCAAAAAAGCTCGTTCATGTCCAGATGGAAGAATATGAACCTGTGTTTTCTATTGAACAGGCATGTGCCAAACAACAATTTTTGGGAGAAAAACGGCAAATCAAACGAGGAGATGTTCAGACAGCATTCAACGAAACAGAATGTGTCCTGGAAGATACGTTTTATAGCAACGGACAAGACCATTTTTATTTGGAATCTCAAGCAGCTATTGCTTATCCAGGGGAACATAATGAACTGACGATTATCTCTTCAACACAAAATCCAACAGAGACACAGCAAGTTGTTGCCGAATTGCTGGGTGTCGGACAACACGAAGTGGTGAGTGTTTGTAGACGAATGGGAGGGGCATTTGGGGGAAAAGAAACCCAGGCTGCTATTCCGGCAATGATGGCAGCATTGGTTGCCTTTTACACCAGACGCCCGGCTCGAGTTGTCTACACCAAAGATGATGACATGAAAATTACAGGGAAACGTCATCCTTATCAGACTCACTATAAAGTGGCATTTACCCGGCAAGGACAAATCGAGGGATTGCAGGTGGATTTCTATTCCAACGGTGGCGCTTTTGCTGATTTGTCGACAGCAATCATGGAGCGTTCCATGCTCCATGCAGAAAATGCTTACTATATTCCCCATGTTGAAATCAATGGGAGAGTTTGTAAGACCAATCTTCCTCCCAATACAGCTTTTCGTGGATTTGGTGGTCCTCAAAGCATGGCGGTTATCGAAAACATAATAGAAGAAATCGCCATTTATCTAAAAATGGATGCTTATGACATTCGTACTTTGAACTGTTATGGAGTGAAAACAAATAATATCACTCCTTATGGTCAAATTGTAAAACACACGATTTTACCAGAAATTTTTGAGAAACTAGCCGCGACCTCTGAGTATAAACAACGATATGCTGCTGTAAAGCGTTTCAACGAACAAGCTGGTACCCAACTCAAGGGAATCGCTATGACTCCGGTTAAATTTGGTATTTCCTTTACCACAAAATTTTTAAATCAGGGCAATGCATTGGTCAATGTCTATAAAGATGGTACAGTGCAGGTGTCGACTGGTGGAACAGAAATGGGGCAAGGGTTGAATACCAAAATTCGCCAGCTTGTTGCAGATGAGTTTGGTATTGATTATCATCATGTGAAGTTAATGCCCACCTCAACTGAGAAAAATAACAATACTCCTCCCACCGCCGCTTCAGCAGGAACTGATTTAAACGGGCTTGCTGCAATCGATGCCTGTCAAAAAATCAAAACAGGTTTGATTGAACTGGCCAGCCGTCGTTTGGCTTCTTCAGAAGAAGGAATTGCTCCTGGAGCAGAATATATCAAATTTGAAGCAGGTCATGTTTTCGACGAAAGGCGTCCTGAAGAAAAAGTAAAATTTAAAGAATTGGTTGTTCAAGCCTTTCAAGAACGCATCAGTCTTGGTGCACGTGGTTTCTATAAAACGCCGGGAGTGGATTTTAATCGGGAAACGGGGAAAGGCAATCCTTTCTTCTATTATACAACAGGTTGTTCTGTCGCTGAAGTGCTGATTGATCGTTTCACAGGCAACTTGACGATAGAGCGTCTTGATTTATTAATGGATATTGGAGAATCCATCAACCCTGGCATCGACCGTGGGCAAATTGAGGGTGGCATTATTCAGGGAATCGGCTGGTTGACCAATGAGGAACTTCGGTATCAGGAGGATGGCGCGTTGCTTTCGCATTCACCAACAACTTATAAAATTCCTAATATACAGGATCTCCCCAAAGAATTTTATGTCAACACCATGAAAAATCCTTACCATACCATCAATATCAGGCGCAGTAAAGCCGTTGGGGAGCCTCCTTTCATGCTCTCTTTATCCGTATGGGCTGCTGTGAAAAATGCTCTTTCTTATCTTGCCAAAGACCAGATACCAAAATTGAGGATTCCTGCAACCAATGAAGAAATTTTAAGGCGAATTACGCAGTACACCAGCAAATCACAACCTGATGTGACATCAACAGAATTGGAAATTCCATTAGTTGCTGCATTTGCAAATACTGAAGAAGCAGGAGAAGTCACCAAGGTGGCATAAAGCAAATCATGGATACATTTTTGCAAAAATTGAATGAATTGTCTCAAAATCGTATCCCTGTCGTATTGGTCGTTTTAGTGGAGACGAGTGGGAGCACTCCACAAAGTCAAGGCAGCAAAATGTTGGTGACGGAGGATGGGTTGTACTCAGGAACTATTGGAGGAGGAATTTCTGAAAAGCAAGCCATTGAAGTAGCGCAGTCCATGTTACTGGACAAGAACCCATCTCAACGTTTTCGATTTGTGGAATGGAACCTTCACCAGGAAACGGGAATGGCCTGTGGTGGTGGAATAAAGCTTTATTTTGAAGTATTCAATTCCCATGTGTGGGAAATTACAGTTTTTGGGGCAGGCCACTTGGCAAATGTGGTCATTCCCTTGCTGCTCCAGCTGGACTGTCAGATCACTTGCCTGGATTCCAGGGAGGAATGGCTGAACAAGCTTCCCACCTCTCCTAAATTGAAACTAATCCAAACAGAAAATTTTGTAGAAGCCATTGATGCCATTTCAAAAGAAGCGTTTGTGTTGCTGATAACAAAAAGTCATCAAACCGACGCAATTATTTTGCAAAAATTTTTGGAACGTGGCAAACAACCATATCTGGGAGTGATTGGCAGCGACAAAAAGGCTGCTGCCCTGAGAAAAGATCTGAAAACGAATGGATTGCCGCCAGAAAAGTATAATGATTTTATCTGTCCCCTGGGTTTACCGATTGGAACCAATCATCCTCAAGAAATTGCCATCAGCATTGCCGCACAACTACTGGAAGTGCGAGATCAATTTTTTAGCAGCCCTCCTTTAGAAAAATAGATATTTTATGCAGACTCCCCCCCACCAGCCTTTTGTTCTGGAACTTCGTGGAATTACCAAAGCATTCCCTGGCATTATTGCCAACGATCATGTTGACTTTACGCTCAAGCAGGGAGAAATTCATACGATTCTTGGAGAAAATGGAGCTGGTAAATCGACCTTAATGAATGTCATTGCAGGGTTGTACCCACCCGAACAAGGAGAAATTTTAGTTTTTGGTAAAAAAGTTCATTTCACCAATCCACGACAATCCATTAAACATGGAATTGGTATGGTGCACCAGCATTTCATGCTCATTCGCAACCATACGGTGACTGAAAATATCATCTTGGGAACCCCTCAGCGATTCAAACTGGATTTTCGTCGTGTCAATGAAGAAATTCGGAGGCTTGGGGAAAAATACGGATTGACAGTTGATCCCCAGAAAAAGATACAGGAATTGTCTGTGGGTGAACAACAGCGTGTCGAAATTTTGAAAGTGTTGTATAGAGGGGCAAAAATCTTAATCTTAGATGAACCGACAGCTGTTTTGACTCCCCAGGAATCGGAAGCCCTTTATCAAATTATCGAAAACATGATTCAAAAGGATCATTCCATCATTTTCATTTCCCATAAAATGAAGGAAGTGATGTCATTGTCAGACAGGATCACGGTTCTGGGTCGGGGAAAAGTATTGGGAACATTTGTAAAAGAAAAAACGGATGCGCAAGAGTTGGCCAAAATCATGATGGGCAATGAAGAGATTAAGGAATTACTGGTCTCCTCCCCTATTGTTCATCGAACGCAAGAAGTTGTCCTTCAAGTGGAAAAAATTTGTGCCAATGATGATCGTGGATATCAGGTATTGAGTGAGGTCGATTTAGAGGTTCGAGCAGGCCAAATTGTTGGTTTGGCAGGTGTTTCAGGCAATGGACAGGCACAGTTGGCAGAAGTTTTGAGTGGTATACGTCCAATGGTAAGTGGCACTTATACCTACTGGGGGGAAAAGCTCAAGGCGCCTACAGTGTCTGATATGATTGCACGGGGATTGGGGTACATTCCAGAAGATCGAAAAAGATATGGTATTGCTGGCAGCCTTTCCATCTCTCATAACTTTTTACTGCGTGATCATAAAAATCCTCAATTTTATGGTCAACAATTTTTGAATATCAACAAAATGAACCAGTACGCTCGTATCAAAATGCAGGAATTTGACATTCGAGCGGCATCTGAAAAGATACAAGCAGGTGTCTTATCAGGAGGAAATATTCAAAAAACCATTTTAGCACGTGAAAGTTCACGAGCACTCAAATTTTTAATTGCCTCTCAACCCATTCGTGGGCTGGATGTCCATGCCACTGCATTCATTCAAAAGGTAATTTTGCAGGCCAAATCAGAAGGATTGGCTGTCTTACTGATTACAGAAGACTTGGACGAGCTTTTCCTCATGAGTGATCATATTTATGTCATCTGTGATGGGAAAATGGTAGGACACATGCCCAAAGAAGAAGCCAATATCGAGCAAATTGGATTAATGATGACAGGAGTTGCGGTATCATGATTTATTTTACTTTGGAAAAACGTCTTCATTCCTCTCCTGTCACTAGAATTATTGTGTCTTTGATTGCCATTGGTGTGGCTATCTTGATCGGCGGATTTTTTTTGTTTGCTGTAGGAGTCAACCCTTTGCAAGCTTATGGTCTGGTGATCGATCAAATTTTTATGGATTATTGGGGATGGCAAGATTTGCTGGTTAAAATTATCCCATTCCTCCTGACAGGTATTGCCGTCGCCCTGGCAGCACAGATGAGGCTTTGGAATATTGGAGCGGAGGGGCAGCTGTATTTGGGGGCAGTTGCAGCGACATGGGTTGCGTTGAACTGGGGAAGTGCCTTATCTATCTGGGTGATGATCCCTATCATGATCCTTTTTGCCATGCTCAGTGGATCTCTATGGGCTTTTATTCCTGGTTTTTTAAAGGCTCAGTTTGGGGTGAATGAAATCATTACGACTTTATTGTTAAACTATGTTGCCATCAGTTGGGTGGATTATCTACTGTATGGCCCCTGGCGAGATCCCGGCAGTAACAATTTCCCTGTCACCCGTGAGTTTCCTGAGTCTGCCCAGCTCCCTGCTTTTGGTAATACTTCGATTCATGTTGGTTTAGTCATTGGTCTGGTGATCATTCTCCTGGTATATTTCATTTTGGAAAAAACAGAAGTTGGGTTCAAAGTCAAAGTGATTGGCGATAATATTTATGCGGCCCAGTACTCTGGTTTTAATATCAAATGGATCACTCTGGCCGTTGTCATGATTAGCGGAGCATTGGCCGGTATTGCCGGCATGACGGAAGTGGCTGGAGTTCATTATCGCCTGAAGCAAAATTTTTCTATCAATTATGGATACACAGGCATCATTGTGGCCTGGTTGGCTCGCAATCACCCAATTGCTATTATTTTCACAGCATTTTTTCTTGCTGTTGTTTTTGTCAGTGGGGAATTGATGCAGTTGGAGTTTAGCCTGCCTATTGCTATGGTTTATCTGTTTCAAGGCATTATCCTCTTTTCGGTACTGGGCTCTGAGATATTTACAGAGTATAAAATCAAGGTCAAAAAGGTGGTGGCTTGATGGAAACGTTTGGAATGGAATGGATCGTTTTAATAATGGTTGCCGCAATTAAGATGGGAACACCTTTGCTTTTCGGTACGCTGGGTGGCGTGATCAGTGAGAGAGGAGGTGTGATCAATCTTGGCATGGAAGGGTTGATGCTGGTAGGTGCATTGACTGCGTTTGTTGTTGATTTGCATTTAGACTCTAAAGTGGTTGCGGTGATGTGTGCCGCTTTGGCTGCTGGTTTGGTAACAACCATCCATGCGATTGTCTGCATTTCTTTGAGGGCCAATCAAATTGCTTCCGGTTTGGCATTAGCCATGTTTGGCAGTGGACTGAGTGGGTTATTGGGAGATTCATTGATTGGTAAAACCGTAGAATCATTGAATAACCTGCCAATTCCTTTGTTATCGGCCATTCCTGCAATTGGAACCATCTTTTTTAATCAAGATATGATGGTGTATTTCTCCTATTTGTGTGTTGCCTTAATCTGGTTCATTCTGTTTAAAACGACTCTTGGGCTCAATATTCGCTCTATGGGAGAAGCACCAGAAGTTTGTGATGCCCTGGGACTTTCTGTTTTTCGCTATCGCTATGGATGCGTGATTGTTGGAGGGATGTTGATTGGTATAGGAGGGGCTTATTTTCCTCTTGTTCTCACATCATTTTGGGTGGATAACTTGACTGCGGGTCGGGGATGGATTGCCGTCGCATTGGTCATCTTTGCTTTTTGGCATCCTGTCAAAGCGCTGTTGGGGGCTTATTTGTTTGGTGCTGCCATTGCGCTTCAGTTGCGAATTCAGGCAATGGGGATTGCCATTCCTTCTTATTTTCTGGAAATGTTTCCCTATATTTTGACAATCGCTGTGTTGACTATTGTGACCATTCGCAACAATAAACGTGGTTTGTCCGTGATGCCTGCTGCTCTGGGATTGGCCTTTTTTCGAGGAGAAAAGCATTGACTTATCTTTACTTGTCCTAACTTAACATAGAAAGAACGTAAAAATGCCACAGAGACACAGAGGAAAAGAAACTACAACAACATAAAAAGATCTTTCCTTTCGGCTTTGTGGCCATCAGCCAAAAAGATGTCTTTGGGCAAAATTTACCTGGACAGCTAGACTGTCAGAAGTCAATCATCAAGTTTGGTCAAAAAAGTAACTTCGGATTGACAATCTTCTCTCATTGTGGTGATTTCAGAATTTCTAAAAGTTTTGGGAGCCTAAGTGGCCCGCTTGATTTTCAGGATTTTTTAAACTATTTGAAGAAAATTAGTCACTATCCAGCCACAGAACCATGAAGACTCTTCTCTGTGGCTCTGAGGCTCTGTGGCAATACATCTGGATTATTTGGAAAGGAAAAAGTAATGAAATCGATCAAATTGAAATGGTTTTTGATAGCTTTGTTGATGTGCTTCTGTTTGAGTAGTGTTAGCTGGGCAAAAGAAGTGAAAGTAGGGTTTATCTACGTCGGTCCAGTTGGTGATGGTGGTTGGACCTATGCTCATGACCTGGGGAGAAGGCATCTTGAAAAAATGGGAGTTGACACCAGATACATAGAGAGTGTTCCTGAATCTGATGCTGAACGATCTATTCGTAATTTGGCGCGAAAAGGTTATAATTTAATCTTCACGACCAGTTTTGGGTATATGGACCCAACGCTCAAAGTGGCCAAACAATTTCCTGATACTGTTTTCATGCACGCCACAGGCTTCAAAAAATCTGAGAATATGGGGAATTATTTTGCCCGGATGTATCAGGCACGATATTTAGTGGGAATGGTTGCAGGAGCAATGACGAAAACCAATACCATTGGTGTGATTGGATCTCACCCGATTCCTGAAATTTTGCGTCACATCAATGCCATCACCCTGGGAGCCCGTGCTGTCAATCCCAAAGCTGAGATTAAGGTGATTTGGGTCAATTCGTGGTTTGATCCTGCTAAAGAAGGAGCAGCAGCCAATAGTCTGATGGATAGTGGTGCTGACATTGTCACCATTACCACCGACTCTGCCGCAGCAACACAGGCTGCTGAAAAACGAGGGTTGTACTCGATTGGAAATGACTCTGATATGTCAATTTATGGGAAAAAGGCACACTTGACAGCCAATATTTACCACTGGGCAGTATACTATGAGCACGTCTATAAGCAAGTGCGAGATGGCACATGGAAACCTGGTGAAGATTGGTGGGGTATTGAAACAGGTGTGATTGACCTGTCTCCTTTTGGAGATATGGTTCCTCAATCAGTACAAGACATGGTGCTGAAGAAAAAAGAGGAAATGATTCAAGGAACATTCACAGTCTTTGAAGGTCCTATCAAAAAACAAGATGGAACTCTGGCTGCGAAAGAAGGGCAAAAATTAACTGATAAAGAAATGCTCAGTATGAGTTATTTCGTCGAAGGTGTGGTTGGTACCATTCCTAAATAGTTTATTTGAGCTTAGCATGCAACAGCTCGCCATCTGAGTTTAGATGGGCGAGCAACCATTTTGGAATACCAATAGCCCCATTGAAGTTTGCGTTTTCCAAGGATGCTTCTTTGAGTTGAATGCCTCGGATGCGGGATTGGAGCAACAACGTAGAAATCAAATGAGAACGATTCAGGTTGGCATGGACAAGAAACGCACCACTGAAATTTGTTTTGATTAAACTGGCTCCATACAAGTCCACTTGATGCAAGAAAGCCCCATTGAGCGATGCACCATCAAGATTGGCTTCACATGCGATGGCATTTTCCAGGTTCGCGCCTCTCAAATCAGCATGGGCTAAATTGGTCTGGATCAATTGTGTGTTTTTCAAGTTAGCTTGACTGAGCCAAGCATGTTGAAAATCAGCCCCTTGCAAATTGCTGTTTTCTAAATTCGCATTTGTTAAGTTCACTCCTCTAAAAGAAGAAGCATGCAAATCCCGTCCTGATAAATCAGCTTCTTTAAAATCACAATGAACATAGCTGTGTGCAGATTTGGGATCGTCGCACTGTCCTTTGGGTAGCGCCTTATTTTCTTTTTCGTTTTTTTCAATTGGTACTGGCATCTTCTCACAGACAAAAACAGAAGCTGACACAGATTCCGTTGAGGAAGACGGAAGAGAAGATACCGAAGCATTGTTAGTTGTTTTAGAAGATTTTTGAACTTTGTCAGATTGCTGAGTTTTTTTCACAGGAGTTTTGGCAATTGGAGGGGGTGTTTTTTCAGAATCTGGTTGTCGGAGCTTCTTTTTTTGTTTTGCCATTTGTTTTTGAAGAATGACCATGCGACGTTTTGCGTTTAAATCCCCTTTTGCAATTGCTTTTTGATACCATTCCATTGCGTTTTCTTCATTTTTCGTAACATGTTTTCCTTGTTCATACATCAGACCCACATAATATTGTGCCTGAGCATGATTCTGCTTTGATGATTTTTCAAACCATTTGAAGGCAGTGGCATGATTTTGTGTGACGCCACGGCCATAGTAATACATAAAACCCAGATAATATTGTGCGGGAGCATGATTTTGTTCTGCTGCACCATAAAACCACTCTACAGCTTTTGCATAATCCTGGGCAGCACCTTTGCCATAATAGTGCATAAACCCTGTATAATACTGAGCTTCCTGGTATTTTTGCTGTGCGGATTTTTGGAACCAGCGAAAAGCAATGTTATAATCCTGGGCAACACCACGGCCATGATAGTACATGATTCCTAATGAAAACTGTGCGGGGGCATACCCTTGATTTGCCGCTTGCCCATGCAATTCCAGGGCTTTTTGGTAATTTTGTGTTTTTCCATCTCTTCCATAATGATAAGCTAATGCCTGGTTTTGTAGTTGCTTCATGCTGGATTGTGTTTGTCCATGGACATTGACAACACCAACCAGGAAAAAACAAATAAAGAAATGTAGAATTGGTGGTATTTTGAAGGATTTGATCATGGTACAGTGCTCAAAAAATAAAAAAGTGTGTGGAAAGCTAAAATTGACATTATTTATTGTAAACGTCTGAGCCGATAGACACAAATGATTTTGCAGATTTTATGCCGCTTGCGAAAGATAATCGAGTAGCAGCGATTGATAAGGAAAGTTTTTCAGGGGAGCAAGATACAATGAAAAGGAGAGTTGACTCACACAATAGAAAAAAGGTGTGAGTCAGAGAAAATAGGTCATGCTTCAAGATATGCTTTGATGATCCGATTGGCATAGTGTCTCACAGAGCGTGGAATGTGCTTTTGACCCCGTAGCGCTCTTAATGTATTGCGTGGACCCCAATTGTAGGCAACCAATCCTAAGAATAAACTGTCAAATTTTTCCACTTGACGCTTTAAATAACCAGTGCCACCAATTACATTTTGTTCAATATCAAAAGGATCACGTACTCCCATTTCCTTGGCGGTATTTGGTAATAATTGAGTCAATCCTTGTGCGTTTGCGTGAGAAACAGCATAAACTCCTCTGATACCACCGCCACTTTCTACGTGAATCAAGGCACGGATTAAGTCAGTGGGTAATTTATGCATACGACTGGCTTTTTGAATGGCAGCTTCGATGGATTGGTTTATAGTGGTTTTTCGTGTTTGTTTTTTGGGCTTTACCTCACTGGTATCGTTGACCGGATTGATCATTGCTGCTTCATTTATGGATTCAGCCAATGCGGTAAAACTAGTTATGCCCAGAAGAATACTAAAAACTAAAGCGCATCTAATAATACGTACCATAGGTTCTCATTGATTGAGTTATCAATTTTGTATAATAAAATACCATAGACAACAACTACCTCTCTCGCCACAAATAACACGAGATGCCGATGGTGCTGCAAAATGAGTAATGACATTCTGAGACTTCACGAGTTCGTGTGTTCAGATCCACTCACTTGCTTATTATACAGGGTGATTTTACGGTTTGATGTTACAAAACAATTTTTTGATTATCGAAAATATCAATAATAAGAATTGCTTACATTGGTAACCTCAAATAATGGATGAAGTTTGGAAAGATTGATTTAGAAGAGATCTGGCAGGCGTTTAAGCTCCTTTTTAGAAAAAAGGCTAAATTGAAAAATAAACAATATAGGTTATTTTTTTTAAAAACTCAAGAAATATTATTTTAAGGATTTTTATGCAAGCAATAGTTGCGCCTAATCGACTGGAAGAAGCAATCGATTTTGCATTAATGCATGGCTTGATTAAATTCAATGCCGGTTTTCAATTAGTACATGCTCCATTTTCTTTAACTCCGTATTCCCTATCTAAAGACACATTAGACCAGATGGTAACACTCACACCAATTTTCAATGAGTTGATGTTGCGAATTGCGTCTAATCGAGATTTTTTAATCAACTACCTGGAACAGACAGCGCATACCGATGAGTTTGTCAAGAACCTGATAGCGATCTATATTGAAAAGGAAATCACACAACCCTATCAATTCTTGATTGGCAGGAATGATTTTATGTTGGCTGTGAATTCTTCAGGTTTGCTGCAACCAAAGCAGGTTGAGTATAATACCATATCCGTGAGTTTTCCTTACTTATCGGTTCAACTCAACCAGTTGCACCAATTTCTATATGAGCATCAGGCTTTGGGACAAAAATTGGTGGCCAATGATCCTCTAACAGGAATTGTGGATGCCATCGCTTTGGTGATTCGGCAATATGATCATCCGGAATCTTGTGTTTTGCAGATTGTGCAAACGCGCGAACAGAATCTCTTTGATCAGCGAGGAGGAGAATACCTGCTTTGGCAAAAATACCGAATTCCTACGATTCGCATGACTCTGGAAGACGTGGCCAACCATGCAGTATGCCGAGAAGGACATTTGATGGTTCAGGGAAAAATTGCGGCGGTAACTTATTTGAGAGCAGGCTATAGTCCTGCTGATTATCAGACAGAAGATGCCTGGAAAGGAAGAAGACTGATTGAATCGTCGTCTTCAATCAGTGTTCCCAGTGTAGCGATGCAGTTGGCTGGTATGAAAAAAATTCAACAAGTTTTGACAGACTCCAGGGTTTTACAGGAATTTGTGAAAGTAGAAAATGTTCAGAAAATAGCAGAGACCTTTGTTGGCATGTATCAATTGGATGAAACTCTGGAAAGTAAGGGACAAGCCGATCTTGCCAAGAATATTGTTCGTCATTTTCCTGACAAGTATGTCCTCAAACCTCAAAGAGAAGGAGGGGGCAATAATTTTTTTGATCAAGAGATGGTCACTTTGCTCCAGTCTTTGAACAAAGAGGAATATCCTGCCTACATTTTAATGGAGCGGATTGAGGCCCAAGAGCATCAAGCTATCTTAGTAGTGGAAGGAAAAACACAGGAAACATCTTGTATCAGTGAAGTCGGCTGTTATGGAGTGTGCCTCGCTAAGGAAAACGATATCCTGCTCAATCAGGATGTGGGCTATCTGGTGCGTACCAAGGCTGCTGATCAAAATGAAGGTGGTGTTTGTGCCGGATATGCCTGCCTGAATTCACTGTGTGTCGATTAGATTTGCCTTAGTTTCGTAGACTGCAAAAAAGAAAGTCAATGTTCCGGTAGCTCAGTACGAAGTTCCTTTAGAAAAGGAAGGGTTTGGCAAATGCGAAACTTGTGGTAAGGATCGACATCGAGGAGGTCTTTGTTGTAGGTGACCAAGTGAGTGGCGTGGCCATTGTCCGCACAAAGGAGGAAGGCTATATCGTCTGGGTCTATGGGGTATTTGTATGAAGGATGATGAAAGTACAGAATTTCGATGGCTTCAGCAAGTTCTGTTAAATAGAAGAAAAATGAAATAATCTGTTCTTCAGCTATATGATGGTCATCCAATTTATTCAAGTATTCTTCCAACATGTCCTGGGAATATAGAACCTGGAATTCCTCATTTTTCCAACGCTGTAGAAATTCTCGATTTGGGCTATTAAACGTCGGTTTTTCTGCGGCAATTATAACATTCGTATCAGGAACAACTCGGAACTCTGTTTTCATCCTACTGTGTGATAGCAAGATTCAATTCGTCTTGAAGCTCAAAAAATTCCTGAAACAATTGCTCTCTTGTATATCCTTGTTTTTTCCGTTTGTTTCGTTCTGCTTCAACTTTTTGCATGATCTCCACAAAACGTAGGGAAGTTTTTTTTTGCTGTACAACGACTACCTCATCGCCATGTGTTTCAATAATGAAGCGACTGTCTTTTTCTTGAGCAATCAGATTCGACAACAATTGAGGATGATTCTGTAATTCTTGTAGTGACAGTTTATTTGTGTTCTTGGAAAGCTGTTGCATAGTTGGCACCAGATTGAGACAATTATGTCGATTCCATCAACATATTTGTAGAATATGTCGATTTTTTAAATATTTCGACATATTAACCCGTTCTTTGGATTAATTCAATGTCATTATGAGAAACTAATCGTGCCCCTGTTCTCATTCTTTGTAGAGCTATTCACCAAAAAAATAAAAATTTGGTAATTCATCTGAATTTTTGATATGAATGCATGCTCGTGAGTTCATAGATTTGAGATACAGTCATGAAACATAACACATCATCAATTGATAGATGACCTTATAAGATAATGTTAGGAATGATATGCAAGAGCAGGAAATATTTCTTCAAGAAGCCACCGAGGGCCTCACTGAGATCTTAAAACCTTACCAACAGCAGCAAAATCGGCGTCAGCAGATGGTCGAACTGGTGCGACGCTGCATCCAATGTGCGGAAAAAGACGATTTTTTACGATTGGATGAGTTGCTCAAAAACCGATTGGCGCAGGACATGGAAAAGGAACCTGAGCTACAGGCATGCACAGAAATTTTTGCACGTTTGCGAACATATGCTAATGCCAAAGTAGACCGTTATCGGCTCGATTTCATCGAAGACGTCAAAACTCATGCAGCAGCAGCAGATTTACCCATTGAGATAGATTTTCCCCGCTTTTCTGTATTGAAAGGCATTGAGGGAACCTTTGATTTTCCGGGCCGACAGACAACGATCAATGAAAAAAAATTAAAATCCATTGATCCCAAACGGATCATTTCATCTGTATTGAAAATCAAACGCCAGTTGTATGATCGCCCGTATGATCCACAAAAATTCATTGACTCACTGTTCCAATTATACAGCAAGCTGGTTAAAGATCATAAAGAGGTGTTAGGGTACCCAATTCCCATGCAGGAATTTTATCTGGCATACGTCATATCTTTGCAAACCAAAGCCTTTTTCCAGAACATGGACAAGGGAAAATTCAAAGGATACAGTTTGGGAGAGTTTTCAGTAGACATATGGCGGTATTTTCAAGCAAATACGGGAGGAGCATTGGGAAAATATCCACTGCAATTGAGATCTGGACGCAATCATGCCCTATGGTTGATTGATAAAGATGGAGAAACACGTCAATTCACGGCTATCACATTTCAGGAGCCTTCATCATGACATCACAAACAGAAATTCAGCAACTAAAGCCTTTTGAAGCAAGGGCCATTGTAGAGAGTCTGCGCAAAGGCAGCGTGCCCATTGATTATGTCCCTTTGTTCACGGTAGGACGTCAAAAGTGGCTCTCCTTTATTGAAGATGATCTGGAAAACTACGTAGCCGAAGGTGGCTCCAAGGTGCGTTTCATCAATGGGGATTATGGGGATGGTAAAACTCATTTCATGTCTGTCGTTCGCCACCTTGCTCTGCAACAGGGTTTTGTGGTTTCTTTTGTGGTACTGACTCGGGAAGTACCTGTGCACAAATTCGAGGTCATCTATCAGGAGTTGGTGCGTCAACTCTGTGGAACTTTTGAAGGAACTGGAATTCGTCATTTGGTGGATCACTGGGTCAGCAAGTTGGAAGCTGATTTTGCGCAAAAAGATTCAGCTGCTTTCCAGGAAAAATGGAATGGGCTCAATGACACCCTGCGTGCACTGCCTGGCATGGACCTCAATTTTGCCAATGCCCTCACCGCTTTTATCGATCAAAAGTACAATGCATTGGCAGACGGAGAAACTCAGGAGGAACGGACTCGGAACCTGGAAGTTTTGTATCAATGGTTTGAAGGCGGCAAAATCACGAAGCGTGAATTGAAGCCGTTTCAGATCTTCGAGTCCCTGAATAAGACCAACAGTAAACGTTTTTTGACATCTCTGATTGCCTGGGTGCGACATTTAGATTTCAAAGGTTTTATTTTGTTGATGGATGAACTGGAAACCATCATTCCCCAGTCGGCTTCTGTCCGTAATGCAGGTTATGAAAATGTGCGTTTGTTGATTGACAATACCGAGCAGGCCCAATACCTCCATATTTTCTTTTCCATCATTCCCGATGTGCTTGCATCCGAGAAGGGATTCAAATCTTATGATGCTCTCTGGAGTCGTGTTCGTTCTGTGGGAGAAAGTAAACGGCTGAATTATCGCAGCATTCTGATTGATTTACACCGAACTCCTTTGCAAACAGAAGAACTGGTCAAACTGGGATATGCTTTACGCCAAATCCATGAAATTTCTTATCGTTGGGACAGCAAAGGCCTCATCAATGACGACTTGATCAAGAAAATATGCAAGGCTCAGTCTCAAATGGGAGTGTTGAGTGAAGTGAGGCTTTTTATCAAACAGGTCATTCGTTACTTGGACATGGCAGAACAAGGAGTTGCGCCAGATATGGAAGATGACATGACCGAGCAGATTGTCCTGAGTCAGAAAGAAGTGGAACAGGAAAAAATGGAACAACTTCAGCCAAAATGGGATTCATGAAAGACACCAATGCCTATCTCCAGAAGCTGAACGACGAATCTCCCTTCCATTTACGTCATGCCGTTGAACGCTTGCGGGAAGGGCTGTTCGATCCTATTGCGGTGCGTCTGCTAACAGCCCATGAAGACAAATTAAATGCTGCGATTGAGCAAAATTTCCAACAAGTGCAAAGGGGGAAAAACACCCATTTGTGTGTCTGTGGTTCTTATGGTCAGGGCAAATCCCACAGCCTGACTTATATTCAGCAAAAGGCACTTGAAGCCAATTATGTGACCAGTATGGTCAACCTGGATTTGCGCGAAGTCCCTTTGCATGATTTTCGACAGGTCTATCGTGCTTTGTTGGCTAATCTCCAATTTCCAAAGGCAGAGTCCTCTCTTGCTAATCATTGGAAAGAATGGGTTCAACAGCAAATGCGCAATCGAAATGATTTGCCGAATGGTGTCATGGATTTATTGCCAGACAACATTCCCCACCTGTTCCGGTCCATCCTGGTGGGCATGGCACAAAAGAATGTGTCACTTTCCACACGGCAAAAAAAGGCTAAAAAGCATGCCAATTTCCGCCCAAGAGAGTTTTCTTACCTCTTAGAATCCGCACTTGGGGGAGATGTTATCCCCGTGAATAAATTACGAAATGTCCTCAAATACCGACAAGTTTCCTTTTATCGAGAAGGTTCTTTGTCTTTTAAAGGCATAGAAATTTATCTTCAGATGATCGAAGGGTTGGCCAAACTTTTTCAACAGTTGGGTTACCAGGGTTGGGTCCTGCTCTTTGATGAAGGAGAGTCTATTGCTCAGGTGCGGATTGCTTCCCGCAGCCGCAGCTACCAAATTCTCCATCGTCTGTTCTTTCAAGTGGAACCTGGAAGATTGTTTCCTGTCTTTGCCTTCACCGATGATTTTTTTCAGTGTGTGAAGGAAGAAGATTATGAACGGACTTATCTGCGCAAAGAGGAAGAAATTCCTTACTTCCCAGAAAACTATGCCGATGCCTGGAACGATTTGAACTTGTATCGTCTGGAAGATTTGTCCAAAAAAGAATGGGAAGGACTGATCGAAAAATTGATCGACTTATATGCCAATGCCTATCAACAACCATCTCCCGCAGAAACAACGTTACCTCAAATGATGGCGCAAATTGTCCAACTCCAGGGAGAAGAAACCCGCTATCAGTTGAAAGCCCTGGTCAACCAACTGGATGTGATCTATCAAGGGGAGATTCATGAGTTCAATTAACGAAATAGCTGAGACTCGTAGGCTTAGGAGTTAGCGAAGCCCAAGCTGGATTTTGATTGCTTGCTCAACTTTTATAATATCGGATTGTGATAATGATCCGGCTTTCTTAACTAAGCGTCGTTTACTTGCCGTTGTGATTTGATTGGCTAATGCTTTATGTTGAGTGCCTTTGAATGTGACATGAGCTTCGCCAGGATAAATTCGATCAGCTTTGCTGGTTATCGGTACAACTTGGACACGATTAAGATGCTTATTTGCACTGTCATTACTAATAATTACTGCGGGACGTTGCTTTTGAATTTCTCCACCAACTGAAGGGTCAAAGTTGACCCACCATATTTCTTTACGTTTCATAGTCCACGTCTCCGATCAGTGCTTCGGACCATTCGAGGGCTTCTTGTGAGGACTCTTCATCTTGAGCTAGAGCTTGATAACCATCGTCTAAACTTTGTTCTGTATAGGGACGTACGAGGTTTTCTATGAATTTACTGATGTTACGACGACCAATGTTGGTATGTAAACCTTCATATACTTGAGGGTCTAATGAGATTGTTAACTTTTTTTGCATAGCAACTCCTTTCTATACGTAATTTAATACGTATAGAAAGATTTCACAAGATGAATTCTCCAAGTAGAACATTCATCAATGTCTATTTCTCTGAACAATAGTACCTCTCCACTCCTTCAACTTCCTAATACGTTCCGTGCATTTTATGGAGCATTTTCTCAACTGCATTCAGTGCAAAAGCAGGCCATTGCTCCTATTTTGGAAGGCTCAGATCTGATTTTACAGGCCAGGACCGGTTCAGGAAAAACAGAAGCCGTATTGGCTCCTGCCCTGGAGCGCGTGATTCAGTCTCAAGGACAAGAAGCTATTCTCTACATTGTTCCTACTCGAGCCTTGGCCATTGATTTGGAAAGACGTCTTATGCCAGTCATGGACAGGCTTGGGTTGTCTCTGGGTATCCGCACCGGAGATGTAAAACGAGCAGGAGGTGGACACCCTGAACTGTTGTTGACCACCCCAGAATCGTTAGACGTCGCTTTGGGTAGTTCCAATGCAGACCTACGTGGTTTCATGCAGCGTGTTCGAATAGCGATCATGGATGAAATCCATTTTTTTGTGCACAGCTACCGGGGTAGACAACTGGCTTACCTTTTAAGGCGACTGGATTTGCGCTCAGTCACACCATTACAAAAAATTGCTCTATCTGCCACAATTGCTGATATTGATGCTGTTATCCAATCCTTTGATTTTTCCTCAGAGACTGTACAAATCCGTACATCCATACAACGAGAGATCATTCCTCATCTCGTTCATCTTCAGAAAGAAGAGGAAGTAGTCGCCTTGATCAATGATTTTTATGATGCCTGGGGTTATCGTAAAGTTTTGATTTTTTCCAATAGCCGGGGGTGTTGCGATCAACTGTTTGCGCTTTTGAATCAAAAGGGACGATTCCGTAGTGTTTGTGAACTGCATTATTCCAATCTCAAAACGAAAGAGCGTCGGGGAGTAGAACAGCGTTTTCGCCGTCAAAAGCATGTGCTTTGCATTGCCACCAGCACCTTGGAACTGGGCATTGACATTGGCAATGTGGATGCTGTTTTGCTCTATGAGCCTCCTGATTCGGTTGCTACGTTTCTGCAAAGAATTGGGCGCTCCAATCGTCGTCAGCAGGCCATCAATTTCTGGGGAGTTTGCCGGGGAGAGCAAGCGAGTTATCAATTACTCCGCTTCCTCGGATTATTGCAGTTGGCCCGGCAAAGTATGATCGAGTCACCACTCCCTAAAACATTGCCCAGTGTCTTGATTCAACAGATCCTTTCCTGTCTTTATGAAAAGAAACAGCTCTCCACACTCTCACTGCAACAGCTTTTTCCTGATATTCCAGAGATAATCAAAACGTTTTTTGAAAGCATGATTGGACAAAACTGGCTTCGTCAGGATCGGGTGAAAGGGTTGTTCCGAGGAGGCTGGCGTTACCGGGATTATTTGTTGGAACGAAAAATCTGGAGCAATTTTCCAGAAGCAGAGGAAGATTATATTCTGGAGCTTGCTGGAGAATCAATTGCGGATTTGCCCACATCGGTGGTCAAGCAACTGGAAGTGGGAGATCGAGTCCAGTTAGCAGGCAAGCGTATCCAAATACTGCAAATTGAAAAGAAAGAACGGAAATATGTTGTGGCACAACCAACCAAAGAATTGGATGACAAAGACATCATCTGGTTGGGTGCTGGATTTCAAATATCTTATGAGGTTGCTCAAGCCATTCAAAAACTGTTGCAAACTCCTGAAGCAATTGATGAGGATCGAACACTCCAGTTATTCAATCGGCCACAAAAACTATGGAATCTGGAATTGCAGCAAAATCGGAGGGTCGTCAAGCTGGCAAATGGTATGGAACTGGGACGAAAGTTCAGTGGATTGTACCAATATCGTACTTTTCTAGGATCACTGGGCAATTTGCTGCTCCAGTGGTCCATTGAGCACAGCCTGGCAGCACAAGAAGGATTGGTTGTCACTTCTGATGCAATCGGGATTGATTGTACCCACCTGGTTGATTTCCAACAACTTCAGTTGCCAACCAACAGAGAAGCTTTTTATCAATGGGCTGCCAACCATAAGCAGGCGCTTTGTGCTTTTTTTCCCCTCAATGAATATGCATCGTTTCTTCCCATTCAATGGTTGATTGACGAACTGACAGATTTTTTGTTCGATGACCGTCTTGCAGAAGCTTTCTCCATGTATATGAAGCAAACCTCCGATATTGTGGAAGGCGATCCCTCGGTTTTGGAGTGGAATTTTGCCACGTCTCAGGAAAATGTGCCAGAGCCCTTGCAAATCCAGAGTGATGCAGAAGCCTTGTTAGAATGGGAAAAACAACGATGGGGAATTTCTCTGCCAACAGAACGATTTACGGCTGGGGTATTACATTGAAATTAAAACAGCTCAATAATAAAAAAAAAAAAAAAACAGAAATTATTTCTCTCTTGTAGCAACCAACAAAATGTTGATACTTTTCAAACATGAAAATAGATTCTTCTTGTTATTATTTTTGAATGTGTATATTTTAAAAGGTAATTTAACCAGGGATTTCTTATTTTTAAGTGCATTGAAAGAGATTGACAAGAGTTAGTGATGTAGGTGTTTGAGTAAGAGAGAGACCCTTGGTGTGGGTAAGTGACAACACAGTAAATAAGGCCTACAATATGACAACTGATATGTCACAGGAGGGTCACATTACAAACACACCATTCACACTAATGTGCACTTAGGCTCTCACTCAACAAAAAGGTGGCATCAGGGCTATTACATAACACGTTGTTCAATAGCCAGAAAATATATGAAAGGAAGCCTTATAAAGCAAAGGTTTTAACCTGGCTGCACTATCTATTTTAATGTTATGCTTTTAAACACATGCATAATTGCTTATTTAATTAGAATTTTCTTTCAAATGAAGATATTTTTGTACTTATAATAATAAATATTTGGAAATCTCCTACTCAATTTTTTTTAAAAACAAACTATTTATTCTATGTATAATTTAATTGAGCAAAAAAGTGGCTGTTCTTTTATAAACCCCCCCAACAAGGGGGACACAAGGAAAAAAAAGAATGCTGTAATTGTCAAAATTCTTTTATAGCCTTTTATCTCCACTACCAACAGAAAAGGGTGGAAATCAATGCTAACAAGTTTTGGCTGGTTTGTAAATTTGATTTAGTGCTTGTATAACTGTGATATGGCACAAGCTGCTATATGGTACACTGTATATAACCCCCTCCCCACACTAAAACAACTATTTCAAACCCATTACTTACTCAATTGCATTGAATACAATACATGGCATTTTAGCACTTTGCCAAAATTCACCAACAAAGTTGTGAACCAGTTGAAAGTGAGAATATGGGAGTCCAACTCTTTGGTCTGATTTTTAAAAACATATAATATTAACATACTTTTCACCCATTAATACCTCAGTAAGACAATTTTATTGACCTAATTTTGTTTTCTTTCCCAAAGCATGATGCAATAATTGCCCCCAAAATTATCACTTTTGATTATAATTTTAATTTGACTATTTTGAACATAATACATTGAGAGCATTTATTGAAAACAGTTTTATTGTGTCAAGTATGTATTTTTTTTGGCACTTTCTATTTGATAATTTTCACACAGTGAATATGTCACATACATGCCAGTGACTGGTCCAGCCTACTGGATTAGTTTGATAAGATAAAGTCCACAGTTATCTTAACCCACTGGACATGACACACCTATTTATATAACACTATCAGGAGAAAGTCCAGTTATCTTAACAGGGATGTGACACATGTGGCAAGTGGAGGACTTCATCCCTCTCAGCAGGTGTGTGTGTGCATTAAACTGCATAAACCATGACTAAAGGCTAGAATTAACATTATTTCAGTGTAGTTAGGAGCTCCCTGATAGCCAGTGTCTAAAAACAACAAACAGCTCATTAAGCTGCATAAACATGTTATTACAAGGCACCCATAAAGTGAGAGAATGTGGCATTTCAGGTTCATATACACAGGTGAAATATGATTGCTTATCACTACTGATATCACTATAACAACACAGTGCTATTTAGTACATAATCCTCAGCTATATAATGCACACATTGGCCAATATAATAATGTGAAACATTTTGTTGGATTAAAACTTTGGCAGCTTTGGATGCACACACAGTTTTTGTAAGATTTTGAAAAGTGGTGTGGTTTTAAGAAGTTGAACAGTTTAGAAGCTGAAGAAAGATAAAAGGGGTCACACACACACATATTAAAACATACACAGACACAAGATCCATCCATCTTGATACATCAGTGACCAGTTTATATTGGCAGACAAGTCCTCATTAAAAAGACACAGTGTATACATACAGGGAGAGATAGTGGGTGATGATGAAGAGTGATTGTATGTAATGTGAGACAGGATATACACTACAGTGTCATGCATCAACTACATTTACATAGCACAGTCAGTCAGTGGGTGTACCTAAAACAAACACTGTCAAAATGATTTAATGGTGGCTGCCTTCTCTGATTTTAGTACACGCACATATCATGTAATAACCAAAGGTATTTTTAAATGTTACCCTCCTCTTCGAAAAAATAGTAAATTTTTAATACTTTCAAGTAGTTGTGGCTATTTTTGTGTTATATTGTCTCCTATGTCTGTTTCAGGTTATTATGGTCAGCTACTTGGGTGCACATATAGCACCAATGATGAGTCCAATCAAGTTAAGCCATAATGTGGTGTTATGACTGCTACTGTCACAACTGTG
>JANQHV010000055.1 GCA_028282505.1 SAR324 cluster bacterium | reverse complement strand
CGATTCATGCTGCTTAAAACATAAAAATTTCAGCCAACAAGAAGATCCATCTGATTTCCACCACAGCAATTTAATCCAAGAGCACAGCTAAATCAAAAGTGCACCGCATCAAACAAAATTATTGGTGGAAACCAGATGATCTAAACGTTCGCCCAAAATCCAGCAAAACAAAACAATCCTTTCAAGAAACAACTCCCCACCAAAATACACAATGTGATAGTTTACTGGCTCATCCGATGCAAATCGTGATTATACTGGAATGTGGAACAGGGAATGTTATTTTAAAAATTTTAACTTCATTGAGAAAAAGAATGGTGGGTAGGAAACCGACAAAAGAGCAGAATCAAGAAGCGTTAGAACTGATTGAAAAATTGAAAGACAAATTAGAATGTAGTACAGATACAGAACTGTGTGAAAAATTAGGAATGGTTCCTCAACATTTGACAAATATAAAAATTAAAGGTTTTCCAAATTATGTAACCAAAGGATTTAATTTATTGATTGATCTAAATAAGTGATTAACTTAAGTTATATGCAACATTGCCTGAGACACAACGGCATTCATTGAGAGTTCGCTACGAGGAAAACGGTGGGTGGTGATTAAGAGAAGCAAAATTTTCAATTTGAAGATATAGCCAGAAGTGTATTTCAATCAAGCGAAAATTGCTCGTGCTTCTTTGTTTAACCAAAATTATCAATAAAATATTATTTTAAAGATAAAAAATAAGGAAAATGATATGGAAAAAACACGATTAACGAAACCCGAAATCAGTAAGAAGGTAGAGCAATACCACTATTCTTTCAGCCCTTCGGCATTTGACCAAATGTCTTGCCGAAGAAGGGGTAGAAGAAAATGAAGAAGTAATTTCAACAATGGAGGCTCATTTTCTTTATCTGGAGCACCAATTTGAGGAGATCCGGTATGATTTCCTTCGTCTTCATACCTTCACGGTTTCTCCTGGAGAGGGATTTGATCCAACTCAACAATCGTGAACGACACCATTATTCACAACCCCAACGGAGATGACTATGTTTGACACTGTTCAAGAAAATCAATCCCAAGATGCTGTTGATTGGACTGCTATCTATGATGAATTGGATGAATTCAGCGATTATTGTTGTTTTTTGTGTGACGCTTACGCCTCTATTTTTAATCGCTCCCAAGATGAGGTCATAGGAGAGAGAACAATCAGTGGCATCAAGCGTTCTGCCAGTTGGATGAAAGAACGACTGGGAGACATCAATGCCAAATTCAGAAAAGCACAGGAACAATCCTGTCCGGAAACAAACGATAAGAAAGAAACAAAGTAGATTGCCCATCTCACATCTCCCATTTCTCTATTGATGTTTCTCTGTGAGAGTGCTAATTGAAAAATTTAGGATTTCTCACAGACGAAACACTAACCAATTGACTGCCATTTTTGGACTCAAAATCTGTGGTAGAAATCAAGAAAAATTAAAAGTTCGGCGAATTTCTTCCTATCCTACTTGGATACTAAGAGTTACTATTCAAGCATGAATAACCACAATAAAATTTGGAGGTGAAAATGACTTTTCCTATTTCAGTAGAATCCCATGATGGACAATTTATCGCATCACTGGTGGGGACATCAAATGTACGTGCTGTAGAATCAACACACTCTCAGGCAATATCTTCGCTGAAAGTCAAAATTCATCAAAGTATCGAATCTGGTGAGTTGTATTTATTAGAACTGGATACGGTAGGCATATCAAATTTAGCTGGTAAATACGAGGCTGATCCAACATTACGTGATATCTGCGACAATGCTTACAAAAAGCGCAATGAGGAACACAATTAATGATTGCATTTGATACCAATATACTGACTGAGATTTTATTGGGAAATGCCTCATTTGTAACACGGGTTTCTGCAATACCTGCCTATCAATAGGCCTTGCCCATTATTGTTGTTGAAGAAATAATACGTGGAAGGTTGAATGTAATTCGTCAAGCTGAAGCAGGAAAATCTAAAGTCAGTATTGACCGTGCTTATCAACTTTTTCAGGATACGTTTGATGATTTCCGATATCTCCAAATTCTATCCTACACACCACAAGCGGAATTACAGTTTCAACAATGGAAGAAACAGAAAATTCGCATTTCCACACATGACCTACGTATTGCAGCTATTTGTATTGCCCATGATGCCACATTAATATCACGAAATCGACAGGACTTTGAAAAGTTACCTGAGTTGACTGTCGAGTATTGGGAATGATTGCTTTTGAGCATGTCGTGTCCAACAAAAAGATACACCTGCAAGAGCAATCATGCGGAACGACTGGGTGTTCCCGTAGAAAACTCATCTCTTCGCTATGTGCAATGCATAGCAGGCTAACCGCAAAGCAAGCTGTTGGAGAGATGATTTTGAGAGATCGGAAGAAGCAAATGCGTCTCTGTAATGGAGAGGATAAGTCATGAAACATGGGCTAACGCTAAAACCAGAATTCTCGATTCTGTCCAATGGTGTGCAGACGTCCGATTGGTGTTCAATTGCGAGAGAATTTGTAGAACCTTTGAAAATGAGAAAGCAAATGACGGGTAAAACTGGTACGCTCATGAACTTTGGAAACTGGGCAGGAATCAATTGGAATCATGCTCGAAGTGAAGTGAGAAGGCTGCAAGTGCGTATTGCAAAGGCTGTGAAGGAAAACAAGTGGAACAAAGTTCGTTGTTTACAATATTTGTTAACCCATTCGTTCTACGCCAAAGTCCTGGCTGTGAACCGAGGGGGCGGCCTCCCGCTGACTTCAAACAAGGGCAAGAAGACCCCAGGTGTTGATGGTG
>JANQHV010000039.1 GCA_028282505.1 SAR324 cluster bacterium | reverse complement strand
ATTCACTTCCACAAAAAACGTCAAGGGCTGAAGAATGTCTTGAATGGCTTCATGCAAATCAATGTATTTTCCCTGCAAAGTGACATCATCAAAATGGCTCAATTGTAACCAGATCATTGAATCTTCCAAGGTCTGAGTGCCAGGAGGAAGGTGGTTGATGAAGCGAATGTTGTCGACTTCCATTTTAGAAAGAAACAATTCCACCAACTGATTCACAATTTGATGGTTCCCCAGGCAACGAATCGGCACCGCCACTGGAGCAGAAGGAATGGTTGGCTCAGGAACACTGGCTGATGTCGCATGCGGAGCGGTATAGTTTTGTAGCCGTTGAATGGTTCTTTTGAACGAAATGGAGCGCAAAGAAAGCTGCTGGAACGAAAGAATGGAATGGATTTGGACATCTCCCAGGCGCATGATGGCGATCCGGTCTACTGGAATGCCTGGAAACAAATAACATCCTTGCTTTTCTCGTAAAACTCCTTTGATGAGGGAAATCGATATATCTTTTTTCTGTCTATTTAAAAAAGCAGGCAACCATTCTTCAATAACCTGAGGTCCCTTGTCTGTGAAAATGGTATGAATGTGGTTGAGCGGGATCAAACGATTGTTGGGAATTTCGTCTAACGATTGATTCACCAAACTATCATTCGCTCCCTCGTACTCAATGCGCATGGCAGAGGCATCAATCCGAATTCTGGGAAAACTACGGATCGACTTGGTCAACAAAAGTGCAGGGTCCGAAACCATCAACTGCATTTTATTGACTAACACCACTTCAGGATTATAGGTAATGAAGGGATACAGATCTTTTTCAATATTTTCAATGATCAAACCATACTGTGTTTGATTGCCTGAAATACGCATTTGCAACTGAGATAAGAAGAAAAGGCAATCGGTGAAATCATTAAATCCCTGGGGCGTCAACAAAAACAAGGCTGGTGGCGATTTCGAAATATCATCACATGTTGAAATAATGGACTGGGGTTGAATCTCACTTTGAGACAATAAGCGTGCTTTTACCTTTTTCTGCCCAAGAGGCTTTTGAATTCTTTGGAAAATGACTTTCCAATGAGATTCCGTGAGGCCTAAACCAAAAACCAGCATGTGTTGTTTCTTTGTTTTTTGGGGGTTGGTCATATTTTCGACCAGTTGTGCAGAAACGATTTCCCTTCCTTGCCAAGGAGGCCGTCCGCGGAAGCGGGTTAGGGGAGGTTGTCGGTTATGGCACCAACCCCTCCTAGCCTCCCCTTGGTAAGGGGAGGAACAATTTCAGGTGAACGAAAATATGATCATGCCCGTTTTTTGTTGTAATTTAGTCACAGAGACACGGAGGATTTATGAGTTATAGTCTCTGCGTCTTCGTGACTTGTCCAGTTTAATAGCTTCTGTGCAAGAAATACTCCAGTATCACCTGGTTTGCTCCCCTAATATTGACAAATACCGATAAATGGTGCATCATCATTCTCTTCTCACTTTCCCTTCAAAATAGACCTGTCCGTAATGAATCCCAAGACATGAGGCAACAGACGACAATGAAAAAGTTAACAAAACAGGCGAAATCTATTGCAGAACGTTTAATGCTTTTTTTAGATGAATCGCCGACTCCTTTTCATGCAGTACAATCCATTGTCCAGCACCTAAAACAAACCAACTTTACCGAGTTGAAAGAAGAGGAGCTATGGAAAACAGAGCCTGGGGGCCGTTATTACACAATTCGGGAGGATGCGTCAATTGCCTGTTGGATTAGTGGAAAGAAAACACCAGTGTCCTCCGGTTTTCGAATGATAGGAGCCCATACGGATAGTCCCAATTTGAGAATCAAACCCAATCCCACTATTCAAAAAAATAACTACCAGCAACTGGGAGTCGAAGTGTATGGAGGGGTTTTACTTTCCAGTTGGATGGACAGAGATCTGTCGGTTGCCGGAAAAGTTCTGATCACCAGTCCTAACAGTAAAAAATTAAGAACGCGTTTTGTCCAGTGTAAATTTCCTATTTTACGAATTCCCCTGTTGGCCATCCATTTGGACCCAGAGGTCAATCGTAAAGGACTTGTCTTAAACCAGCAAAACCACCTCGTACCCATTTTTGGACTGAAATCCAAACAAAAAGATCCCTTACGATCTTTTTTAGCACAGGAACTACAGATCAAACCGGCCCAGATCATTGACTATGATCTGTGTCTGTATGATCTTCAGAAATCAGAATTTTTAGGTCCTCAACAAGAATTCATTGCAGGAGCACGAATTGACAACCTGTTTTCCTGCTTTTGTGGTCTGGAAGCTTTGCTTCAGATCAGCCAACAGAAAGAAATTCCTGAAATCACCCCGATGTTGGTTGCTTTTGATAATGAAGAAATTGGCAGTCTCACCAGTCAAGGAGCCCGATCTTCTTTTTTGAGCAGTATCCTGGGACGTATCAATCAATCTGGCCCACAACAGATACCACAGGCATACGAACGTTCCCTGGCCTCTTCTATTTTTCTTTCTGCCGACATGGCCCATGCGATCCACCCCAATTATCAGGAAAAGCATGACCCACAGCACTTCCCTTACATGAATCAAGGCCCTGTGATCAAAAAAAACGCACAAGGCAGATACGCCACCAGTGGGCATTCCAGTGCTCATTTTGAGATGATTTGCCGGAATCATAAAATTCCTGTTCAGAAATTTGTCAATCGCACGGATCTTTCCTGTGGCAGTACGATTGGTCCCTTTGTTGCCTGTGATTTAGGCATTCCTACCATTGATGTGGGAGCAGCCATGCTGTCCATGCATTCGATCCGGGAGATGTGTGGCAGTCTCGATCCTTACTATATGATTGAAGCATTTCGAGAATTTTATAGTGACTCATGATTCGTGGGTTGTGATTCAAAAGTCGGGGGTCAGTATTTGGGAGTCAACGGAGGCAGTCCTGGAAACCATAGAAAAACAAAAAACCTCCCTCCTCCCCTCCTTGGTAAGGAGGGGAGCTAGGTTCCTGCTCCTGCCAAGGCAGCGGAGCTGACCTTGGGTTAGGAAGTGATAAAAAGGCACAACCTTTCTATTTATAATTACAAGAAAGAGCATCATGGCTTGCGTTGAGAAACCATTTTGGCTAACAAAAAAACTGACTGAGATGACAAGAGAGCAATGGGAAGCATTGTGTGACCGATGTGGCCGTTGTTGTGTACATAAACTTGAAAATGAGGATACAGGCGAGATATACTATACCAATGTGTCTTGTGCCTTACTGGATACAGAACAATGTCAATGCAAACTATATCACCAACGTAATTTGCTGGTTCCTGATTGCGCGATTCTTGATCCAGTCACCATTGAAAGCTATCAATGGCTTCCTCCTACCTGCGCTTACCGATTACTGGCAGAGGGAAGACCATTGGAATGGTGGCATCCTTTGGTATCCAAAGATCCCAGTACTGTCCATCAAGCAGGAATATCCATACACAAAAAACTGATACCTGAGCACAAAATCAACCTGGAACAGTTAGAAGATCATATTGTTCCTGAACCCTTATGAAGAATTAACCTCTATTTCGCAACAGCGACTAACGAATCTCAGCTTCACTCAAAGAAAATCCTCAAACATGACTTATTCTGAAAATATCCATCTTCTTCAACTAGAAGATAAAGAAATTTTTCTCATTGGAACTGCCCATATTTCCCAGGAAAGTACAAACGAAGTAATCGACGTCATTGAAAAAGAAGCCCCGGAAACCGTCTGTGTGGAATTATGTTCGGCTCGTTATGAATCCCTTTCCAGTAAAGAACGCTGGAAAAATATGGATATCTTCAAGGTAATCCGAGAGAAGAAGACGTCGTTACTGTTAGCGAACATTATTCTTTCTTCGTTTCAGAAAAAACTAGGAGATAAAATAGGAATTCACCCCGGAAAAGAGATGCTGGCTGCCATTGATGCTGCAAAATCGGTTGATGCCGAA
>JANQHV010000023.1 GCA_028282505.1 SAR324 cluster bacterium | reverse complement strand
AAATCTGGTATTGGGAAATACTGGCCATTGGCAATCTACGCCTCGATTGGGAGTGTTGCTGGAGCAAAACTCCTCATCATTTCTGATCCTGGACCATTCAAGCTTCTTTTGGCAGCAATTATTTTGATATACCTGAATATACAGAGGATTGGTAACTTTAAAATAAAATGGATTGATAGCCATCCAAAGGCATCAATGGCAGCTTTTGGGTTGCTTGCCGGATTCTTAGCCGGTACCGTCAATGTCATGGTCCCCGCACTGATTATTTATTCCTTGGAGTTGGGATTGGCTTCTGCGGTAATGGTGCCTATTTTCAATTTATGTTTTTTAGCAGGAAAAGTTTCCCAGATGGGGACATTTGCGACTGCAGGTCTATTGGATATACCACTGTTGTTTTCCACAGCCCCACTTGCTGTAACAGGGGCCATTGCCCTATTTGTAGGAACTTATTTACGACAAAAATTCTCTGCAGAAACATATCGTCATATTTTGACAAAACTATTGTTTGTCATTGCACTTATTTTAGTTTTACAATACTTCTTGCAATGAGAATTGGTTATCATTTTAATAGAAAAACTTTACCAAAAGACTATGCAACGTAATGAATGGATAAAATGTCCTGTTTGTGGTGGTACATTGAAACTGCAAACTTCCATAGAGCATCCCAAATACGGCTTGATTAACGAAATTCATGCTCATTGCTGTCTACAATGTGGAAAGATCTTCTTGAGCGATGACATAAGTGAGGAAAAGTCTGTTCTGTGGGAAGATGGCATGCTGGATATCAATGATTTGTGTTAGGCTACTTTTTGCCTCAGAATGCAGCAACACTCATTTTTTTCTTGCCTTGATGGTTTCTGGTGGTTGGATACCCGCCTTTCCCATTTCTGCAATGATACTTTTTTGCATTTTGTCCAGCTCCAGCAGCTTTTGAGGATCTTTTATTTGCACTCTTGTCAACACGGGATAAATTTCCTTCAACATCTTTTGTTTTTTTGACTTACTTGCCAGATTATTAATACAAATGAATTTAACCAGCCTGGTTTTACTGCGAAGATAAATAAAGTTATACTGTTCAAATGATTGCGCTCCTTGTAACGCAGAATCATAACTTTCAATGGCTTTATCCAGCTGGCGAACAATATCTTTTTCGTAATCTTGTAACTCATACTTGTAGTTATCAGCAATTTTTCTATGTTGATATTGGTCGAAATGAGAAGTGTTGTGCAAGATCCTCAGTTTCCTGGATGCATCAGCTTCCAATCGTTGTGCTTCCAGGTAATGAGAGGTGCGTTCATCTACTTTTTTTATAAGCTTGATCATCTGACCAGAAGTCTTGTGCAAGATCGGGAACCACTTCATCCAGGCAATCATGTCATGGGCAAAAGTGATGAGCTGCTGCTGCTTTTTTTTTTGACTTTTTGTGAGCTTCTCTCCTTGGATGGGTTTATAATTTTTTAATTCATTGAATACTGTGATAGTTTGCTTTGGTTTGTTCTCCGGCTTGGCATTTTCAGGTTGATATCTACCCCGTTGGGGCTTTCTTACTTGAGGTCCAGTTTTATCAGGCTTAGGCAGAGATAAGAATCGGGAGAAATAACTTTTTAGGACATCCAGGTGATAATTGACCAGCTTCATACTGACAGTAACATCCTGTATCAATTGCTCCCGGTCCACAGTAATTCCTTCTTCCAGTTCCGTTTTGCCGGCAGATTGCTGGTTTTTTAAATCCTCAAACAGCTTTTGCTTTTCTTCATCCTGGTAATGCTCCATCAGGGATTTCCCTTCCTGGTGTAATGTACTCAAATAAGCAAACATCACTTGCGCATATGTTTCGACTGTCGACTCACATGGGGCTTCTGTCACTGCATTAATCGCATGGATCACTAGCCGGCGATACTGCTTCAATGTAAACTCTTCACTTTTCCGGTGAGTCAGAATATACCTGATTACTTCTCGACGAAGCAGTCCATTATAAGGCCTTTTAGCGAGACGAGTCTGTAAATTGAGTGCTTTTGCCGCTTGTTTTTTAATTTTTTCAGATCCGTTCTTGGCAGCTTTTTGAAGGGCTGCCGTGTTGCTCCAGCCTATATAACCAAATAAATCTGAACAATCCGCAACATTGACATTTGGAAAAAACTGGAGTGCTTTCTTTTTGATAAACTTAGTGAGCCAGGAAGAAGTGGCATGATTAATATCACGCTTCATACCATTCAACTCAGCTTCCCAATGTCCATGTAAAAAAGGAATGCAGGAAGCTTTATCTATTCGAACAGCAGCGTCTCGAAAACCTGTACGAATACTCAATCGATCAATATCCTTGCCTATATAATATTCCAGGGCAATTTCGTGACCATCCTTTCTTTGTCTTGACATCATTCTTGTCTTGTCGTCTACAAAAAAATACGTACATTCATTTTCTAATAAAGCAACATTCTGTTAATTATGTTGCTATCAATCGAATATGTATAATTTTAAAAGGAATAATCAAGGAAAAGAATAGAATTTACGAGTTAAAAGTGCTAAGCAAAAGGCCTGGAAAAGAAAAAATAAAATATTTGAAATTGAAAAATTATCGAATTTATACTTATGGAGGCTTATTTTGTGTTTTACTGCTCCTTGGAGTATTTATCATACCCATACCCTTTAATTTACAAGGAAACGGGCAACTGATTTATTCTGGTGAAACAGAAACAGACACATGGACTGAGCGCAAGATTTCTTTTCAATTTCCATTGAACAATAAAACTCAACAGTTGGTCTTCTCAATCAAAAACCACAAAAAAATTGAACAGATCACTTTCTTATTTTCCTCATATTGGTTGCTTTTTCTTGAACTCGAGATGGTGCGTTTTTTGGATCATTATGGAAATATCATGAATGAAATCCATTTTGCCAATACAAAAGGGCATTCATGGCAACTTTCTGGTGTCAAGCAATTGGAGCACTACTGGATTTCAGAAAGTAGTCTGAAAAAAATGGCAAAAGTGGGAATAGCTCCACAGCTGTTGGAGGAACTTTCCACACTAAAGGGGCTTCTTTTTCTTAAAAAACAACAATTGTATGCAGAATTGAAACAATTTTCATATGATACCAACTGGAAAGAACGGGAAATTATTCGCAAATATTCTCAAAAACCACATTATCAGGTAGTTCATTACAAAAACGTGATGGTAGCATCCCCTCATTTTTCTCCTATGACTGTGTCCCAGATAGGTTTTCATTTTCGACCTGTTGTTCCAGCAAATCTGATCATATTGTTCTATCATAAATGTCTGGTGCCCTTTTGGTTATTTTTCTTTTTTGGAGGGGTCTTTGCTACGGGAACTCTGTACTCCCTATATACAGGAAATCCCTGGCATATGGACTGATATTTGTTTTAATCACTCATATTATGTGTATGTGTACGAGTTTTGCGAGAGGTAGCAACCTTCATAAGGAAATTTCTCAACTGCACGCAAGGCATGAAGTAAACTTTCTTGCAACAACTATTTTGTAACATCAGTTAATCATTAATTATAATATCGAAGCAACGAATTGAAGAAAGATGGATTGTTATCATTGCAGTAGTAAAAATATAGAGTATAAGTTCCAAATCCACACATCATCAATTTACCAGTGCCTGGATTGTGAGCTGACCTTTTTGTTTCCTCAACTTGTAGAGGAAAAATTTTCCAATATACCGAACGATCATCATAACCAGAAAAATTTACCTGAAACTAAAGGGCTTCACCAACAGGAGGTGAAATCAGAAACGATCCAGTTGTATTTGCAGGAGCTGGTCACTTACACCAACCAGTCCGATTTGCGTTTGCTTGAAATTGGAGTGGAGGAAGGTGAATTTTTGCTAGCAGCCCAAAGCATGGGATTTCAGGTCAATGGACTTGAAGCAGATCCGGTGATTGCGAATTCTGTCAATAAAAAATTGGGGGGAGACTATGTCATCGAAGGTACATTGGAGACCATCGATTTTGAAAAGTTGCAGCAGTTTGATGTTTGTGTTTTGCTGAATGTCATTGACCATGTACAAGATCCCAATGGGTTCATCAGACAAATCCGCAAACTGCTCAAAGACAATGGTGTTTTGTGTGTTGCTGTTCCATCCCTGGATAGTTGGAGTGCCAAATTGTTCAAAAGCCGGTGGATGGAATTTAAAACAGAACATCTTTTTTATTTTAACACTCAAAACCTGGAGGCCTTTTTAGTCAAATCCGGTTTTACAGATATCGAGACCTCTCCTAGTTTCAAAGTAGTGAATTTTCAATATGCACACCAATACCTCCAACAGTATTCTGTTCCAATTCTGTCTATGTTGAATCAGGTACTTGGCTGGATATTCCCATCCTCGTTAAAACAAAAGCATTTCAAGTTTGTGGCATCTGGCATCCACACCTTTTGTAAAAAAACGGACATTCCTACAACAATTCCCAAACTTTCCATTATCATGCCTGTTTATAACGAGAAACAGTCCTTTGTGGAAACAGTGGAGCAAGTTCTTAATAAACACTTGGAAAATGTAGAAAGAGAACTCATTATTGTGGAAAGCAATTCTACGGATGGAACTAAAGAAGAAGTATCTAAATATGAAAAATACCCGGGAGTGACTGTCATTTACGAAGATCAGCCCCAGGGAAAAGGACATGCCGTCAGAAACGGACTGAAACATGCCACAGGAGACATTATTTTAATACAGGATGCCGACCTCGAGTATGATGTCAATGATTATGACGCACTTTTAGTTCCGATCCTACAGTACCAGAAAATGTTTGTCCTCGGCTCAAGGCATACGGGAGATTGGAAAATGAGGAGCTTTGAAGATAACCAACTCATGGGATTTTTGCTGAATTCTGCTCATATTTTATTTACCTGGATGATCAATGTTGCTTGTGGTGCAAAGTTGAAAGATCCCTTCACTATGTATAAAGTTTTTCGGAAAGAATGTCTTTATGGTCTCGAATTCGAAGCAAATCGTTTTGATTTTGACTGGGAAATAGTGATCAAATTCCTAAGAAAAAAATATTTCCCATTAGAAATTCCAGTTAACTATTCTTCTCGTTCATTTAGTGAAGGAAAGAAGGTACGTCTATTTCATGATCCCATCTTGTGGATGATGGCACTCCTCAAGTTTCGTTTCAAAAAACTGAAGAAAGCATAGTTTCTGCATTACTTTCTAATCATCACCCTACCCAATCTATCATCAATTTTTCGGACATCATTTAAAGAATTTGAAAAGAGAGCAAGCATGAAAAAAATAGAAGATTTGAACACAAAAATTTTTGCAGATGGTGCTGACATCACTAGCATGTTGAAAATGTACCAAAAACCGTATATTAGTGGATTTACTACAAATCCAACTCTTATGAGAAAAGCGGGTGTGAATGATTACAAATCGTTTGCTCAAGATGTTTTGAAAGAAATTTCAGATAAACCTATTTCTTTTGAAGTGTTTGCGGATGAGTTTGAAGAAATGAAACGCCAAGCTTTGGAAATTGCTTCTTGGGGAAAAAATGTTTATGTGAAAATACCGGTTACCAATACGAAAGGAGCAACGGCTTATGAGTTGATTCACCAATTAGCCGAACAGAATGTTCAACTGAATATAACAGCCATCTTAACGTTAGAGCAAGTGCGCGAAGTGGTACTTGCTTTGAAAAATACCCCATCAAGTATCATTTCCATATTCGCTGGAAGAGTTGCAGATACTGGCTTAGATCCAGTTCCGGTGATGCAAGCAGCCCTGGAGTTGATAAAGCTTGCACCCAATACAGAACTCCTTTGGGCCAGTCCTCGTGAAGTCCTCAATGTCTATCAAGCTGATGCCATTGGATGCCATATCATTACAGCAACTGATTCGATCCTGGCCAAACTGGAATTAGCAGGAAAAGATTTAGCAGAATTTTCCCTGGAGACGGTTCAAATGTTTTACAATGATGCGACTGCTGCGGGATACAGCTTATAAGCCATGAAAGGAATCCGAATCAGCGTATTGCAACAACAAATATGGAAAGATTTCGCCATTGGAGGTTTGCTCTGCGTCTTCACATTTTTCGGATTATTGATCTGGTCACTCCTCTCGCAATATCAAGGGCAGGGGCAATTGATCTATTTTGAGTCGACAGAAAACCGTGGGAAAATTAGACACCAGCTCCCTTTTCAATATCCCATCAACGAAGCAAAACAAACCATTGATTTACCCCTTAAACAAAACAGTAATATTACTCAGATCAAAGTATCATTTTCTTCAGATTGGTTATTCTTTTTTGAATTTGAAATGATTCAATTTCTGGATGATCAAAGCAACCTTTTAGAAAAAATTGACTTCACACAGGGGCAAGGAACACAATGGACCTCATGGAGTACAGAGCACCAAGAACACTATCAAATTTCCCAGTCCAGTCTACAAAAAATGGCTGTAGCCGGGTTGAATTCAGATTTGATAAAAAGTCTTGTTTTGCTGAAGGATCAATTCTTCTCTTCGAAAGAAGAATTCCATACTGCTCTTAAAAACCTTCCTGATCGACCTGACTGGCAAGAAAGAGGAATCATTCGAAAATACACTCAACAACCTCATTACCAGATTCTTTCAGAAGGTGCGACCATCATATCCCCAGAGCTTACCATCAGGGATGTGGCCCGAATTAGTTTCCGCTTTCGTTCCTTAAATCCAACAGGATTGAGCACCTGGCTCTACTATGTCTATAAAGTCCTGTACTTGTTTTGGCTAGTCCTCTTCATTGAAGGAATCATGATTATTGGCATACTGTACCCTTGGCGTACTGGAAAATCCTGGCACTTGGATTAACACAGGATCGACACAGCAATTTTCCATTGCCAATTGTGCAGTGGTGGCCTAAAAAAGAGAGCTTAATTTTTAAACAGGCTCTTAACTTCTATAGATCTCCAGATAGATTTTGTCTAAAGGCATTGTTATTGCTGATGGCCACAAAATCAACGAAAAACACTAAATAAAGATCTTTTTAGTGGGTTTTAGTGGGGGGCCGACCTTTCGGTTTAGTGGTCAATCATTAATCTGTTTATAATCCACAAAAAACGTGCTATAGGACAAAACTTTTCTGAACCACTATATTACAATCTAGGATGTCATTACAGTTAACCTCTGCACTAAAGAGATAATACCAAGACAGACAGATCAATTTAGCGTTTTAAATAACTTGTATACAAATAAAATGCATGCTAACTATTATTAATAACAAATACATTTTATGTTCTCAGGTATAGACATAATGAATCCTCAAGATTGCATTTTTTTTCATTTGACGACAGCCAGTAAAAAAGCAGGGCGTTATTGGAAGGATCAGGTTGCTCCATTTGGGGTGACCGGTGTTCAAGCTATGGTATTGAATTTTTTGCTGGAAGAAGACCAAATTTCCAGTATAAAACTCAGTAAACGTACATCCCTGGATAGTGCTACTTTAACAGGAATTTTAGATAGATTAGAGTCCATAAAGCTAATTTCCAGACAGGCCTATGCAGGAGATCGACGAGCAATATCTGTTTGTCTTACTGAAAGAGGCAGGGAAATCGCGGAATCCACCTGGAATATGATTGAAACGGCAAACCAATCTTATTTAAAAAATTTATCCAAAGAGGAAACTTTAATACTCAAAAGTTTATTGAGTAAAATCTAATTTTTTTGAATATATAATTCGTATGCAAATAATTTGTATAGTAATAATATTGTATTGTGGGAAAATGGTTTGAAAGAACTTCAAGCCCCTTTTTGAATTTAGAACCTGTTCGAAAAACCTGGTTCTGCTTTTCGCAACGAACCATCTTTTCTAAACAGGTTCTTAGAAACAGGAGAATGAGATGTTTATTCCTAAAAAAAATGATGAACAGAATAAGTTAAAGCAACCAGAGGGAGAAAAATACAATTTGTATGGTTGGGAAAGGAGTTATTTTACCCGCAAGTTGGAGGCTGCCTTGAAATTTTATGGAGCCGCTTATGAGTTCCTGAGAAAATCAAAAGAAAATGGGCATGAAATACAACAAAGGGCAGACACCCATCAAATTCCAGTTCTGCATACACCAGAAAATTGGATGATTGCAGACACCACTCCTATTATGATGATGTTAGATAGAAGATTTCCTGGAAGATACATGTTTCCTGAGGGAGAATTGGGGGTTCTTGTGCACATATTAGAGGAATACTTTGATGAATGGATTGCGAGAACTAGTGTCCATTGGCGTTGGAATTATAAAGAAAATCATGAGTTGTTGTCTCTGGATGCGGCCAGTGGAGATGAGGAAGAAGCTAAACAGATTGCTTCCTGGGGATTACGAGTATGTAGAGCGACTGGAGTTTCTTCAGAAATACAAAAAAAAGAAGTTGAAAATGAATATAAACGAGTTTTGGATGCAGCCGAAGCCCAATTAAATAAAACAGCATATTTGCTTGGTGATCGTCCAACTGCAGTAGATTGTATTTTTTTAGGCGGGCTTCGGGCACACTTTAACTATGATCCCGCTCCGAGAAAAGTGATTCACCATGCCTATCCCAAAACCATTGAATGGTGTGAAACCCTGGCTGATCAATGGGATGGTCGTGGTGATTTGGCAGAATTTCCAGACTCCACACCATTTGCACAGCTCATATTGAAAGAAATGGTTATGACCTATCAACCGTTTGCGTTGGGGAATCAAAAAGCTCTAGCCAATCAACAGAAAGCCTTTGTGATTGACATGTACGGAGAATCTGTGAGTTATCTAGCCCGTTCCTACATTGAGCGATCAAGACAGATGATCATTAGGAGAACCCAAAATAATTTGACACATGAAGCAAGAGAGCGTGTTCATAATTGGCTGCATGAGATTGCTTTAGCGAATGCTTTTTTAAGTTGACAACTTTAGGGCTGGGTGCCCCTTGATAAATCAGGCTTCCCCGGAAAAATAGGTAGTTCTTCCCCCATATATGAATTTTTTCCTTCCTGAAAAAATGAGTAGTCCTTCCCCATATACAAATAATTTTTACTGTGAAAAGATGCTCTAAAAATTAGCACGTATTAACAAATGATGAGGAAAGAGATGGAAGAGCTGCGTTTATCACACTATATTATCAATAAGCTTTGCATCGTATCGTTTCATGGAGACATGACGTATGGTGAAATTTTCGAGGTCCAGTTTCCTTTAGCGACATTAACCAATAGAAACCTCAAAGGTTTTGTGATCAATTTAAAAGAAGTCAACCAAATAGATTCGATGGGAATTGCATTGATCACAGCCCTGTTGCATAAACTGGGCAAACGGCAAATCCCACTGGTTCTCTGTGAGGTAAGCGAAGATATTCAGTGGCTGTTTGAGGAAAATGACCTAGAAATGGTTGATACTGAGAAAGATGCATTGGCATACTTTTCTTCTGATCTCCAAACAACAACAAAGGAACCAGCGTTCATTGTTTCATAACATTTTTACAATCCCCAAGACTCCAATTCCAGCTTAATACGAATCGCTGGTATGTCATAATGGCATACTTCACAAGTTTGTTTAACTGCTCCCGTCTCCAAAAAACCAACCTCCTCATTGCCTTGTGTGCTATGACTTTTATGGCAGGCCACACAGGTGGTCTGGCTATCATCGTTTTCCTGAAGAGCCGATAGGCTATGAAAATGATCTTCAAAGCCAACCTTACTGGCAATGGCTTCATGGCATTTCAGGCAATGTCCTCTTCCCAGAGCAGAGGACAATTGGGCTGGCTGGATGTGGGTCCGACTGATGAATTTAGCCAGATCCTTTGCTCCAAGTGCCAAAGATGACATTCTCCCCAAAATACCCTCTCCAGAGTGACAATCAATACAGCGTGCGTTTTCACCATGTTGTGTTGCCAGATCTACTGATTTTGGAGAAAGAGTCCTTTGGTAATAAGTCGTTTCTGGTTCTGTATGGCAGGAAGCACAAAACGCATTGTGGTTTTCCAAATGAATACTGACACCTCCCACAGAAACCAAAATACTTACAAATATGGCAAGACTTATTCCAAGTCGACGGATATCCATACGCTCTGTTTTCAGACTTTCGGATGTTTTTGGGAAGGGTGCTGAAAATCCCCTGATTTTCCTCCTTGCTTTTCCAGTAAAAATGTGGATTCAATCACCATCGACTTGGACACCGATTTACACATGTCATAGAGGGTGAGCGCGGCTACAGAAGCCGCTGTCAATGCTTCCATTTCAACACCAGTAGATGCGGTTGTTTTGGCAGTTGCTTCGATGATGGCAACTTCTTGTTGAAGAGAAATATCAATGGTAATACTGGATAAAGGCAAAGGATGGCACATGGGAATCAACTCAGAGGTGCGTTTAGCTCCTTGAATCCCGGCAATCACAGCTGTTTGAAAAACCGGCCCTTTCTTGGTACTGCCGGTTTCCTTCAACAGTCTTGCCAGTTCTGGTCCCAATTGAACACGAGATATGGCCACAGCTGTCCGTTCAGTTGGCACTTTATGAGAAACATCTACCATCTTGGGCAGATCACTATCGGAGAGATGGGTAAATTCAGTCATGATTTTTATTTTATATTGTGGTCAAAGAGCGTACAGACACCGAAGAGCCTGTTGGTAAGGCTTCTGAATTTGCGGGAACAATAATCAATGCGTTGGCACCGGCCAATGAACGCAAGCTATGAGAGCCTTGGAACGGCATGGGTTTGACCAGATATTGATTGTCCTCTTTCCGCAGTTGAGCTCTTAAGTATTGGCGTCTGTTGGCTCGTTGTTTAACGGGCTCTTCCAGGGTGGCATTGATCAGATTTTTTTCCACATTCGAATGGCCCATTGCTTTACGGATGGAAGGGCGCACAAATTCTTCAAAAACAACATAACTGGAAGCAGGATTACCAGGCATTCCGAAAACCAAAGTAGTTTCATTTTTTCCAAAGAAAAGAGGTTTTCCTGGTTTGATGTTCACTTTCCAGAAAATCTCTTCCACTCCCAGTTCCTTCAAGGTGCCTTTCACAAAATCATGCTCACCGACAGAAACGCCTCCAGAAATGAGCAGAAAATCGGTATCGATACGTGCCTTGAGGGTTTCCAGTAATAAATCAGGATCATCCTTGACAATTCCAACCCGATCACAAAAACAATTTTCTTCACGCAGCAGAGCTGCCAGTGTATAACTATTGGAATCACGAATTTTGCCAGGTTCCAGTGCTTCTCCCACATCCACAAGTTCGCTTCCCGTTGTGATAATCGTGATTCGAGGAGGAGACTTCACCAGCACATTAGCATACCCAAATGCGGCCAACAGAGAAATTTGTCCTGGGCCAATCACTTCGCCGCTGGAAATAATAATCTCTCCTTCTTCAATATCTTCTCCTTGAAAGCGAATATGTTCCTGTGGCTTGGGTGGTTTGGTGAACCAGACTTTGGATTCTTCCACGGTCACATTTTCTTTCATCACCACGGCATTGGCGCCAGGAGGAATTTCCGCACCTGTAGCAATCTGAAAACATTGTCCACTTTGTAGTTTTTGTTCTTGCCGACTACCGGCTGGAATATAGTCCAGTTTATGCAAAGCAATTGGAGAATCTTGACTGGCATTTTCCAGGTCTTCCAGTTTGACTGCATATCCGTCCATGGCAGAATTATCAAAAGCTGGTACAGCACAAGTGGCTTTAATGTCTTCATGCACTACTAAACCCAAGCTTGTTTCCAAAGCAACGTCTTGTGGTGCCTGTACAGGTGTGTGTTCCAAAATGATTTCTTTGGCTTTATCAGGATCGAGCATAAATAGTCCTCATTCAATAATTATTTCACTGTTCTATTAAAAAATAGTAGTTTTATTACCAGTTTCTATACTACACACCATCTTGTTTCAAATCGAACAAAAAATCAAAGGTTTCGCTATCTCATTTGATAGAGATGCTTGTTAGACAATGAAAGAAAATACCATGACCGAAAAAGTATTCTGGAAAAACCCATACCAAACACACTTGGAAACCGAAGTCACTTCGGTGCTGAATAATGTCACCACCCTCAAAGAAACCATTTTCTATGCGTTTTCAGGAGGTCAGGAAAGTGATAAAGGCTCGATAGGAGGATTTCCTGTCATGGAAGCCCGCAAAAGTGACAAAGAAATTTTTTATTCGCTGCCCGAACATCATGATCTGAAGGTGGGAGACTCCGTTGCTGTTGAAATCGATTGGAATCGCCGCTACCGACTCATGCGTCTCCATTTTGCAGCAGAGGTGGTCCTGGAATTGATGACCCAGCAATTGATGGGATCGACCAAGATTGGGGCTCATATTTCTGCAGAAAAAGCTCGCATTGACTTTGAATGGCCTGAAAGTATTGCTGGACGATTGCCAAATATTCAAGAACAAGCCCAAGGCGTTTTTGATGCCAATGTCAACATCATCAGTGAATTCAGCGATGAACCCAATGAGAAACGGTACTGGAAAGTGGAAGGGTTTGCTCAAGTTCCTTGTGGAGGTACACATTTGAAACAGACGGGCGAAGTAGGGCAAATTCAATTGAAACGAAAAAATATAGGCAAAGGGAAAGAGCGAGCTGAGATCTTATTAGTAAATCCATGAAGAGAATTGATAGCCCCCTGAAATATTGAAATGTGCATTAATTATTTCTGTTCCTGTTTATCTACTCCACATAGTCGCAAAGTCTACCCCAAACGCTGATAGTGTCTACCTCATCTTGCAACATAATCCATTATAAATTTTATAATTTCAAAGACTTATAGTTCCCGAAAATATTAAAAATTTAACCGCATTTTTTCTCAGCAGGCAAAAAGACCATAATGTTATATTATGGGCGCATCTGTCAAATAAAGGGAATTAGTTTTTGTTGATGCATCGATCCTCCGATGCCATAGCCCCAGTAAAACGCATTAGCGATCAAAGCCCACATAAAGCCCTCACGTTCATAATCGCTACAACAAGCAAGGAGTTTGTTTTGTATGCCGATTAGCTATCTACCACTCTTGCAAAGGAACTGATATGAGACACATGGTACCCGTGAACAACACTAATGTTTCCAAAATAGATTTGCATTTGCATTCGTATGCATCCAATGTCACTGACTACTACACGACCAATCTCCTCAGTATTCCTGAATCTTATTCAGACCCGGTGGAAACGTACTGGATTCTGAAAAGCAAAGGGATGGGGCTGGTGACGTTGACGGATCATAACAGCATTGATGGCATTTTAGAGATTTTAAACAAGGGACTGCCTGATGCGTTTATCAGTTGTGAATTCACAGCAACATTTCCAGAAGATGGATGCAATGTCCATATCACGGTGCTGAACATGACAGAAACCCAGTTTCATGAAATTGAACGCCTGAGAAGGAATGTTTATGAAATGCTGAGTTATGTCAACGCCGAGATTCGGGCAGAAGCGCTGGATCCCACCAAAAACAAAATTGCATATTTTGTCACTCACCCATTGATGAGTACTCAAAATCGTCCTTATGGTCGGATGGGAGCCCTGTCTTTAAAACATATAGAAAAGCTGCTTTTGTTGTGTAACTGTCTGGAAGTTCAAAATGGAACCAGATGCAAGGATCTCAATGATACAACGTTACAGCTCGTTCAATCACTCAACCGGAAAACGATTGAAAAATTAGCCAACCGTTACAACATTGAGCCTATTGGCAACACACCCTGGCTGAAAGCAATTGTGGGAGGGTCAGACGACCATTCAGGAATCAATCCAGGAGAAACGTTCACCACTTTCCCTATTGAAAATCCAGAAAAAGGCCCGCAGGTGCATGAATTGATTCAGGCCATTCGAAATCGAGAAACCACCCCCTGTGGCGCTCATGGAGGTCCTGTCAATATTGCACATGCGATGGTGAAGATCATGTATCATCACCAGACCAAGTCCCCTGTTTCTGCAAAAAAATCGAAAAGCCTGGACGATTCCTTATACTTGTTACTTCGATTTGCCTTTGACCAGGATAGTATTTCTTTGCCTGAAAAAATTGAACTCAAAGTGAGAGCTGCGTTTCATCAATGGTTCTCTAATTCGCCTTTAAAGACTTTGCAACGACAGGAGCATTTTGAAAAAGTTTTGAGTAATTTGGCATTAGAACTGATCCTTTCTCCAGAATTTCAGGAAAGAGTCAAAGCCTTATCCACAACAGATGAAAAAATATTTGCCGTGGTCAGTCATTTGCTCAATCGTATTTTCCAGCACTACGTAGCCAAGGTCACAGACCTATCTTCTTTTAATTTGATGGCAACGATCAAGGATGTCATCGCCCTGGTATTTTCCAATATCTTTGTATCGATGCCGTACTTCATTGCATACTCCAATCAAAGTGCGGATCAACCAATCCTGCGAGATGTGCGTAAAGCGTACCGTCTGAAACAGAAACACAAAGTTGTTTTGGTAACGGACACTTTTTTTGAAATCAATGGTGTTTCCAGAACCATTCGCAAAATGATTCGTGAATCCATTCGGCGTCACATTGACTTTACAGTGGTGACATGTTTGGGAGAAGAGGAATGTTCCATCTACATGAAGGACCCTGAAATTCAGGATTGGGTGAAAGAGAAACGATTGAAGATTTTTAAATCTGTCACCAACATGGCTTTTCCTGAATATGACGATTTGCAAATTCGATTTTTACCATTGCTGGAATTTATGAAGTTTGTCCAGGAGGAACGATTCACCATGATGCAGATCAGCACTCCTGGTACCATTGGAATTGCCGGATTGATGACGGCGAAGATGATTCAAATTCCCACCTCAGCAACTTACCACACCTGTTTTCCTGAATATGTCGAATCGTACACGAATGATGTTGCTTTGGAAGCTATTGCCTGGAAATATATGATTTTGTTTTATCATTCTGTAGATGAGGTTGTGGTTCCCTCAAAATTTGTAGCAGGTCTACTCCATGCACGAGGGCTGCTCAATCGAAAACTCCTGATTCTGGATCGCTGGGTCGATCACGATCACTTTCATCCTCAAAACCGGATGGAAGGCTTTTGGAGAGAATTTGGTTTGGAAGATGAAACCAACAAAGTCAAATTCATTTATATTGGAAGAGTGGCTGTTGAAAAAGACCTGTATACCCTGGCACATGCTTACAAAAAACTGTTGGAAAGACAGCCCGCAGCTCATTTGATCATTGTGGGGGATGGGCCTTATTTGAATAAGTTGAAAGCTTTGCTGAATGAAGTTCCTGTCACATTCACTGGGTTCTTATCAGGCAATTTATTGGCCAAATGCTGTGCTTCTGCAGATGTGAAAGTGTTTCCAAGTACCACCGATACTTGGGGAAATGCGGTGTTGGAAGCCCAGGCATCTGGTTTGCCAGTCATCGTTTCCAGTAAGGGAGGGCCACAAGAGTTAATGGAAGTGAAGCAAACTGGATTGAAATTCAAGGCAAAGGACATCGATAATCTTGCTGATGTGATGGAACAATTGATGGATGATGAGTTGAGACAAACTATGGCAAAAAATGCACGACAGTATATTTTGGATAATGATGTCACTCAGCCATTCAGTGCTATTTTAGATTCTGAAGCTTACCGCAAGCAGCTCAAGCAACTGAAAAAACTCAAAAAAGGAAAAACAAATTTACACCACCTCATCATGGATTCCAAGTTTGTTCCAATCATTGAACAAGAAGCCTCTGAGTTCAGTCATGATCTGCTGAATTAATGTTTTTTGATGGTGTGATGATGGCTGTACTATTGAAAGTAATCAGAGATGTTACTCAAATCGAACAAATCAATTTTCTATTAACCAATCGTATTCCACGACGATGGGCCACACTTTTTATGGGCTGGTTCAGTCAAATCGAAATACCCCTCGTCCGTGATCTCACTCTGGCCACATGGCGGTTATTTTCAGAAGAAATCAACCTTCAGGAATCCAAAAAAGCACAATTTAAGAGCTTGCATGATTGCTTCATTCGGGAACTGAAAGAAGGAGCCCGTCCCATTAATCAAGATCCCAATATTGTGACAAGTCCATGTGACGCGATTGTTGGAGCTTCAGGTTCAATTGAAGGAACAACCGTATTTCAGGCAAAAGGATTTCCTTATACATTGATGGAGTTGTTGGGAGATTCCAGTTTAGTGGAACAATATCAAAATGGGACGTTTGTCACGTTAAGGCTGAAGTCGACCATGTATCATCGATTCCATGCTCCTTGTCAATGTGATGTATCCGAAGTGATTTACATTTCGGGGGATACATGGAACGTGAATCCCATTGCGTTGAAGCGGGTAGAGCGACTCTTTTGTAAAAATGAGAGAGCAGTCATTAATTTGCAATTGAATGATGCAGAACGCAAGATTGCCTTGGTTCCAGTAGCAGCGATACTGGTGGCCAGCATTCGACTTCATTTTTTGAATGAAGTTTTGAATTTAGAATACAAAGGGCCCAATCGCATTGCATGTGATGCATCCTTTAAAAAGGGTGAAGAAATGGGATATTTTCATCAAGGCTCAACATTCGTTGTCTTTGCAAGCAAAGGATTCGAATTTTGTGAAAATGTGCAGGAAGGTTCGACCATTCGAGTCGGGCATCCTTTATTTAAAAAAGTATGAAAGAACAATGTGAAACCAACAATCCAATGATGGGAGGAACCATGAAAACGTTTTTGAAAGAACTGAATGAACAACGATGGGATGATCACCGTTTTTATCATCGCAGCCGAATCAATCAATCGTTACATTTTATTAGTGCGATGTGTTTCGTAAGTTCCTACGTTTTGATTTTTATTAATCCAACGATTGCTGTATTTTTAGGATGGCTGTTAGCAATGGTATCTCGGCAGATTGGTCATTTCTTTTTTGAGCCCAAAGGGTATGACGAGGACAACAAAGTCGAACATCAATACAAGGAAGACATCAAGGTGGGTTATAACCTCAAGCGAAAAATAATTCTACTTACCATTTGGGGGTTGTCTCCCATTGTTTTGTACCTAAATCCCACTATATTTGGTATTCTGGAGCCTCACATGGACCTGGCAGGCTATCTTCACAATCTCAGCATTTTATGGATTGTGATTGGAGCAGGAGCAGTGGTCTTTCGAACCGTGCAGTTGTTTATTATCCAGGATATCATGACAGGTGTGGTATGGTTTACCAAGATTTTAACCGATCCTTTCCACGATATTAAAATCTACCATAAGTCCCCATTGTATATTTTGAAGGGAGATCTGTATGATCCCATGACAGAACGGATTTAAAAAAAAGCAAGGCAAGCCATTTTGCTGCTTCAACAAAACAAAATGGTTTGCCAATAAGAGTTATTTTTTCAACCTTTTCTTATAAGCTGTTAATGCTTTTCGGATCACTACAGCATTTTTAGGACGATCTCCTTCTTCTTTTTCAAGGTAATCTGCAATTTCTTCAATCAAAAGGAGATCTTTTTCTTTAAGCATGACTTGCCGGAATTTTTTATTCATCGAATCTTGAGGCATAATGGTTTAAAGGTTTATTCTTAATATATATTTCGCGCAAAGACCCCCTGCATTCTTCCATACTTGCGTTCGATTGGCTGGTGGAGTGTGAGAGGAATGTGGGATAATGCGATACTACCCCACACTGCGACACTAAAGTACAACGTCATCCAGGGAATCTCCTCACGCCACAATCCCCAATCGGTGGTAATGGTCATCTGGTGCATGACATCGAACACCCCCTGGCTTAAAGACAAGTACTCTCGACCCAAAGCTAAATCCATTTGCATTCTTGCATAATACATGGGGACATCAACAAAAACCATGAAGGCCACATAACAAATGCCCAAGAAGATTCCAGTTGTTAAAATTTTACGTAGTTTGTCACTCACCTGTGGCCATAAAACAGCCGCACTGGCAACCAACAACACTCCTGAAAATGCCCAAAGGGACTCTTCAATCACAGCTCCTGCATAATTGGTGGTTAATGTGGCATACCAGGAACACAATTCTGCTACAAAAATAATAGGAACCAGCAACTGAGAAACAAGAATGACAAAATTGACTTTCATCGACTTGCCCACAGCATTTAAAATCAAGGCACATTGAGCAATAAAGCAAAGTTCTGCGATTGTCGCCACTGAGCGTCCCACTATGATGCGGGTTAACCATGAATCCACCACTCCAATACGTGGTACATCTGACATTGGAAAAATTGATCGAAATCCGCAACCTGCCACATATATAAAAGACAACCATAGTAGCCACCGACGAATCTTATATACCGCTGGTGGGATCGATGACTTTTGACGTTGAAACACCATTGCCGAAACCAACCATGCTCCCATATTTAAACAGGCAAGTACACAAAGCATGACCCACCAAATTGTTACTGTTTCCATAAAGTCCCCTGTCTAAAATTTAGAATCACCGTGTTAAGAATTTGTTTGAAAAACCTGATTCTGCTGCAAAACCATCTCATTGATGTCTGTTTTGAGAAAATTTTCGTTAAATAGGCTGGCTATTCACCTTAAACTTTCTCAAAAATCCGCTTAACGAGATCGATTTTCGCTACGAGCTATCTTTATCCAAACAGATTCTAAAAGCTTTTTCCTCGTTGATTCCAAGAAAATAAAAATGGTAAAGAATGTAAAAAATATTTTTATCGATAAGTTATCGATAAGTTATAATATAATTATCGATAAAAAGTGACGTTGTCAACTATAAAAAAAGGGGAAGGATTTATTTTTTTCTGAATTCAGAAAAAAATAAATCCGTCCCCCTTT
>JANQHV010000690.1 GCA_028282505.1 SAR324 cluster bacterium | reverse complement strand
ACATGTCGGCTCGACTGGAACGCCAACTCCGCCCCAATATAGCCGATGTATTCGTCAAGCAAAACAGAGAATAATTTTTTATTTTCAAGTTGATTCCTGATTTTTTATTTGTTAGGAATGGAATGAACTTTCATGCAAGTTCAAAAATGATTCCTTGTTCGAAGTGATCGCTTCAGGGGGAGAAGGAGGATTCTGCTTAATCTGGTATAGCCGAAATCAAAAAAGATTTGCCACAGAGACACGGGGGCACAGAGAAAAAATATTGTTAAAAACAAAAGATTCTGAACCTTTGCGCTTCAATGGTTAAGTTTTTTTGTTGTTTTGACAAGAAGTTCAAAACTAATGGCATCAATGATAAACCTTTAAAAAGGAGGAATTTATGGAATTTATTATGGGAGGAGTTATTATTTTTGGGGGGAACTTTGCCCCCAAGGATTGGGCGTTCTGCAATGGTCAGCTGATCCCGATTTCTCAGAATCAAGCCTTATACGCCATCCTGGGTACCACGTGGGGTGGAGATGGACGCACCAACTTTGAATTGCCTGACTTGAGAAGCCGTGTGCCAGTTGGGATGGGGCAAGGCCGTGGCCTGTCACAAGTGTTTGAAGGAGCGCAGATGGGAACTGAGAACATGACTTTGAGCATTCCCCAAATGCCGCTTCATAGCCATGATGCAACTTTCCAGGGAACTGGAGGGTCATCAGGAAAGCCTATTGATGCCACAGTGGTGGTTAATGCCTATTCAGGTCAAGGTAATAGCAATGATCCCACTGACAGGTATTGGGCAGGAAATACAAAGGCGGGAGTAACTACCATAAATGGATACACCGACAATAATCCTGATACAACTATGGCCACTGGTGCTGTCAAAGTTGCGGTCTCTGGTGGTGGTGGTGGTATCACGGGCGGTAACGTATTCGTTAGTCAAACAGGAGGCGAGAACAATTTCAGTCTCATGCAACCTTCGCTGGGCGTGGCGTTCATTATAGCGCAGAATGGCATTTTTCCTGCCAGGAATTAGGAGATCTGTCTCTTCTTGTGTGCTTCACGGGTGGTTTTTCCGTGAAAAATAGCATTCCTCATGTGAAAGGGCAGACACACAGGTCTGCCCCTACAGGAAAGGTACCAATAAACAGACCGTAGTTCGCCTTTCTCAGAGCAAATTTAAAACATTTTTTCTCTGTGCCTCGGTGTGGGGTCGGTACACTGCAGTGGGCCTTCCGTATCTGCGGCATTTTTTGGTTCTGGCTTGGCCAAGTAGGCTAGCTCATTTAGCAATCCGGCAGTTGAAAACGGCTTCATATTCATAATTTTCCGGGGAATCAAAAGCAGGAAGACCGGAAATAAACAACGGGAACTTTCCTAAGGTTTCATTTTCAAATTCATAGGAGTTATCCTCCACAGCAGGTTCTCCTTCAGGAGGAGTTAAAAACAAGGTGAAACGTTCGTATTTGGGGTGAGTGTATTGAGAATCCTCCACAGAGGCCAATTTTAAGGTGATGGTCTTGCCTTCCTGATTCTGAAAGGTGTAGTCCTGACCAACGGTCTCGACAAATTGCTGTTTGCGAAAATTGAGTTGGTTTTTATGTGGTTCCATAAATTTTGATTGGTTTGAGGTGAAATAAAAAAAAGATATACTATTAAAGCGTTTAAAAATTCAAGGAAATAAAATCCATGCAAGAAAAAATAAAGGAAGCCTTCCAGTCGGGAGTGGAAAATTATGAGTTAGGATTGCTGCCACAAGCCAAGATGTGCTTCAAACAAGTGTTGCGTTACAAGCCGGACCATGCCAAAGCCCACAACGTGCTTTGCATTATCTTGAAACAGCAAGGGGAGTTATCGGATGCCTTGGATCATGCCAAAAAAGCCATTGAGAGCAATTGGAACGAGGCCAATTATCACAACAATGCCGGAGGAATTTGTTATGAATTGCAGCGCTACCGACATGCCAAGCAATACTTGAAAGAAGCCATTCGGCTCAACGAAGAATTTCCAGCTCCTCACACGAATCTGGGCAATGTTTACAAGGCGGAGTATGATTGGGAGAATGCCGCCAAGCATTATAAACGTTCTTTGGAACTCAATCCGAAAGAAGCGGTGATTGGCTTCAATGTGGGGTTGGCCATGGCCAAGTCAGGCAATCTACTGCAAGCGGAACACTATCTCAAGCAGACCATCCACTGGAACCCCAATTATGTGGAAGCCCACCGTCTCTTGGCAGAAGTGCTGCAAGACCAGGAACGCTATGCTGAATCACGTGACCACTATAAAGCGGCCAGTGAAATCCAAAATCCTACCGTACACCTTGAAACTCCGGTCTATTATCCGTTTGACACAACAGGGCTGGACCTGCCCCGGACGATGAAATAAGAGTTACCTACTGAAAAAAAACTTCTAACCAGGAATTGACCTGGGCATCAATCACAATATGAATGCGGTCTTGCTCGCTTTTATTGAAAAGCCGATGAGGATCGGACAGGCGAAGATACCAGCATTCCCCTTCTTGCATGATGACACGTTGATCATTCAGGTAAAACTCGACATCCGGATGGGTTTGAATGGGAATGTGCAGCCGGACGCTTCCTTCTTCAAATGACATGGTATGATCGTAATGTTCTTTAATTTCAGAACCGGCTGTCAAACGCATCAGGCGTACTGCTTCAAGGGGACATTGAAATGAGTCCAATACGGTCTGAAAGTAAGGGAATTGCTCCAGGTAAGGAGAGTTGACCCATTCTGTGCAGGCTGGATCAGAAACAATGCTCATCACAGGATGCATGTCCTTGGCCTGGGCTTGCATGCGCAGCCCAATCGCACTCCAATTTCCCTCATAATTCTGTTTCACAAAATGATCAATCCATTCGATACCTGCCAGGCGTTGGAGATCCTGTTTCAACTGTGGCACGTCAAAGGATAAGGGGAGCTTCAAGCGGTCTGGATATGTGTTCATTGGCATAGAGAATATTTTTCAATGAAAGAAATGGTATGGCTGCTGCCCATATTCCTCACAAAAACATTTTTCCTCTGTGTCTCTGTGGCAAATATTTTGTGACTCTGGCTTGGTCAGGGTAGGAAAAAATGGTTCAGATGGCAAGTTAAAAGCAGAGCAAATGGATTCAGAAGGCTTATCGCTGGAAACATCACCATCCTTTTGAAAATTTGCTTTTGCATTTTTAGGAAAGAAGAATTGTTCTTCGGTAAAATTAAAAAGACATTTTATTCAAAATCAAAAGACATCTTGAGTATTTGAATGGTTAATTGAAATTCAAAAATTATTTTTTAAATTATTGAAATTAAAAATTAAAATAAATAAATTAACTCAAACTAAAATAGTAATTTTGAAAAACATGAAAAAACAATTGAAAGACATTTCATGTTATGATAAAAAGTTTAGCTTTGCTTAAATATCCAGCAATTTTTCCCATCTTCACTAAATGCGCCCATAGCAATTTGTGGAAAAACTTTAAACTCAAAACGGGTATTTATATGTTTTCAAAAAAATATAACTATGGAATTCGAGCCATTGTTTATATTGCATCTCTCACACAAGGAACATGCGTATCGACGCTTCAAATTTCAAGGACCCTGAACATTCCATTTCATTTTCTGACAAAGATTTTGCAAACCCTCTGCGAACATGGGATTTTGATTTCTCATCGAGGCTCCAAAGGTGGTATCGAATTGGCACGTTCTGCTGATTCCATCACTTTACTGGATATTATCGAAGTGTTTGATGGTCAAAAAGTATTTCAGGAGTGCTTGCTGAGTTTTGTTGGTTGCAATGGTCAAATCCCCTGTTCCGTTCACGGAGAGATCAACCAGCATTTAGAGCAGCTCAGAGAATTCCTTTCAAAAACTACAATACGTGAATTAGTTCTCCAGAATGCGAGCTTACCCATTGCGGTTTAGATGGAGACAACTACGCCTTGAGTGGATCTCTTTCCACTACCTACAATGAGGAAAATGATGGACAAAACATGGCTGGAAGGTTATGTTAGCAGGAGTTTTTCCAAATAATACCAAGCAAGTATTGTCTGTTTTGACTTTCCAGTATGAGAGATTCCTCACAATCCACCGAGAATTATGTACCTTCAGCGGATCAACTTCTGATCGAGCAAATTTTAAAAGGCAATGCCGCTCTTTTTGATCAGTTGGTGACACAGTACCGCAATCAGGTATACCGTTTTATTTTAAAATACATGGGAGATCCGGTACGTGCAGAAGATTTAGCACAAGATACGTTTATTGCGGCTTATGAAAAGTTGAATACTTTTCAGGGAAATGCTAAATTTTCTACATGGTTGTTGGGAATTGCACGCAACAAGGTGCTCAATGATATCAACCGTGCAGGAAAACGACGTCATCAGATGGTTTCGGACAAAATTTTGCACAGCCATCATTCCACTGAAACCAATCCACTGGAGGAAGTCGAAAAAAAACAGATATTTTCCGCTTTAAACCAGGCCATCAATCAATTGGATGAAGATCTCAAGGATGTGCTCATTCTGGTTTCTATGGAAGGACTTTCCTACGAAGAGGTGGCTCTCATGCTGGAAATTCCGGTGGGTACTGTTAAAAGTAAATTGTTTCGGGCCAGAATGATGTTAAAAGAAAAAATGAAAAAACAGAGTTTGTCTTGAAGAAAAATGTGAACAATTTTACACTATATGTTACTCATGCAGTAAGACTCTTTGCAGGAGTATTTCAATTTCTACTATTCAGAAGAGGATAATGTGATATGAGTATTTCCGATTTACCATGCAACCAGATCGCAGAGCTGATCAGTAGACATTTGGATGACGATTTGAATAAAGAGGAGCGGTGGCAAGTCTACCATCACACCACATGTTGCCCTGAGTGCCAAACAGAGATGGAGGAGCTGGCGGCATTAGAGGTAGAACTCTCGACCTGGAGCAGGTCGTTCAACACCCACACACTCGATTCTCAATTCAATACCAAGATTCAAGCATCCATCCAATCCCCGAAGCAACAAACTCTCTCGATATTTCAGAAAGGATACTGGAAACGAAAATTCCAGTTTTTCACCCCGCTCACTGAATCGCGCATGTTTCCCATTGCAGCCACTATGTGCGGAGGTGTACTGCTCTTCATGGTTTTTTGGCCTCAGCTTTCTTTCAATTCTTCCCCTCCTCAACAACGCTTTTCCGTTGCAGAAATACCATTCGATCAATCCAAAGATAGAGTCAACTGGAATCATGAACAAACCATTCCTCCAGGAACATCAGTCATTTTCTCTGTCAACCAGGGAAATCAAAAATCTTATTTGTTTCGAATGGCATCTTCTCGTCCAGTGCGGGTGATTGTGCGTCACGAAGGGCAAAACCTTCCTGTCATTAACCCTGAGCAGATGACGCTTCATGGTGTGCGTTATGCGACTCTCAAACAGCCCAAAATCAACGATGCTGTGATGATTCAAAATAACGGAACTGCCCCTATCAAAGTCAATGCCCACACAGAAATCCCCCAAGCCATGAAAATCAATTTTACACGATAAGAGGGTTTCCCGAAATTCTTATCCTACTGCAAAACCGCCAGAAATGGTGTGGATTTTCCAAAAATTTTCGTTAAATAGAACCATTATTCGCCTCAAATTTTTGCAAAACCACCCTCATTCTGGACGATTTTTCGCTTCGGAAATAATTTCGGGAAACCCTCTAAGAAACGTGAAAGAATCCGCAATTTATTGAGAGACAGGATTATTCAGGAAGTTTGTATTCGAAGGCCAGCATGGTGATATCATCCTTAAATTCCTGTCCTTCGGTGAAGCTTGTTAAGTGTTTGAGCAAATTATTGAGAATTGTATCCACTTCGTAGGAAGCATTTTTTTCCAGGAACTCAGCCAACCGAGAGATGCCAAAGGGTTCTTCCTCTCGCAAACATTCGGTAATGCCATCTGTGTAAACGAAGATTTTGTCACCGGGATTAAGTTGGTAGGTGTTTTCAGAGTACCGCACAGATTTTTTGACACCCAGGATAATGCCTGTGCCTGAGATAACCACAGGTTTTTCCTGATTGGCAGGAATGATGATAATGGGAGGAATTCCCCCATTGCAGCAAGACATCATGCCATCTTGGGTAATTCGCATAAAGATGCTGGCAACAAACATATTTAACGGAATGCAAGTGCTGAGCAGTTGATTCAGCTGGTGAACCACCTTGTTAGTGGAAAGTTCAGAATTGATGGTGTTCAGTCCCATTTTCACCATCATCGTAATCAAAGCAGCAGACACGCCATGTCCAGTGGCATCTCCCAGAAAAACATTCAATGACTGATTTCGGGTGAGCGACAGATCGTATATATCTCCTGAAACCTGGCCATAAGGCAGGTACAGTTTTCCACTTTCCAGGAAGGGTAAATCGATTTGAGAATGGATGGTAGCCCGTTGAACTTTTTCTGCGAGTTTTAGTTCATCTTGCAGCTGCAATGTCAGTTCCTCAAGCTTCTTGACATATTCCTGCATTTTTAATGCAGATTCGACCCTGGATTGTAGAATCACTTCTTTGATCGGTTTGTTGATAAAATCTGTAGCTCCCCCTTGAAAGCATTTGGCCAGTAATTTGATATTGGTATCTCCTGTGAGCATGATGACAGGAATTCTTTGGTAAATGGGATGTTTTTTCAACTGTTTCAGCAACTCCACCCCATCGGTTCCTGGCATGTGGACATCCAGCAGAATCAAATCAATTGGTTCACTGCCCAAAATCTCAAACAGATAATCGGGATACAACGTCGATAAGGGCGTGCATCCAAAAGAGTGAGTCAAAACTGTGAGCTGCTGGATAATATGAGGATCATCATCAACAATCAGAATGTGAGCCATGAAATGCTCTTTCTATCAAAACTGGTTAAACCTTCATATTTTTGGGAGGGGCTGGTCATATTTTCGGCCAGTTATACAAAAGCGATTCCCCCCCCCTTTGGCCAAAAATATGATCATGTCCTCCTGAGAAAATGCGACTTGTTGTTATGAGCGTTTCCAAAAAATCACATCCTTCACAGAGTTGCAACATATTTTGCACCTACTGAGAAATTTTGCTATCATAAACAAAAATTAAATATTGGCTCAGAACCTGTTTGAAGAACCTGATTTCTGCTGCAAAACCGCCCCATTGGCGTCTGTTTTGAGAAAATTTTCGTTAAATAGGCGGTGGGCTATTCACCTTAAATTTTCTCAAAAATCCGCTCAAAGAGATCGATTTTTCGCAACGAGCCATTTTTTCCAAACAGGTTCTTACTGTATGGATCGCCTGGAATTCTGTACCGTCCAGGAAGGCAGCCATTTTTGAGCATGGATTGCAAAGAAGCCATCAGCGCAAATAAGGATTATAATGGCAAACATTCTCATTGTCGATGATGACAGTCAGGTCATTCAGCAGCTTACGATTTTAACCGAGTCCTTCAATCATACGCCATCATCTACTCTATATCCAACTGTTCTCTTCAAGTACTTAGAATCAGAGCCCATTGATCTGCTATTATTGGACATCAATATGCCAGAAATCAATGGAATCACATTACTCAAGCAATTGAAAGCGCACCCCATCTTTCACACGATTCCTGTCATTATGCTAACCGGCAGTACTGACAAGGAACTCCTGAAGGAATGTTTTGAAGCAGGAGCGGCGGATTATATCAACAAGCCCTTTGACGAAGTGGTGCTCCAAGCCAGAATCCAATCGGCTTTGACCACGCAGGACTATATCAAAAAAATTCAAATTGCTTTAAAAGAAAAAGAAATCCTGCTCAAAGAAATCCATCATCGTGTCAAGAATAATTTAGCCATTGTCTCCAGTTTTCTGGGCCTCCAGGCAGATAGTATCAAGGAAGAGAACATTTTGTATCTATTTCGGCAAGCACAGGATCGGGTGTATGCCATGTCTTTGATTCATGAAAAGCTGTATCAATCCGATAATTTGACCAATCTGAATGCCAAAGAATTTATCCAAATGCTGTCGGAACACCTGCTCTCTTCCTATTCGATAGGACGACAGGATATTGAATTACAAGTCGATGTGGAGGAGGTTTGGTTGGGCATCGATGATGCCATCCCCTGTGGGCTGATCATCAATGAACTGTTCACCAATGCTCTAAAATATGCCTTTCCTACTGAAAAAATGGGGAAAATTCAAATTAGCTTGGAAAATGTGGAAGGTAAGTGCAAATTAACGGTCTATGATAATGGAAAAGGCATTCCTGAAGAAATCGATTTTGAGACGGCTGATTCATTAGGATTGCGTTTAATCAAAGGACTTTCCATGCAACTTGATGGAATAGTAGAACTGGATCGGAGCAATGGTACCACGTTTCGTATCACCTTTCCTCTTTCTCAACAGGAACAATAGTTGCTGTTGTAAAATCAAGAACAAAGAATGGGTTCGTTTGGGCGTGGATAAGACCTTCTCTGAGTTTTTTTCACAATTGGCCGAAAACATGGCCAACTCCTTTTAAGGTAATATATAACCGGAACACCGATGCGAAATACAACCAAAATACTGATTGTCGAAGATGAAGCCATCATTGGGATGGAGATTGCTTCTAAATTGAAGCAGTTGGGATACCAGATAGAGGAAATTGTCACTTCGGGGAAAAAGGCAATTGAAGCATGTGCTGCCACCCATCCTGACCTGGTATTGATGGATATTGAATTAAAAGGGAATATTGATGGAATTGAAGCAGCCAAATGGATACGTCAGTACGATATCCCTGTCGTTTTCCTCACTTCGTATAATGATGCCACGACGATAGAGCGTGCTAAAGCCACTTTGCCTTATGGTTACCTCCTGAAACCATTTCAAGCAAAAGAATTGCAAACGACTATTGAAATGGCGCTTTATAAGCATCAGTTCGAAAAACAGTTAAAAGATCGGGAATTTTGGTTAAACTCGATTCTAAAAAGTCTTTGGGATGGTGTGATTACCACGGATGCTACCGACAATATCACCTTCATCAATGACACTGCAGAACGTTTAACCGGATGGACGGCAGAAGAGGTCATGGGAAAGTCGTATGATACCATCTTGCTGTTACAGGAAGACAAACAACCGCTTGATACATTGGCTTTTATTCAGCAAGTCTTTGAAGCAGCACAGGATGAGTCGCCTCTCAGTCATGATCATATTGATTTGCTTAATAAATCGGAGCAAAGCATTCCTGTTGAAATTCATGCTACCTACCTGAAAGGAGATCAAGATACGATCATGGGGAAAGTGATTGTACTTCATGATCGTTCTGAACGTCAGCAACTCACCAATAAGATCAAGGAGCATCAGCAATTGCTGATCAAAATATTAACTGCCAGAGAAAAAGAAATTTTGAGTTTGATTGTCAGTGGAAAAACGACTAAAGAAATTGCTAGTGCGTTATTCATCAGTCCACGGACGGTGGAATTTCATCGTCAAAATGTGATGCAAAAACTGGATGTGCACGACCTGGCATCTCTCATCCATGTTGCTCTTTCCAACAAACTGGTGCCGATTGGAACAGAATAATTTTGATAATACAGGAAAAAATTCATGATCAGAATCCTGATAATTGATGATACCCAGTCCAATCTTACCTTGATTTCCATGATGTTAAAGGATTTGATCGAAGACTCGATTATCATGACTTCTCAGAGCCCTGAAGAAGGAATTGAAAGGGCCCAACGGGAACTGCCGGATACGATCTTGTTGGATATTGCCATGCCTGAAATGGATGGATATGAGGTGTGCAAGAGTTTGAAAGCGAATAAACAAACACATCATATTCCTATTATTATGATGACTGCGGTGTATCTGGATTCAAGCAGCAGAATCAAGGGTCTTGAGATTGGTGCAGACGCGTTCCTGGCACAACCGATTGATGAAGCCGAACTGGCCGCTCAAATCAAAGCGATGTTGCGCATTAAAAAAGCTGAAGATCTGCTGCGCCAGGAGAAAGATTTGTTGCAAGATTTGGTGCAGGAAAAAGTCCAAGAGTTACAGCAATCTGAAGAAAAGTACCGCAATGTCATGGAGTATGCTTCGGATGGGATTTTTATTTTTAATACTCATGGACAACATCTGGATGTCAATCAAAAAGGCTGTGATATGACAGGGTATTCTCGTAAAGCCATCTTAAAAATGAGTATAGAGGACATCATTCACGAAAACAGCCTTGCCGAAACATCGCTACAGCTTGATCCGCTGATAGAAGGCAAGCATCTCATCATAGAACGTCAGTTGAAACACAAAGAGGGCAAAACGGTTTATACAGAAATCAGTTCCAAGAAATTGCCTGATGGCCGAATTTTGGGAATCATGCGTGATATTACAGAAAAGAAAAGAGCTGAAGAGGAACGTCTTCAATTAGAACGACAACTGCGTCAGACTCAAAAGCTGGAAGCAATTGGCACGCTGGCTGGTGGTATTGCTCATGATTTTAACAATATCTTGCAGGGGATTATTGCCTCGGTTCAATTGGCAAAAATGAAGCTTTCTCCCATGAATGAAGAGACGGAACACCTGGAACGAGCCTTTGGTTATTGCAGGCGTGGAGCAAATTTGGTTCGGCAAATTCTTACCTTCAGTCGTCAAACAGAACACCAGCAAAGCGTGATCAATATTGTCCCAGTGATTAAAGAGGTGCTCAAAATGATACGCTCCACCTTGCCCACCACTGTGGAAATCCAACAACACCTGCCCAATACCTGCCCGAATATTTCAGGGAGCTTGACCCAGATTCACCAGGTACTCATGAATCTTTGCACTAATGCTGAATATGCCATGCGGGAAACAGGAGGTGTCTTGACAATCCGATTAGAGGAAATCATGCTTGGGCAACAGGAAGCGGAAGCACTTTCTTCTGAAGAAAAAAGTCTTGTTGGGGGTAAGTACTTAAAATTATCCATTAGCGACACGGGAACCGGAATGTCTCCTAAGGTTCAGGAACATATTTTTGAGCCGTTCTTTACAACCAAGCCCCAGGATGAAGGAACCGGTTTGGGGCTGTCTGTGGTTCATGGAATTGTCCAGGATCATAAAGGTGCTATTCAGGTAGAGAGCCAACTGGGACATGGCACTAAGTTTGAGATTTTCTTTCCCACTATCCCCAAAGCAGCCGTGAAGCCTGAAACCAAAGCATTTGCTACGTGGAAAGGGAACGAGCGGATTTTATTGATTGATGACGAAGAACCTGTTGTTGATATGATGAAAACCATATTAAGTGGTCTGGGGTACAAAGTTGTTTGTTTTTACAGGGCTAAAGACGCTCTGGACGCATTTCTTGCTTCTCCGGATTCATTTGATTTGGTAATTTCTGACCAGACAATGCCCGATATGACAGGGGAACAACTCGCTCAGACCCTTTTAAAAAATTATCCGAACCTCCCCATTATTCTCATGACAGGTTTCAGCCATGTCATGGATCAGGAAAAAGCTCGGCATTTAGGTGTGAAAAGTTTATTGATCAAACCAATTGAAATGGATCAAATCGGTGCTGCCATCCGCAATGCCCTCAATCCCAAATAAAGCAATTTCCCACAAATAAATCACCTGAAACTCTCCCCCACAGATCAGCTTCTCGTCAATTACTCGTAAATTTACGGGCTTTCTTATTTTTGGAGGATCATTGCAAGTAGGAAAGCGGTCAAAACACGTAGATCTACGAGTAGACACTTCTAAATAAAACACTACAATGGAAATAGACCATAGGTTGAGATGAGGATGTACTTGATGAGAGAGAGATATGCAAAAGAAAATACTGGTTCCTATTGATTACAGCGATGTTAGTAAAAAAGTTGTCAAAACCGCAGACACATTGGCACAACAAAATGAAGCAGCACTTTATTTCATTCATGTCGAACAACATGAAGGCGATGATGAGCATGCTCATGGGCGGTTTGAGTTTTTCTTACGTCAATTTGATATTGTCTCTCCATATCATACTTTCTTGCGCACAGGTGTTCCTTATCAGGAAATATTGGCGACGGCCACGGTCATTAAACCCAATCTGATCATCATGGCCTCTCATTTTCATACAATGATTGGCCATGCCTTCCAGGAGAGCAATACTGTCTCCATTCTGCACTATTGCAATTGCCCTGTTTACGTTTATGAACAGCACATGCCGACTCTCATTAAAGATAAAATTATTGTTCCTGTCGATTATGGAGATGCGGATTCAGGATTTCAACTGGTGAACACATGGGCCCAGTGTACGGGGGCAGAACTTTATTTCATTCCTGCCGATTATAATAAAAGAACCCAGGAACTCCAGCACATCATTTGAAATGCCGGCGTCAGTTTTCATGGAGGGTTTGATCATATTTTCGGCCATTCTGTCTGTCAAGTACTGCTAATCAGAAATAAGTGTTCAAATTCTTGTTGTGACCAGTCTCACTCTTAATCCTAATCTTACTCTTAATCTCTGGAAATTGAGGGATTAAATTCATTTCATAACCTTTTTTACAAATCCTAGTAGAATTACGTGCTTTTTGAGCAGTATTCAACAGTTGCTCTACCAAATGCCAAAAAAACAGGTAGATCTACGAGTAGATTGTTTTTCGTAAGTGATTACAATAATAATCAGGGTAGTTTTCATTGGTTGAGGACTTTCGAGTCTATTTTTACACACTCTCTGATGCAGGAGGATAAGATGGCTGGTTCCGTAATTCTCGTGCCACTGGATTTCACAGAAGTTAATAAATCCATGGTCAAAATTGCTGATGAATGGGCACAACGTGCCGGGGATACACTATATTTTTTACATGTTGTCGATGATTTGACCAATCGTCAAATTGTCTCGGATGTCGAAAATGTATTTGGGACTCGTGATGCGTTGGTTGTTGAAAATTTGAAAGAACAAATTGAAGAGTTTATTTATCCGTTGCATGTACGCTCTCCCTACCAGTGTATGATTCGGCAGGGAAAAGTATATCTGGAAATTCTAGAAGCCTACAAAGAATACAATGCGCGTTTGATTACGATGGCTGCACATGAGCATACCATACTGGGACGAATGTTTATGGGAAGCAATACTGACTATGTCCTACACCATAGTACATGTCCAGTGTATGTTCATAAGGAAAATAGCAATTGGGAAAACAAAATTATTGTTCCCGTTGACTATACAGAAGTCAATAAATCGGTGATTCAAATGGCCAATGAATGGGCGCTTCATACAAATGCAGAATTATACTTTATTTATGTCAGTGAAATCAATGTACACAGTATTCATGATCCCACAGCAGGAGAAATGGTGTTTAGTGGACAGAGTATTTCCCTGAATGAAGATGAAGAAGAGCGGCTGTATAAAATCATTTCTGGGGAAGAATCCCAGCTCAACGATTTCATCACCTCTCAGCAGGTGACTGCCAAATTCAAGCTCTTCCAGGAGTTTGGAAAACCTTATTTAAAAATCATGGAGTTGCAACAAGAAGAAAGGGCCGGCTTGATTATCATGGCAGCCCACTCTCATACTCTGAGTGAGCGCATGTTCATAGGCAGCAACTCTGACTACTTGTTGCATCATGCACATTGTCCCATTTATATCCATAAAGATATTAACATAGATCGTACATACCCATCATTACACACACAGACCACGAATCAAGAAATTGATAGTACTCTCTATTTGTAATGAGTCGTCTTGGGAAATGAAGAATTGCAAAGTCTTCTGCTGAGCGACGGGATGATGAAATCCAGCGACAGCGTTTCATGAAGCGTTGTCGCAAAATCCCTTTTGTGATTCATGGGCCTGGTAGTAGTGTGTCTACAATCTCACCTTTGCCCGCATTACAGACAAAATAATACATCAAAGCTTACAAAAAATACTTATTCCTGTACTCCAACAAATCACATCTTGTGATTTGGCGAAATATTATATAAACATTTTTGTTTATTATTTCGTTTCTGTTGACAGGTACTCATGATCACACATCGCACTAAAAACAAAGTTTGCTTTGTTACGATGGAAGGAGAAATCACTCAAAACACCGTGAGAGAGCTTTCTCCTTATATCACTGCATTATTGGCAAGTGAGAAGCCAGAAAGCCTCATCCTGAATTTACAAAAAATATATTATCATGATCCACTGGGCATCAGGGAGATCGTGTTGCTTTCAAAAGCTGTTCAGAAACATGCAGTGCGATTTGCTCTTTGCGAATTATCAGCAGAGCTAACACAAAAATTCAGAAACAATGTCTTGGGCATTACGATTCCGACGTATGCTACCGAAAAACAGGCATTGGTTTCCAATCTCACTCGTCGCTCAACCC
>JANQHV010000647.1 GCA_028282505.1 SAR324 cluster bacterium | reverse complement strand
AGATTCCATATTTCAAGCCTGCCTTTTTCTCGGAGCTATCAGCGATTGTCATTTTCACCAGTCGACCGACACCATAAGGATCAACAGAAACAAATGGGTCCACATCCAGGATTTTATGACCAAGATAGTCTGGTAAAAATTTACCAATGTCATCACGAGAAAACCCAAAAGTCATCTGAGTGAGATCGTTGGTACCAAAACTCATGAATTCAACTGCCGGAGCAATACGATGAGCAGTCAACGAGGCTCTTGGAGTCTCAATCATCGTTCCAATCCGATAGGTCACCGAAACCCCTTTCTCCTGAAGAATTTCTTTGATAGACTCATCGATATTTTTGGCAATCATTCGAATTTCCCGCACATTGATGACCAATGGGATCATAATTTCAGGAATGACGTTCAAACCTTCTTCCTGGAGTTCAATGGCTGCTGAAATAATTGCTTGAGCCTGCATGCGGGTGATTTCCGGATAGACAACAGCCAGGCGACATCCTCTAAAACCAAGCATTGGATTGAATTCATGAAGACTGATCACCTGTTCCTTGATCTTCTTGGCGTCCATTCCAATTCTTCCTGATAAGGCATTGATCTCTTCATCATTATGAGGCAAGAACTCATGCAAAGGCGGATCGAGCAAGCGGATGGTAACTTCAAAGCCTTCCATTGTTTTGAAAAGAGACTTCATATCGGCTTTTTGGAACTCAAACAGCTTATCCAGATGAGTTTGCCGTTCTTCTTTAGTCTCTGATAAAATCATAGATCGCACGACATCAATTCGACTGGAATCAAAGAACATGTGCTCGGTGCGACATAGTCCAATTCCCTCTGCGCCCAGTTCTCTGGCTTTTCCAGCATCCTCTGGAGTTTCAGCATTGGCTCTGATTTTCAGTCGTCGGTGTTTGTCTGCCCAACTGAGTAAGGTTTGGAAATCATCACTGCCACTGGCTTCTACTTTGGGAACATCTCCCTCCATCACTTCACCAGCAGATCCATCCAGCGTGATCACATCTCCTCTGCTGTAAGTTTTCCCACCAGTCGTCATGGTGCCTGCCGCATAATCCAGTGAAATGGCATCACATCCAGTAATGGCACAAACGCCCATCCCCCGGGCAACAACAGCAGCATGAGAGGTCATTCCTCCCAGTTCTGTTAAAATTCCTGCCGCCACTTTCATGCCATGGATGTCTTCTGGTGTGGTTTCTCGACGAACCAGGATCACTGATTTACCTGTCTCTGCTACCTCAACTGCCTCATCTGCAGAAAATACAATCTGTCCTGTTGCACCACCTGGACTGGCTGGAAGGCCCTTAGCGATGACATTTCTGGTTGCCGTCGGATCAATCATTGGATGAAGAAATGCATCAATATGACCAGGCTCGACTCGCATCAGTGCTTCTTTTTCATTGATCAAGCCCTCTGCAACCATATCCACTGCTGTTTTAACAGCGGCACGACCAGTTCTTTTTCCACTTCTGGTTTGCAGAATGTAAAGCTTACTCTCCTGGATAGTGAACTCCATATCCTGCATGTCTCGATAATGATTTTCCAACTTTGCCTGGATGGCATACAGTTCATCATACATCTGAGGCATTGATTGTTTCATATTTTCAATGGGTTCTGGAGTCCGGGTTCCCGCAACAACATCTTCTCCAGCCGCATTGGTCAGGAATTCGCCATAGAAGATTTTATCGCCATTGGATGGATTTCTGGTAAAACATACCCCAGAACCAGAATCATCTCCAAAGTTCCCATATACCATTGATTGAACATTCACCGCAGTTCCCAGAGTGTCAGGAATACGATTCATTTCTCGATAAACACCCGCTCGTGGTGTGAACCAGGATTCAAATACCGCCTTGATAGCAAGTTCGAGCTGTACAAAGGGATCTGTTGGAAAATCAACCAGTGTTTTATAGGTATCGACCAACGCTTTCCAATCATCGGCCTGCATATCGACATCAAACTTATATCCTTTGGATGTTTTGTATTTATCCAAAGCATCTTCAAACTTCTCGTTCTCCACTTCCAAAACAACGTCAGCAAACATCTGGATGAAGCGGCGATAAGAATCATAAGCAAACCGAGGATTATTGGTTTTCTTGGCCAATCCTTCTGCGATTTCATCATTCAAGCCCAGATTGAGGATGGTATTCATCATCCCAGGCATGGAGACGGGTGCTCCTGACCGCACCGAGAACAGTAACGGATTCTCAGGATTTCCAAATTGTGCCCCCATCTTTTCTTCGACAATTTTAAGAGCATTTCGACATTCATCCATCAACCCTTCTGGCATATTTTTGCCTTGGTCAAAAAAATCATTACAGGTTGGGGTGGTGACGATGAAGCCAAAAGGAACCGGCAGCCCAAGGTTGGTCATCTCACATAAGTTCGCCCCTTTACCTCCCAAGAGTTGCCGATCATCTTTGCTACCTTCGTTAAATAAATATACGCGTTTACCCATTTTTTCTCCTATTTAAACTAAAACATTGCTTGCTGTATTCATACCATACAACCTATTTTTCTATATTCGTGCACATTCATGGCACTTAAAAATGGTAATCCCCCAAACCAATGGAGGTGACTAGTCGCTGTCGCGGAATTAAGAATTAAGAATTGGGGAGAATATCTTCATAGACTTTGTTAAAAAGCATAACAAAATCAATAGTTTTAAAAACCCATGTCTCACTCTTAATTTTTTATTTTTAATTAAGCCACAGAGACAAACTAAAAATGCGTCCTTGAGGGAAAGTTTCCGTAGGAAATTTAAATCATAAATCTCAAAGGATGCGAAGAGTGCCTAAGTAAATACCGAATTGGAACTACATTGTCCATGCTAAAGTTGCTTGCATTATGGTAAGAAGCAGATTCAATGAAAAAAAGTGGTGAGATTTGAATGTTAAACCGTTTTTGAAAAGTGACGATCTTTTCCCATGTGTTGGAGATATCGATCAAATGGCATGGCTACATTTCTCATGAACAGGATACCCAGCTTGCTCAACTGGAGCATATTTCCCTGAAATTCGAGGAGTCCTTCTGTTTCAAATTCCTTCATAGCTTCCCATTCCCTGGCAAAATATTGAGGAAATGAAATTTGATATTTTTCCTCGATTTCTGGAATAGGAAGATGGCATTGACACATGAGGGTTTCAATCACTTCACGGCGTAGAATATCATCGTCATCCAGAGTTTTTTTGCGGATCGTTGGAATTTCTCCCTGGTGCACCCTCTGCATATAGCTTTGCAGGTCTTTCTCGTTTTGAAAATACCCGTTGCCAAAATCAGAGATAGAGGAGACTCCAATACCAATCTGAGACAATCCTCGCAGTGTCGTGTATCCCATGAAGTTGCGATGGAGAGTATGGTTGTTCTGGGCAATGGTCAATTCATCGGTATCTACAGCATAATGGTCCATGCCAATCATACGGTAGCCTGCTTGTGTAAAAAAACGAATGGAGGCCAAATAAATAGCGACTTTCGATTCGGGAGCGGGCAAGTCTTTTTCCTGGATAGCACGCTCATGGGCACTGAACATGTTAGGGATGTAAGCAAAATTATAAATGGCCAATCGGTCTGGCCTCATTTCATTAACAATCTCCATAGTTCTTTCAAACGTCTCCACCGTTTGACGAGGCAAACCATAGACAAGGTCGATATTGATGCTGGAGTATCCTAATTCTCTGGATTTATAGAAAGTGCGCTGGGTTTGTTCAATGGTCTGTTCACGATTGATCGCATGCTGGACATGGGTATCCAGATCCTGTACGCCAAAACTAATCCGGCGAAATCCCAAATCATATAACAGTTCGAGCTGCTCGTTGGTGGTGACACGAGGATGGGCTTCCAGTGCCATTTCCCCATCTGGAGAAAAATCAAAATACTGCGAGACCATCTGATGCAGTCGTTTGAGCTGAGAAATGCTCAGATGGGTGGGCGTTCCTCCTCCCAGGTGAAACTGTTGGATGGTCTTTCGTTTTTCCAGGTACAAAGCCGTTTGCTTGATCTCTATTTCCAAGACGTCTAGATATTCATCAACCAGGCTGTCATTGCGGGTAATAAAGTGATTGCAGCCACAGTAGGTACAAAGACGACTGCAAAAAGGGATGTGAATATACAAAGAAAGCGGTGTGTCTTTTTGCCCTTCCTGTTGTAGATAATAGTCATAATCTTTGGCAAAGGAGCCATTTTCCCACGCTGGCACAGTTGGATAACTGGTATATCGGGGACCAGGCCGATTATACCGGTTGATCATCTCTGGAGTCACTTCTGTGTAATCTTTCATAACCATCAGCCTATCGAATCATTGTGCCTGGAGCGGTGTCTTGTGAGGGCTCAATGAGTGTCAATTTTTCTCCATCATCGGTACACAAAATCATACCTTCCGACAGCACTCCTCTCAACTTGACGGGTTTGAGGTTACTCACCACCATCACCTGCTTTCCGACTAATGATTCTGGAGAATAGAATTCTGCAATACCAGAGACGATAGAACGTGGTTTGTCTTCTCCCAGATCAATTTGAGAATGCAGCAACTTGTCGGATTTTTTAATTCGTTCTGAAGAAAGGATTTTGCCAACTTTTAATTCTATTTTACAAAACTGATCAATCGTTACCTGAGAGGATGCCACTTCGTCTGCATTAGTGGTTTCTTTCGGTGGTTCTGTGCTTTTTTCCCTGGGGGGTTCAGCAGGAGAGGACTCTTTAATTTTGGGAAACAAGGGAGCTGGTTTAGGCAACGTCAATCCTTCTGGCAAAATACCAATTTCAAATTGTGCATCGGTCAGTTGTTCTAAGGGCAAGCCCAGTGATTGCCAGGCAGCTTCCATTTTTTTGGGCATGACTGGAGCAAGCAGTTGGATGATAATCCTTACTGCATCTAATGCTGTATACAAAACTGTACCCAACCGTTCTCGGTCACTTTCCTGCTTGGCTAATTTCCATGGAGCGGCAGTATCCAGGTATTTGTTCACCAGACTACTCATGAAAGCAATTTTTTCCAAGGCCCGGTGCAGATAAAAGCTAAATAGATATTGCTTGACTTGTTCGATGCTTTCCATAAAAGACTGATGGAGTTCCTGTTCTAAACTGCCAAATTCACCTTTGGGTGGGATTTGGTTCTCAAAATTTTTGCAACTCATGCTAACGCTGCGGTTGATCAAATTACCAATATTGTTGGCTAATTCCCCATTATACCGGGTAATCATTAATTCTTCGGTGAAGTTGGCATCATCCCCAAAGCTCATATTCCTTGCTAAAAAATAGCGAAGTGCATCCACGCCAACTTTGTCTTTCATGGCTAATGGGTCCACCACATTTCCCAAAGATTTGCTCATTTTAGAACCTTCACTATTCCAATGCCCATGCACCACCAGTTTTTTAAAGACAGGAAGTTCGGCCGCTTTCAGCATACAAGGCCAATAAATCGCATGGGTCTTCAGGATGTCTTTACCAATCATGTGATGCACATGAGGCCAGTATTTCTGGTATAGTTCGCCATTGGGCCAATTGAGGGCATTGGGGTAATTCAAAAGTGCGTCAAACCAAACATAGGTTACAAAGTTCGCATCGAATGGCAATTCAATTCCCCAGGTTAGACGGCTTTTGGGACGGGAAATGCACAAATCATCCAAGGGTTTTTTCAGCATTTGAAGGACTTCATTGCGATAGCGCTGTGGATAAATCCAATCCTCATTTTCTTCAATGGTCTGCACCAACCAGTTCTGATAAGCCCCCATCTTGAAAAAATAATTCTCCTCCTGATAGTATTGAGGAGCTTTTTGGTGATCAGGACACAATCCTTCAATCAATTCATCTTCATCCATGAAGCGTTCACATCCCACACAATACAGCCCTTCATACTGTTTGAGATAAATCTCTTCACGGTCATAGATATGTTGTAATGCTCTTTGTACCAGTGCCTTATGCTCTGAATCGGTTGTGCGGATAAACTGACTGTGCTCAATATGAAGGTGTGGCCATAGATCGCGGAATTCCTGCGACATTTTGTCGACAAATTCTTGAGGGGAGATATTCGAATTAGCTGCGGATTCGGCAATTTTTTGTCCATGTTCATCGGTTCCTGTTAAAAAATAAGTATCTTCTCCGAATAATGTGCGAAACCGGGTAAAAATATCTGCGACGATTGTTGTATAGGCGTGTCCGATATGGGGATGGCTATTGACATAGTAAATGGGAGTGGTGATATAAAATGTGTCTGACATAGGTACTTTATAATAAATGAATAATAATTAAGGAATGTGACAGAAATAACTTACACGAATTTGTGCAGGATTTTTTTTGATTATCGAGGCGGTGAAACGTTGGCGTAGATGGACTACGTGAACGTTTTACCAACAAAGAGAATCGAAAAAAAGACCAGGAAATGTGTAAGTTATTTTTGGAACATTCCTAAGGTAATTGAATGACCGGTTCTTCAGGTTTTTCGCGATAGAGCACAATCGTTCTGCCAATCAGTTGTGCAATATGGGATTGTGTGCGATCTGAAATTTCCTGAGAACATTCCTTCTTATCAACAGGACAGGATTCCAGTACTTTGATTTTAATCAACTCATGCTGGAGCAAACAAGAATCGATTTGTTCATACAATGTCTCGGTCAAGCCATTTTTACCAATATTGATAATAGGTTTCATCGGATGGGCCAACTGCCGAAGGTATCGTCGTTGTTTTCCTGTTAAAGAAAGAGGCATGTCCATTCAAGGGGTTAAAAGTTTTGCACATTTTCATAGATCGCAGAAATCAACTCATCTGCTCGTTTTTGATCCCATTCCTTGATTTGATTGACCCGCAACAGTGCATCTGCTTTGCGTCCGGTACTGATATAACAATGAACCAATCCAGTGTGTGCTTCCAAATGGCTAGGATCTCGCTGTAGGATTTTCTCTAATTCGGTTTCAGCTTCTTCGATTTTTCCTTTTTCAAACAAAGTTTGTCCTAAGCACAGGCGTAACTCTAACATATCCGGTTCATTTTGAATAGCCGTGTGGAGCAACTCTTCGATTTTCTCAAACGCTTGATGTCCTTTGCCCGCATCTACAAAACGAGGAATCAGTGCACTGTGTTGGGAATTGAGAGCGAGTGCTTTCCGCAAAACCTGATACCCTTCCTGTAGCTTGTTTTGTTGCAGCAAAACCCTGCTCAAGGTCACCAGAGAATCCTCTTCCTCCGGTTCCATTTCCAATATCTTTTTCAGTGAAATTTCAGCAGCGGCAAAATCTTTTTGAGCCAGTTGTTCATTCGTTTTATGTTTCAATAAATTCACAGCACCTGACACTGTCCGTTTGTGAAATAACTGAAAAACTTTATGAAACATCCGTACTTTCGTTGGTTAAAAGATACTGCTCAATTTTGTAGGGTTTCAGCGACATCCATTGGGATAAAAATGTCCTCCAGACGCCCATTTGTAATAGGAAAAAATAATCTTCGTTGGTTATTGGCACTCAATTCAAATTCCCCCAGCCCGTCAAGACGGTTACGATAATATATCCGGGAGAAACCAAATAGTTGTGATGCTGTTTGCTGGTTGAGTTTCACAAGGATTAATCGGACATCAGGACTTTTCTGATAAGACACACATCCTAAAGAAAGGAGATTGCGGTCACATCGGCTCAGAGGATAGTCCCACTGCTCCCCGGAATAATGATCCATTGCCAATTTCAATGTATTATAGATGTACTTCACCTCAAAAACAATATTTTCAATTTTTTCATATGAGATTTTTGATTTTGCCAAGGGAACAATAGGATTTTGAAGACGGCCACTCCGAAATGGAAACTGGATCACACGACCTCGTGAATCATGAAGATAGAGGACTCGTTTTTTATTTTTGTATCGATTGAAAATCAGCTTATTGAAGCCATGTAATTTGACCATTTTGGCAGTATTCAGGTCAACCCGCAGGCTCCAAAATTTTTGACGCTTCGAGAAGGTCAGACATCCTGTTTGATAATCTCGGATCTGGCAGACTTTATCAGTGAATTTCAATCTTCCCTGAATGTATTGCTGCATGTTTTCTTTCAGGGTGTGTTCATAAATCGTTTGCACCTCCTGATTGATTTTTTTGATGATACCGAATGTAAATCCTTCACCTGGTTGCTGAAAATCATTGGCAAAGACAGACATACAAGAAAAATAGAGAGCAATTATGATGATACTAGCACTTTTCATAAAACACCCACTGCAGAATGATTAAACAAACTTATCACAAAAAAATAATAAATCTTCTCAAGTTTTCCAATCACATACCGATAATAAAACAAAAGAAAAATTATAGAACTTAACCAATATGATTATAGAGCCTCAGAATAAGTAGAACGCAAGATGTTAGAAGCCCACATACCCCTGCCATTAGTCGTAGACACAAAGGTCTTGGTACGTCTAGCAGGTATTCTTAGATCTACCCAATGTTTATTATCTGGAAATCTATAGTGTTGTACACTGAGTTTTTGTATATGAATACGAAGTTATCTTTAAAAAGCGACAATATCTGTAATCCTTTGCTCTTTTTTTGGGAAAGGGCAAAGGCAACTTCGTATGAAATAGTAAGCAATAAATGTCCCAAAGTGAAAATTAAAATATTCTGAAGAACAGGGGACACATCTTGAAGGAGCGGAAGCATGCCGATTGTTGAGAGTTTCATAGGGAGAATTTCTCGATGCATTCCCATCGAGTGTTTTAAACTGGAGAGTTCAGGCAGTCATGTACACAGTTTCAGTGGGTGGACGACTATCCATGATTTGAAGAAAACAATGGGAGTTTGTTGATGAGTGCTACATTGAGATGATGAGGGAAAAACTAGTCTTTATTCCGAAATTAAACACGGAGAATTAAAAAGAGTATATTCTTCTCTCTCTTTTTCTGGGAAAGGATGATCACTTTTTAAAAGCAATTTTATATTGTCTAAAATTCGATCATTTTGCGTGTCATCGCATCGGTGTCGTATTAGAGCAACACCTTCTTGAGCGAATGTAAAAAAAAATACTTTATAATACCAGATAGCTGAATTTTTAATTGACGGGCATGATCATATTTCCGTCTGATAAACAATTTTTATATCTTTGACGGAAATGTCACCCTGGTTTCGCTTCGATAAGCTCAGCAGACAAAATGGCTGAAGAGATGATTATGCCTGACCTGACTGTTTGGACATGTTATCGAAATGAAACACTGTGATGTTCATAATATCAGTGATTGATATGAAAATACTTAGTACAAGTATTCACAATAAAGTGTACAAATTCTTAATCTTGGACTGGGCGTCCCCCTTTAATCTTAATCCCTCAATTTCCAGGGATTAAGATTAAGATTGTCACAACAAGAATTTGAACATTTATTTCTGATTAGCGGTACCTAGACATGATCATGATACTGGCCACTGTTTGCTATCTTTGGATGTAGAAACAGAGTTTCTCTCCTTGGAAAGTGGATTGCCCATTGATATCAGGTGAGAGGATAATTATGAAGGTCTTTCGAATTTTTGAAAACAGACTAGCCGAAAACATGATCAAGCTTAGATATTTAAAGTTTGGTATTATGTGAACGAGATATAGTCAGTCAGAAAAATTTTTTCCTAAATTTTCTTTTTTTTAAGGAAAGAAGGACAATCTGCGTGCAGGGATTTTGAAAACACTTTTCTGATTCACTATATTTTGACATGACTGCAAAGGCAGTGTTGCATCACTGTGCGTATATGGTAATTCGCTTCAGCAAGAGCACTTTGTCATTATGGTTGAAGATGGTATGGACGTTGTTGTACATAGTGGTTTACTCTGCCACTACAACTTTGCTCTATAATCGGATGCTATTTTTAAATGATGAAAGTGATTAAGTTTGCGTTCTGTATGTCGTTTTTTTTGCCACCGTCGACATTTGGATGAAATTATGCGCAAATTTAAAATGATAATACTATAAAATTTTTTGCTCTGTTCAGAATGGTAATAGCCAACAGGAGCATTTTTAGCCGATTTTAACAGGAACTCATGAATAACCGAAAATTTTTCATGTCATTAGGTTTGTCTATGTTCAAACAAAGGGTTGATCATATCTTTAGCCACCTGGAATCGTTTTCACACTTTACCCCTGTGCGGACCACCGAATGCGGACCACCGAATGCGGACCAGTGGTAATACATATCTCGGCCTTTCCAATGGAGGCCCCTTGCTGTTGAACAAGGCACAGAGAGAGTGATGGAACCCTGACTTTTCCTCAAGGGATGAGAATAACAAGGTCAGAAAGCCTTTGAGTTGATATTTCGCTGTAATGAGTTGTTGTGTGTTATGGTCATCTTTAATGGAGCTATATACTTTGTGTTTCGAAGTTTGCAACAATCAAAATAATAGATGTTTCACCATGTAAATTTTTCAGAACATGGTTGTGTCAATAATTTGGAGGTGATATGAAGTTAAGTTGTAAATCGTTCCTAGTACTACTTGCTTTCTTAATTGTTGTTTCGACAACTCAAGTGGCTTGCAGTTCTAAAGCGACTAAAAGAACAACGCCCTATTGCAGCTCGGGAACAAAAATGGCTTCCTGTGTTTTGCGAAAAACATATAGAAGCGTGGTTGAGCTATTTCCTGATTAACGAACCTGATTGAATGGAGGATGAACTGTTGCTGCTTAATGTAAGAAATGAAAAATTAGGCTTGATCATATTTTCGGCTATTCTGTTTGCTGAGCTTATCGAAATAAAACCAGTGTGTCCTCTTCGACAAGCTCAAAGAACACTTGTGTTAGATATGTGAAAAATGTTTATCGGATGAAAATATGGTTATGCCTAATGGATTATTTTTCATTATTTTATTTATTTTTTAAACAATCTTACTTAATGAGAGATGCTCTTTGATGAGAAGAGGACGCTGAGTTACGAATGGCTAGTTGAGGCGGGCGAGTCAGGAACAGCTGAGTGGAGAACACTTGGTCAAAGATCAAGACTATGAATTTGTATATTTTATTGTGAATTTTGTGTCTGATTTTATGGTAACAAAATTCCTGTGATTGTCTGCTCCTTTTGGTGCAAAGAGCTATCGAATAGTTTAGTGCCAATGAATAGACCGATGGAAAGATCAGTAATTGACCAAAGGTTTTTTGACCTTGTTATTCTTCTCCTTTGGGCAAGCAAATCGCTGCCTGAAAATCGGGTGAGAGAAAACAAAAATGCTAAAAACTTTTAGTCAGTTACTTATACAGTGAGGACATGATTATATTTTTTTTCGATAAACACTTTTCATATATGAAAGAAACGTTCTCTGAACTTGTCGAAGAGGAAACACTGGTTTTACTTCGGCAAGCTCAGCAAACAAAAAGTTCAGTAGACAGAATGGCCAAAAATATGACCATGCCCTACCATGAGATTGATATGTTTTTATAACGGAGAGAAAAGTTGCTAGTGAAATCTTTTGAAGCAAGAAGGAGGAAAAATGAGGATACAACAGATAAAACGTGTATTACTCATGAGCCTGCTACTATTATTTTTTAGTCAGGCTCCATTGACAATGGGGCAGGCCCCCCCGGCATCCAACATTAATAATCTGTTTTCAATTTGGGCAAAACTGTCCCTGACAGGGTATACGCAGTCAGAAATAGAAACAGCATTGGATCATGTGGAGCCCAAATTGTTGCAGAGAGTCAAACATCGCTTACGCTTAAATGTTATTCAAAATTTAGCGAGAATGAACCTGAAAGAGGAGTTCATGAACAGTACAACGCAGCATGATCTGACCGTTGTCACCAATAAAATTCGTATGGAAATTCGTTTTGCCGGTTTGGAAAATGATCGTTATTTACGGGTGATGATTCGTAACAATTTTGGAGTTCCTCTCAACCTTATTTAGCCTCTGATTGCTGAAGCAACTGTAGCAGAGCTTAATTAATATTGAGGAATGCCAATATCAGACCCAATGTTTTCTAACTGTAAATACAACTCTTCTATTTTGGCGTTGCTGTCCACAGACATCAGTGCCTGTTTGGTTTTAGAAAGCAACGGTTTGAGCCACTCTTTCGGCAATGGCTGCATTCCCAGAGCTGGCAATAAAACCTTATTATAGATGCGATAAAAATTGACAATACATTCGGCAAACTCTGTTGCAATGGCTACCTGTAAACTCTTTTCGGTCTTTTCATCAATTTTGGAATAAGCGGTTCCATAATTGTGAGCCAGCTTTTTGAAAGACTCCACCACTTTCCTACCATAATGAGTTTTTCGATCATGATAACAATTTTCAAACTCCTTGAAGGCCAGCAAGTAACAATCTGCAAAAATTTGTGCTTTGAGGAAATACCCCATTGGATGCTCTTTCCCCTTGAACTTACCGTATCGTATCAATTTTTCTGCAATTTTGTCCCCAATTGGATAAAGCAACGGGGAATGTCGGATCAAACGCACAAGCGTGTATGCTTGCTGTAAGATAACCTTAAAACGCTTTTCATCTAAATTTTCTTTTTCTAATTCGTTTAAATTCAAAACAATATCTTGATTGTAGAGAATATTTCGCTTCTTTTCATCAGGCTGCTTTTGGTAAACAAAATGTCGGTACTGCTGAATGATGCGAGCATTACACTGAATTTGCTCAATCAGTTTACGAATTTGCACCCGCTGCTGTTTATAAACATCATCCTTGATTCCCTGGATTTTGCCCAATAAACCAGAAATGACACTTTTGCATTCGTGCAGAAATGCATCAAAATAAAGGGTTTGGGTACGAATGACTACTTGTAAATTGATACTGGAGATATTATCGACTGTCGTGTGTTTATCTATTCTAACTTCTGTATTATAATTTCCTGCGGCAGCCTGTATCAGGATTTTCTTCAATGCCTGATCAGACAGTGAGGTACCTTTCCGAATTGTACTCACCACTACTGCAATGCGAGAAGCATAGACCTGAGGGTCCTTCTTGAGGATCTTCAGATGTTTGTGACCTGTATCATCTGAAATGTAAGGCTTGATGTTTTCAGCAATCGCTTCTTTGGAAAAGTCGGGTCGTAATCCTATTTTTGCAGAAAGCTGGCCTTTCAAAGATGATTCACTTTTTTCTTTCCAGTCTTTAATTTCCCCATTGAGCTTTTTCAATTCTTTCTCAAAGGCTTCATCTGAGGTCGGAATGACACTAGGATGCGCCAAACGATGCGTCATCTTACTGCTCAATGCTTTCTTTTTCTGTTCCTCTAACTGGTTGATCGCCATATTTCTAAATCGTTCTACAGTGCAATCTGCTAATGATATTTTGAAGATTTTATCCTATTAATTAAAGATACACTTTTTATGCCAGCTTTTCCAATTATTTCAAACAAAAAAAGGGGACAGATTTATTTTTCAAGTCAAAAAACTTTAAAATCAATGTGTTTCCTTTTTTAGAAAATTGGTAAAAAGGCTACATGTGGCCTGAATTTAGCAAGAATAACAAGCACCTTTTAATTACAGTTTTCACGACAAAAATACCCCAGAGGGCAATCCTCCAATCATTAATTGAGGAAATGAGATGGCAAAAGATGAATTTGATGACGAACTGGAAGGGTTAGAGGACTTTGGTGACGAGGACTTTGGCGATTTAAGTGATGATGATCTGGGAGATATGGACTTCGGTGATCTGGGAGATGATGATCTTGGGGATACAGACTTTGGCGATTTGGGAGATGATGATTTTACAGCTGAAGATACTGTAAGCGATGATTTGGGAGACACTGACTTTGGGGATCTGGCAAAGGATGACCTGGGAGATGACGACTTTGGGGATACAGACTTTGGTGATTTGGGAGATGATGATTTTACAGCTGAAGATACCGCAAGCGATGACTTGGGAGAGGCTGATTTTAGAGATCTGGCAGAGGACGACCTGGGAGAGGCTGACTTTGGGGATCTGGCAGAGGATGACCTGGGAGAAGCTGACTTTGGGGATCTGGCAGAGGATGACCTGGGAGATGACGACTTTGAAGACGAGGAGTTTGGACGGGAAGGGCTAGAAGACGATCCTTTTGGTGAAGACGACTCAGACGAAGGCGATTTATTTGAAGAGCTGGGTGGACTGGAAGATGAGACAGAAGAGGAAACTGAGCAAGTGCCTCGAAGGGGTTTTGCTTCCCAGGAAATGGGAAAACTGGTCGAACTGACTCAGGAAAAAAAGCCTTTTTATATCATGGCCTTGATTACCATCTTGATTGGGACTGCACTGGGAGGGGGCGCATTGTGGCTGGTTTATGAACACCCAGAAGAAACCGCAAGCTTGTTGGAACAACTGCCTGTAGAAGAAATGCAGGAACAAATGGAATTTATCCAAGATTCTGCCGAAAAAGGATTTGCCGATCTAACAGGAATGGCACATACATCTGATGCCGAAATGATAGAGCCAATAGAAATTAAAGAAGACAAAAAAGTTGAAGAAGTCAAACCCAAGCCTCCTCCTCGTATTAAAAAGCATAAGTATTACGTCCGGGTTGCTCAGTGCATCTATCAAGAGTGTGTGAATGACTACCGCTCGTTACTCAAACAATATGGAATTTATTCGAGAGTCGTTACCTCTACAGAAAATACTCCTGTCTTTGAAATCGTATCACGTAATCGATTTAATGCTTCCAGAGCCGCCTCATGGGTACAAAGAGTGAATCACAATAACCGCCTGGCTGGACAGGCTTTTCGAAAAAATGAAGGAAATCGGTATAGAATTTCGATGGGACTTTTTCCTAATCAACAGAGGGCTCAGCATCTCCAATCACATTTGAACCTCATCTTTGCGGGACAACTCGCTTTTGAGGTACGATCTGTTCAACAGAAGACATTGTATTATCGAATTCATACAAAAAGCTTTGCTTCTAAACAACAAGCCGTCACTTTGCACAATCGACTCATGGATCAAAATGAAAAATTTCAGGGGGCCGAGCTGATTACACAAACTTATTATTTGTAGCTTCATAGAGTGATCAGGAAAAGTGGGGTCTGATCATATTGTCGTGCGATAAATATTTTACATATATTTGATAGAAATATTCTTTGAGCTTGTCGAAGAGAATACAGTAGTTTTGCTTCGACAAGCTCAGCAAACAGAATTGCTGAAAATATGAGCATGTCCGAAAAGTTTTTTCCAATAGTTCTGTTTTTGCTGTACAATCCATTCCAGAATGCAAATGGAGATTGATGTGTGAGATTTGAGATATGTGTGTTGAACCATTTCTTCACCTACAGCAAAATCTATCCATTGGAAAGGATTTATCTGGACACCGATAACAGGGGAAATTTTATGAAAATAAGGCTGGATATTCCAGATGATTTCGAAAACTTATCTGAAGCAGAGGTCTATCAACTCGTCACAGAGGCAATCAAAAAAAAATCACAACAAACTATTTTTTCACAACAGGAACTCTCTTCGCTCTCCAATCAATTGTGGGATGAACTCAGTCAAGAGATCAACCATGCTGATGAGGAACAAGCAACCGAAGATTTTATCGAAGAAAAAAACATTCTACAAAATTTGATTGATATTCTTCCAGATCGGATTTTTATCAAAGACCTGCAAGGAAGATTCACTCTCTGCAATAAAGAAATGTATCTGGACAAAGAAGTCTCTGCCGACTTGATGTATGGAAAAACAATCTATGATTATTATCCCAAAATAATTGCAGATGCCATTACGGAAGAGGATCAGAGGATAATTCAAAATGGTGAATCCGTTAAAGCGAAGGAATCCCTGGTCAGTACTCCACATGGAAATGCCTGGCTGTCCACGACCAAGGTTCCCTTACGCGATCACGATGGGAAAATCATTGGTCTGATTGGGGTGGCTCGTGACATTACCGAGGAAAAAAATGCTCAGGTGCAGTTAATTCAATCTGCCAAATTAGCAACTTTAGGAGAGATGGCAACAGGAGTGGCTCATGAACTCAATCAGCCTCTCTTCAATATCAGTTTGACGGCCAATAATCTCATTGAAGATGTGGAGGATGGTTATACTGACGATTTGATACCACGGCTACACAAGATTATTGAATTGGTGAACCACACCTCTCAGATCATCTTCCATTTAAGAGCTTACGGGAGAGATGCGAGTACCACTAAAAACAAGAGAGCCAATCCTAATGAAATCATCGAAGATGCCTTTATTCTGCTGAATGAAAAAATACAGAGGAATGGCATCGAAGTAACCAAAGAACTGTCAGATGATCTAGTGGTGAGTTGTCGTACCATTCAACTGGAGCAGGTACTGATCAATTTACTGGTCAATGCATTAGATGCTGTCGTGGATTCCTCCGAGAAGGAAATCACAATCCGCTCTTTTCAAAAGGAGGGTCAAGTCGTGATAGAAGTGGAGGATACGGGAGTGGGGATGTCCAGAGAAATACAAAGTAAAATCTTTGACTCATTCTTTACAACGAAAGATGAAGGAAAAGGAACGGGGCTGGGGCTTTCCATCAGCAACAAAATCATTCAGGACCACAACGGCGAATTAGAAGTACAGTCTTCTCCAGGACAAGGGTCCATATTCAGGATAAGGTTGCCAGCCTTCTCTTAAACAGTAATCGTCGATTCATTGTCAGAATACATGCCAAAGTATTTGGAATATTTGGTAATCTTGATGCTGTTGCCAACTTCATTCCAACTCACTTCATCCATATAATACCGAATAATTTGCAGTCCTTTTCCTTCTGAGAGTAAGGTTTCCGGATCATCAATATTGGGCAGGGCCCCTACTTCAAAGCCAGGGCCTTCATCGGTTATCTCACACTCAAAACTTTTTTCTGAAAATTGACCACAAATGCTGATTTTGCGGTTAGTGAATTCAGGGTGGGCCTCTCTCTCTTTCAATAATTTTTTATATTCCGATGCACTCAAAGAAGCCGGAATTTCTAAACTTCCATGGACAACTGCATTTGTCAAAGCTTCATACAAACAGGAATGCAGTTGAGGGGCATTCATTTCCATCAATTGCCAAAGCCATTTGAACGATTTTTCAATATAGAACATGGCATAAGGGATGAATTTTGTGTGACTGGGGATCGTAAATTCAACTTTTTGTATCAGGGGCCCAATACATTCCAATTGCATCATCTTGGACAGTTGCTCCGATTCCAATTTTTTGATGGTAGAATAGAGTTTTTGGGGGTCAAATGGTTTGACAAAATAAGAAAACGCTCCCAATTTCAGAGCTTCAATGGACATGGTTAAATCGCCATGCCCGGTCATAATGATGACAATCGCTTCCTGGTCATATTCATTGATCTTTTTCAGCAATTCCATTCCATCCATGCCTGGCATTTTGATATCAGTAATCACAACATCGAAAATATTAGGAAACGCCGTATATTTTTCCCAGGCTTCTTGGCCATTGATTGCTTTTTCTACCGTATGCTTACGCCGGACCAGTCCTTTTTCCAATTCCTCCAGAAGTCCCGGTTCATCATCAACGATCAGAATTCTCATATTTTTTTCCTTTCTGCTTTTTATGCACATCCTTCATTTCGCATGGCCTGGAGAAGTTTTGTTTGTAAGCCTTCAATTTTTCCGGACTCCACAGCAAAATTTAATGATTTATTGGCTTTTTCCAATGCTGTTCGTAACCATTCTTTGGGTAGTGAAATTTCCAATGTATTTTTTGCAGTTACATAAAAATAATAAATAGCCTGGGCATGTTCGATCAAAATAGTGTGTTCCGTGTTGCTTTTCGGTTGGGAACCGACTTTACTGGCCGCAAGTCCATATTGGTGATAGGTATCTTTAAATTTATCTTGAATGAGTTGTTTCACCCGATTCGAGCGTGCTCCTCCCTCATACAGGCTGACCGCAAAAATCATAGCACTCATGTAGAGCCTTCCCTTCAAAAAATACCCAATGGGATTGTTTTTATCTGCGTTGATCACTTGATCCAACAATGCGTGCCCTGTTGGATGCAGTAATAAAATGTAGCGCAGAATGCTCATAATGGTGACCAATTTATTGGTCAAATGTTTCTGATCTTCGTCACTTTTTAATTTTGCAAAGTTTTTGATTTCTTGTTCGGAAATCGCACAATCACCTCCAGAGCTTTCTTTAATCGGCTTACCCGAATGGAGTTGGTACAACCTCAGGATTTTCATGTTCTTTTTAACATTCTGAATCCGCTTCTGCAGCGTAACACGCACTTCATTATCTTCTTTTTTAGCAACATCCATGGTGCTCAAGGATTTGTTCAATTTTTCCAAATCCTCTTTGCACTTATTGTACAACTTCAAAAAATATTGATTTTGACTGCGGGCGGTGATTTTAAGCCATTGGGTGTTTAGTTTGCCCAGACTACAGGCGACGACTGCCTGAAGCATCACGGCCCTATAGGCTTCCAATGGGAAATCACGACCTGCACTCCCAATAGCAGACACCAGTTGTAAACGAGTAAACGCATTTTTGGGATCAGATTTGAGTTCTGCAACAAATTCCATACTCCTTTTATCAGGATGATGGCTGGCTAACTCTTCTCCTGTTGTCTTTTCGGATGCTTCCTGCTTGGCCAGCACTCCCATTGCTCTTTTCATGAAAGAACGCCCCGCCAGTGCATCGAGTTCCTTGAGCCTTAGTTCAATGTCATAATCCCAATGCTCAATAATGCCCGGAATGTTTCCCACCTCATCTGTACGGATCTTTGCTTTAGAAATTCCCTCCTTGGGTTTGTTGTAATCAATTCCTGCACCAAGAACTTCTTTGTTGATGATGGTTTGGGCTCTCTTTGGTGATGCTTTCCGTGGTGGCTTGGCCATGTAAGCCTTCCTCGTCTTATGATGATACGGTGTTGTCCCTCTTGATCAGGGAATCTTCCTTGAGAATTCTAAGCAATTATAATACCTTTTTTTTGAAAGCTTACAATCCTAAACCTGTTACAACCATTTTCATGGAACTTTTGATTTTTTAGGAAAGTGAAATGCTTAATCAATGGCTGGTGGCATGGCCATCTTTGCTGCTCAGAGAATCAATTTTCTGCATGAATAACAAACCATCTCACTCTTTTCTGAAGGGGCCCTGACTTGATCACTTTACTTGATATACTCATCCCAAAACCGATTCCGTTGATCATTAGTCATGGTTTTATCTTTCTTTAGAAATTGAAGTTTTCGGAGATTAATCTTTGGATAATCGGCGTGTGTCTATTCTTTTACGGAGTAATGATTACTTTTAATCTAAAACTAGTAAACGGCCTTCAGCATGTTGAAGGAGTAATAATTATATTCATGGCATGTATTATTCTCTTACCCTTGTTTTTTACTCAAATTCCACGAAAGGTATTAGGAAAGATAGAAATAGTAAATGAGTGGGACAATGCAAACAACCGGAGCCTTACCACAGCGGATTTTACTTCAAATATTTAACCCTGGCTCGTTCAGCTCAAACACAAGGGGATCATGGATTTTTATTTTTTGTCGTGTACTATGATTGATAATAAATACAAACCAAATATGGGACTTCAGAACCAAACTCTGCAAATACGTTCTTATCAAGCTCCTGATCAGGACAAAGTTATCGAAATTTGGAAAAAATGCGGGCTGATTGTTCCACAGAATGATCCCAGACAGGACATTCAAACAAAGCTAACGGTTCAACCTGACCTTTTCCTGGTGGGGGTGTTTCGACAAGAAATAATAGGAACTGTGATGGCTGGATTTGAAGGACATCGAGGTTGGATTAATTATTTAGCTGTCTTGCCAGAATACCAGCATGCTGGATTTGGACAGCAATTGATGCAAAAAGCAGAGATACTTTTGAAAAACAAAGGCTGCCCTAAAATCAATTTACAAGTCAGAACAACGAACATACAGGTTATTGAATTTTATAAAAAACTGGGGTTCCAGGAAGATGATGTCGTTAGTCTGGGAAAACGAATTCTGGAGGTAAGATGAACGATAAGACTGCTTTCGATGTTCAAAGAATGCGGAAAGAGATTAGAGAGAAAGTAGAAGAGGTATGTTCACGATTCCGTGTTGATGCTGTCAAAAAACAGCAGGATTTTCTGGTAGAAATGGCAGAGAATTTTGATCAGGTTCTTCAAAAGAACCAATAATCATTTTGCATAGGAGTCACGCAAACATCAGTTGGCAGGTATGCAAAGCAATCATTTTCTCTTCATTGGTGGGAATCACCCAAACTCCCACAGAACTATCGGATGTGCTGATTTGGGGTCCATGACTGGTGTTGGCAAGATCATCCAATTCAATCCCCAACCATTTTGCCTGCTCACACACCATGGCTCGTATGGGTGCTTGAAATGTACCAATGCCTGCTGTAAATACCAAATTGTCCAGACCGCCAAGGGCTGCTGTTAATGTCCCTAGTGAACGGCTGATCTGATAGACAAAAAGCTCTACGGCTTCTTTGGCTTCCAGTGCATCACTTTTCAAGAGCAGACGCATATCATTGGCAATTCCAGAAACTCCTAACAGTCCAGATTGACGATACAATAGATTGGTCACTTCACTCAATTCCATTTTTTTGGCTTCCATCAAGTAGAGGAGTACGCCAGCATCCAAGGTTCCACAACGGGTCCCCATTGGTAATCCATCAAGTGCTGTGAATCCCATAGTAGAGTCCACACTTTTCTGGTGGTGAATTGCGCACATGCTGCACCCACTGCCCAAATGGGCCACAATGACACGACCATCGGCTTTTTTGCCCAAATACTGGGGCAGTACAGAAGCAATGTATTCATAAGACAGTCCATGAAACCCATAGCGTTTGACCCCAGCATCATGAAGGCTGCGAGGCAAGGCAAAACGTTGGGCTATCGGAGACATCGTGTGGTGAAAAGCTGTATCAAAACAGGCAACCTGGACTAAATCTGGTTTAACCTGTAACAATCGACGGATAGGACTTAGATTATGAGGTTGGTGTAAGGGGGCCAAAGGGATGAGTGTCTCTAGATGCGACAGAACTTGAGGATCGAGACGTACTGGTTGCCAGAAGCGCGTGCCTCCATGTACGACTCGATGCCCTACCCCCTGGATGTTGAGTTCAATAGAAGAATCATTAATCCAGTCAAAGAGAAAATTCAGGGCCTCTGTATTGCCAAAACGTTCTGGTGCTTCAAGATCCAGTTGATCGTCCACCAGTACATTGTCTTCTTCATCCTGAACAATAAAATGAGGTTGAACGTGAAACCCTTCAATTTGCCCCGCATATCTCATCGTCAGCAAATGTTGTTGGTCCACTTCAAAAATGGAAAATTTTAAACTGGAAGAACCAGCATTTAAGACCAGAATATTAGGATTCATAAACGAGTTTTGCGTTTGAGAACATACAATTCGGCTAAAGCACAAGACGCCATCCGTGCCAGGTTATTGTCAGAACGGCTATTCAAAATAATAGGAACTCTTGCCCCCAGAACAATCCCTGCCAGCTGAGCGTCTGCCAAATAAGTCAATTGTTTCACTAACATATTGCCTGCCTCTAAATCCGGCACTAAAAAAACATCAGCATGGCCTGCGACCACTGATTGGATGCCTTTGATTTTTGCGGCTTCTTCGGAAATGGCGTTATCAAAAGCAAGAGGACCATCCACCAGGGCTCCTGTGATCTGTCCCCGTTCTGCCATTTTACAAAGAGAGGCTGCCTCTAAAGTGGAACGAATCTTAGGAGTGATTGTTTCTACAGCGGACAATATAGCCACTTTGGGAACTTCGATGCCTAGTGCATGGGCCAGATCAATAGCATTTTGTATGATATCTTTTTTATCCAATAGGTCAGGATAAATATTGATCGCCGCATCTGTCACGAACAAAACTTGTGACAATCGAGGTACATCCATAGCAGAAATATGGCTCATGCGACGTTCCGTTGGAATTCCCTTATTTTTTCGTACCACTGCAGACATCAACTCATCGGTATGCAAACTGCCTTTCATCAATGCTTCTGCTTGCCCCTCTCTGACTAATGAAACGGCTATATCAGCCGCATCATGGCTATGCTGTGCTCCAATGATGGTAAAGGAGGAAATGTCTATTTGTTCAGTTTCTGCAACCTTTCGAATTTTATTTTCAGGTCCTACAAAAATTGGCACAATCAAGTTAGCGGCGTGAGCATCCACTGCTCCCAACAATGAATAACGATCTGTTGGATGTACCACTGCTGTTGGAATGGGAGGCAATCCTTTGGCCAAATCAATTAAGATTTGGTGTTTTGCTCCTTGCTCAAAGATTTGGGTCACAGACGACTCCATGGTTTCCTTTCAATAAATGATCATCACTTTGTCAACGTTCTGCCAGATTGATTGGTACTGTTTCAGCAAACTTCAATAAATCATTTTTTATTTTTACATTCACAAAATGATGTTGCAGCTCTGGATTGTATTTTTTCTTAAAATACGTTTTCAAAGGTCCGGCAAATGTGAGGGCTTTTTCATAAATTCCCATGTAGGTTTCATTTTGTGAGGCAACAAACTTTTCAACCTCTGATGGAGTGGGGGCCTGAATTTCTGCCAATCCCGCAATATTTTTAGCAATCGTATAATAGATTTCTTCGACAATGATCCAGTAAGACAGCAAACTCTGGATATAGGAAAACTTCTCCATGAAAATTTTCTGCAAGGTTTCGCATTTTTCCAGGAAAATGTGGGGAATGATGTTTCCTTGTACCCCCAGTAAGGGCCGGGCATCTTTATTCAGCTTTTGCAATTCTCCAATGTTTTTCAGAGCAATCGGATACAGGCGTTGGAGCTGATCGACACGCTCTTTAGACACTTGTTGGGTCTCTCCCAGTTTATCAACAAATTGCTGGATGTGCTCTTCTGATAATCCCAGGGCAATCAGGTAGGCAAACGAAACAAATTTTCTTCCTTCTCGAATTCCTGGTGCTTTACTCTGGAAGACCTGAAATGGAATACGAATGAACTCAACTAATTCTGGAAAGGTGAGATCACCTCGAATTTCCCAGTTTTTTACAATCAAATCCAGCACATTGGCATCTTGCACAATCACAATGCTTTTTGTACGTCCTTTGTCTTCGAGTTCCTCCAAGTTGTTTGCTGCAACCAGATTGGGGATATCAATCACTTCGGGCTCAACCTCCACAGTAGTGACAGGTGTTGCTTCTGCTTGTTGTGATTGCATACGCTCCACCATTTCCGGGGATAACACAATTCCCTTTTTCTCTTTTTCTTGACGGAATGCTGGAGTCGGCAAATTGATTGGATTTCCAAACAGTTCACGAATTGATTCAGGAATTTGGGTATTTTGCAAAATTTTTTGTTCTTCCACTACCTTCGTAATCGTATCATACGCATTGATCAACCAATCCCTTCCCTGGGCTTCTGTTATTTGTGCAACAGAAAGCTTATTTCCAATAAATTTATACATTTCCCCTGCGCCGCGAATTCCCAATTTGCAGAAGTGTTCTACAATGAATTTGCGTTCTGGCTCAACCAAAATCCCAATCAATACTGATTTTTTCATGGGAGATTTGATTTCTTTGAATTGCATAAAAAAGGGTTTGACATTATCCAGTGGAATCAACAAACAGCCACGTTCGGCATGAATGGGCTCACTTTCTTCACTGAGTTGTTCATAGTCAAAGAATTTGTTTTTTTGGAATTCAACAAAGATCCTCTGCAAATGAAATGGAATAGGAATGCCTTCTCTGAGATAAGCAAACAGCAAATTACCAAAAATCACATAAAGCCTTCTCATGTTGGCTGGATCATATCCCGGGGCGTTGGCAGCATTATGTTCGGTACTCAAATACTCAATGATCGGAAACAAGGACTTAAACCCTTCTTTTCCTTTTTTTTGTTCAGGTTCAAACAAAGCAATCAATTTGTCTTTCATGTCGCCTGAATCAAAAATATGCCGACAGAATTTGTAGATCCAACGTTGTAAAAAATATTCCAGATAATGCTGTTTGTCTGGTGCTGCTTCTTTGTATTGAATGATATCCCGCACCACATCCAGAGCACGCAGCAATTGGTTCCTCAATAAAATAGCATCTCCAATCCTCGGAATCGATTCTTCCGACGAAGGAGCTCTGACTAACGCATGGTACTCCATTGATCCTGCCTGCTGAAAATGCCTTTCCAAAACTTGCAACAGTGCATCTATCGTATTTTCATCAACAGAAGGAGAAGCGCCTACTAACTCATAATACTCTCGATCATATTTGATATTTTTTGAGTGAAAATCATTAATCTCAGCAACCACTTTTTGGGGATTTTGGAATGCAATTTCCTGGGTAAGCAACTCCACTGTTGCTAATTTGATTGGGGTTTGATCTGAGTTCGACATAGGGCGTGATACGAAATTCAATCAAATGGAATATCTTGAGATCATGATAGATAATGACGATACGACCTTACCATATTTGAGACAATCCACTCTTACAAGTCAGTAAATAGTCCAAGACTCTTTTTTTTATACAAATTCTTGAGCAATTTGACAAAATATTTCAAAAAAGCGTAACACTTCACAGGATTTGCATGGCAAATAACTCGTCGCTGTCGCAAAGTTAAAAATTAAGAATTAAAAATTAAGAATTGGGGAGAATATCTTCACAGTTTTTGTTAAAAAATTTAACAAAATCAACAGCTTTAAAGATCTATAACCTCCCCTAACCGAAGGTCGGCTCCGCCCTTTTAGTACAAGTACTCACAATAAAGTACACAAATTCTTAATCTTTTTCTTAATCTTAATCCTACAATCTCCAAGAAGTAAGATTAGGATTAGGATTAAGAGTAAGACTGTAATAACAGGAATTTGAATACTTATTTCTGATTAGCGGTACTTAGCAAAGAGGGGAAGTTGTGTTTCCACAACTGGTCAAAAGTATGATCAAGCCCTTAAGAACCTGTTTGAAAAACCTGATTCTGCTGCAAAACCGCCTCATTGGCGTCTGTTTTGAGAAAATTTTCGTTAAATAGGCTCACTATTCGCCTTAAATT
>JANQHV010000588.1 GCA_028282505.1 SAR324 cluster bacterium | reverse complement strand
ATAAATCGAGCGACGGGTTAAGAAAAACTGATGGGTGGCATTCATGATTTCCTGCCCACCAAAATCCCAGAAATGACCAGTCAACTCATGGATCGCAGTTTGTTGCTGGAATGTCTCACACGCTCCAAATTCGATATCTTCGATATTCACTCCATCGGTTTGCACCTCATTCTCATCAAAATCATCATCTTTCAACCGGCGCAAGAGGGAGGTTTTCCCGGCTTTCGGATCACCAATCAAAATGATTTTGATTTCATTCAGTCGGATCTTGTTGGCTTTATACCAATTCAATACGGACTGCCGTCCCCGGTTTAAAATTTCCAGAGGAGGAGACTCAATTGGATTACCATCAAGACATAACCCATTCGAATTATATTTTTCTAAATGTATCTCCATCTCTAACTGAAAAATAAATCTGGGGATTTCGCTGATTTTGTTTGCACGAAGGTCTAAGGTTTGTAATCCTTTCAATTTTTCTAGAAATTGAATATCCGAGATTCGATTGGAGCTAAGGGATAAAGATTGTAGATTGATCAGGTTGGATAAAAAACTGATATCTGGGATTTGATTGGAGCTAAGGGATAAAGATTGTAGATTGATCAGGTTGGATAAAAAGCTAATATCCGAGATTCGATTGGAGCTAAGAGATAAAGATTGTAGATTGATCAGGTTGGATAAAAAGCTAATATCCGAGATTCGATTGGAGCTAAGGGATAAAGATTGTAGATTGATCAGATTAGATAAAAAGCTAATATCCGAGATTTGATTAGAGTAAAGGTCTAAAGATCGTAAGCTGTTCAGATTGGATAAAAAGCTAATATCCGAGATTCGATTGGAACTAAGGTTTAAAGATTCTAAATTGGTCAGATTGGATAAAAAGCTAATATCCGAGATTTGATTAGAGCGAAGGTCTAAAGATCGTAAGCTGTTCAGATTGGATAAAAAGCTAATATCTGAGATTTGATTGGAACTAAGGTTTAAAGATTCTAAATTGGTCAGATTGGATAAAAAGCTAATATCCGAGATTTGATTGGCACTGAAGTTTAAAGATCGTAAATTGGTCAGATTGGATAAAAAATTATAATCCGAGATTTGATTGGAGCTAAGGTTTAAAGATCGTAAATTGGTCAGATTGGATAAAAAGCTAATATCCGAGATTTGATTATTACTAATTTTTAAAGCTTGTAAGGCAGTCAGATTGGATAAAAAGCTAATATCCGAGATTTGATTGGAGCTAAGGTTTAAAGCTTGTAAGGCAGTCAGCTTTTTTAAAAAAACAATATTTGGAATTGCATTATAGCTAAGGTCTAAAGCTTGTAAGGCAGTCAAATGCGATAAAAAACTAATACCCGATGTTTTCCATACCCCCCCATCACTACCACTGATGATCATTGTCTTTAAAGTATCTAGATTGGCTATCTCTGAAGGAATGGAATTTGGCTGGTTATGCGGTCCTTCATTACGGCTATGAATCCTGTTATTCCCCTCAAAATCCCACCAGGTATTACTCAAAATCAAGGTTTCCAGGTGGCGGCATTGGAAGAGTTCGGGCAAGTTATGGAGGTTGGTGATGCCACAGTTGCCCAGGTCCAGGTAGGGGTCCTGGTTTTCCAGGCAGGTTTGGATCAATGTTCTGGCTTGAGTGAGGTCGTTTTGGGGCATGATGGGTGCCTATCTATTTTTTTTGAGAATCCACGAAACCAAAAGGTCGGCCCCCCGCGAAAAATCGGAGCGCCAAGTGCACGAAAAAATCATTTGCTGAGATCGTTTCGGTGCTTTGTCACAAAATGTTCAACTGGTGACAAGCCCACGGTAGCGCCATTTCGGTGGGCCGCGCCTTACACGGCGGCAAAAAAGCCGGCACGTAGGTCGGCGTTACCATAGCGGTCGATATGGTCAAGTATCCTTTTAAATCATGATCATCTGCATCCAATAAAATTGTTTGATGGTCTACTGTCTCTGTCGCAAATACTTTTTGATTTTGGAAGTTCAAGAAGCGTGCAAAGATTGTATTGAATGGGAAGGAATTTGCTGAATTTTTCGCAAAAATGCAAAACGTCTGAGGGACAAACACGCAGGTCTGCCCCTGCAGGATTGGTAACAACCAGCGACAGTAAGAGCGAACCTATGTGTTTGCCCTTTTCAGAGCAAAGTGATTCTGTGGCAAATATTTTTTGATACTGGCTTGGTCAAAATTAGGAAGGAAATGGTGACAAGGCTCTGCATTGAGAGAAGCAGAGCCTTATGAAGGCTCAAGGATTAGATTTATGGATGATAGAATCAAGATCCACCCCTAAAATACGCAAATGGGTGATGCTGTCCCACAATTGGCGCAGGCTGTTCTTTTTGGCATTAGGGTTCAAGGCAACCGTCGTATGCGGCTTATCGGCCAGGATATTGGAAACCAGGCTACTGAGGATATTTTTAGGACCAAATTCAATGAACAGGCTCGCTCCATCCTCATAGGCTTTCTCAATTTGCTGCTTGAACAAGACCGGATTGAGAATGTGCTTTTCCAGCATAGTGCGGATGGTGTGAGGATCGTCAGGGTAGAGATCACCGGTTGTGTTGGAATAGACCGGAATTTTAGGTTTACTCACTGAAATGGAATGGATCGCATCAGCAAATGGCTTCTGGGCATGCTTGACCAAAGACGTATGGAAAGCCGCAGAAACGGGCAATGAGACCGCTGAGTATCCCTTTTCTTTCAAGATTTCTTCGGCTCGGTGAATGGCTTTTTTGGCACCGGCCAAAACCACCTGGGTGTTGGAATTCAAATTGGCCAGGAAAATTCCTGATAATTTCTTGGCTTCTTCAGCGACTTGGGCAATATCAGCTTTAACGGCCAACATACCCCCCGCATCAAATTCAGGATCTTTGGGAGCTGCCATGGCTTTGCCACGTTCCTTGGCCAGGAAAAAGTAATCTTTGTCACTGAAGACACCCGCGGCCCACAAGGCCGTCAATTCTCCAAAGCTGTGACCAATGGTGGCATCAACCTTGAGTCCTGCCTTTTGCAAGATTTTATAGAGGCTGACACTGACCGCACCAATGGCTGGTTGTGCGTGTTCTGTCCGGGTGAGCTCGGCTTCTTGAGCCTCTTTGACTTCTTTGTCTTCAGTCGGATGAGGAAAGACAATTTCTGAAAGGGGAGTCCAGCATTCTTTGTGGAAGAGAGTATTGAGTGTGTGGAATGACTCTTTGACAGAAGAAAAGGTGTCTTTCAGGTGATCCAGCATGCCTACATACTGAGAGCCTTGTCCCGAAAAGAGGGCCACCACTTTTTTACCCTGAAGATCAATACCCCGTTTGCAATAGTAGATGCCTTTGCGGAGTGTCCATGAGTCTTCCTGGAGTTTTTTCTCTAGTGTTTTTAAACTGGTTTTTAACAAGTCGTTGGTTTCCTCTAGAGATTCTGCCACAAAACCAATTCTGGCAGCTTCTACAGGAATTTCACAAGTTTGACTGTTTTCCAGAAGTGTTTGATAGTGTTGATCGGCATCGCTGGATTCGAGTTGTTCAATTGTGGATTTGCATAGTTCGACTAAACACTCTGGTGTCGGTGCTGAAAGAATCACAGGATGCATAGCAATATTGTCTACCATATCACTGTCCATGCTAGGGTTAATAAGAAAATTGAATGAAAGAAATAACCATCCTTGGAGGCTTGAACTCGGCCTTTTTCTTTTGCAGAAATGACACTGAGTACAAAAATCAAAATTTTTCCAAGTAATGCAAAATCAATCCCAAAAGTTAAGATAACTTCCGTAATCCAACCCACCAGTCAAGAGGAAAAATCTATTTCCCGTCCAGATAACTGGCCATTTGCTGATGAATCGATCCTAAGGAATTTGGCTGACTCGGAAATGGGCTGGCCTATTTGAAAAACGATCCTGTTCAAACAAATGACAGACCATATCTGACACAATTAGGAATCGATTTCCTAAAAAAGGCCATACTTTCCAAAGCTTTCCCGAATTACCTGGGCAACCATCCCTGGTTGAAAATGATCTCCTCATCGAAAATTTTGTGAAACCAGAATCGATTTCTTCGGAGGATGTTAACAAATCTGGATCAAGCGACCCAGATTACTTCATGTGCTACTCATATTTACAAAAAATCACAACGTAATGTAAGACGTGACTATATCAAAATTCCTAGGAAACGCAAGAAGAATGCACTCAAGCGTCAATATTCTGGCTCCAACTCAGTCCCGACTCTGAGTAAATGCCGCAACTTATTACGCAGCATGATTCCTTCATTGGCCCATCGCATGACTGCCTGCACAAACTCTTTTTCAAATCCTAATTTTTTTCCGGTGGTGAACAAATAATCCATTTCTCGGCTGCTCAATGTGTTGTCTGCCGACATGACAGAGGTCAATTCAATGAGCATGCGGCTTTGGGTTTCGCGAGAGGCGCTTTTCAGCGTACCCAGGGGGGGCAGTTTCTGGTCCTTGACGGCCTGGATCAAAGAAGCGACTTTTTCGGTGGAGGGTAAGAACGACAAGGCTTTTTCCAAATACAATAATTCTTCTGGGGCCACATTCCCGTCCGCGATGATAGCACCACAAATGGCTATCGCATACCAGTTTTTTTGTTCCGTATCCAGTTGATCTGGACGCAATCCTGTGGAAATCATAATCTATTTTTCATTCTCAATTTTTATTTGTATAACCCTGTGATTCAGGTTTGTCTTGGCCTAATAAATGCTGTCCCCCTGAGCGGAGTCGAAGGGGTTCACAAAGATGCTTCGACTACGCTCAGCATGACAAATTTGAGGCATTTTTACACTTCAACAAAGTACATACCTGAACAAACCTCAGTCACAGTATTATAACGTCTAACATGAGGCTTATCTCATTGGTTCATTTTTAATACTTGTCTCAAAGTAAGTAGCGTAGAAATGGTGAAAGCCAAGAAAATCACTGCGGCAATCCTTAAAAATGACCATTCCAAACTCAAATCTTCTCCTCCATGATAAATGTCAGTTAAGGCAAAATGACTTATAATCAATGTCAGGATTGAAAGTGCTGCAAGGAATAATGTTAATATTGAATATTTTTTTATTTTGCTCATTTCCTTTCCTCCTTACTTTTTAGGCCATCCGTTTAAGCAGGGACAAAACCTGCCCGAAGGTCGGCCTCGCCCTCTTAGTACTACTAATCAGAAATAAGTGTTCAAATTCTTGTTGTGACAGTCTTACTCTTAATCCTAATCTTACTCTTATTCTCTGGAAATTGAGGGATTAAGAGTAAGATTAAGAATTTGTACCCTTCATTGTGAATACCTGTACTTAGCCAGGAGGGGAACAAGCTTCCTCCCCTTTTTAAGAGAGTGGGGTTGACTCACCGATGCTGCTTCTCCAGAACCCATTTCAGATAGGTTTGAATGCCTGAGATTTTGCCTTGCACCGCCCAGACAAATTCGTGGAGGCATTCAAAAACTCGTTTCTGCATCGTGCCTTTGACCAAATACCCCAATAAACCAGGATTGGTGCGATCTCCTATCAAAAAGGTAAAGCACAAAAACACCATTTGGTGCAACAAAGCCCCATGTTTCAACGTCACATAGGTGTTGTTGTGGTGACTGCCAAAAATCGTGGTTTGATCGTTATCCCGAGTTTGGACCCCCTGCACCGGAGCGGTATGGTGATAAACCTGGATTTGAGGATCATACATGACTTTATAATTTTGACGATAAATGGCCAAAATCACGTCGTCCTCAAAACGCCTCCAGTAGGGTTTCAAACGATAATCAAACAAGGGGGCCAATGATTTACGGAAACTCATGTTGCAACCGCGCAAGACGTGGACTTCTCTCAAAGAATCTGGAATTTTTTCAGAATTGCCAAAGTGTGCCCCATACCATGTTTTTTTCAAACAAGGCCCTGACGTTTTTTCCAAAACTGGTTTTTCATCAATATAGGGAACAGTTGGTCCCCCGACTGCACCCACACCAGGATTGGTATAATGCTGTTCGATGCGTTGCAACCAATCCACCAGCGCAATGGCATCATCATCGATGAAGGCGACCACCTCCCCAACCGCTGCTTCCAATCCTGCGTTTTCGGCATGGACAATGCCTGGTGCGGCAATGGTCACAATACGCAACAGTTCTACTGGAGAGAATGGATTTTCAAAATTTTGCAAAAAATCCAGGGTGGGTTGGTCTTCTTCTCGGACAATGACTATCACTTCATCAGGAAGACGTTGTTGCCTGGCCAATGACCGGAGACACCCTGCCAATAACTCAGTGCGCCGATAAGTGGCCACCAGAACAGAAATCCTCATACATTGCCTTGCAGGGTAATTGTATACTGAGCCACGTCTTGCTTTTTCTTTAATAATGAAAACAAATCTTCGTTACCTGTATCCGTTTGCTGATCATACAACGACAAGATTTCATCAGTAATGATGATGCGGTCCTGTTCCAGAGCAATTTTATGGATGATGGGATTCCAGGAAGTCATGAAATCCTCAATGTACTTATGAATAGAAACGATGCTGCGATCTACCAGCTTTTGGACGAGATAATCAATGGCCCCTTTGTCCCAGTCTACATATTTGGCCACGATGGGAAATTGACGCATGGCTTGCTGGATATGGGGACGCACAATGAGTGAGTATGTTTCGGGCAGGTAGTTTTTGACAAAATCCTCATGAATGGTGTAAGTCTCCAAATCCAATGAAGGCAGATGAAACAACAGTTCATTCATAACACGGTGACAGATTTCTGTGAGGGCACGCCCTCCTGTTTGAAAACGGGCTGCTTCTTGGGCAATCCAGTGTAATGCCTCATCAGAAAAATGGATTTTCTTACCGGTGGCATCATGGATGTCTTGTTCCATTTGCCGAGAAATAGAACCCTGGGCATCCCGCAGTATTTGGAACAGTTTTTCTGCATCCAAACGTTCCAGAGGCACCGTATAGGTGATACGCCCTACCAGCTCAGGAATCAAACCATATTCCATCAGATCTGCTGGTTGGATGGCATCCAGACTGACATCCTGGACAGTGAGCAGTTTTTTTCCTCCAAACCCAATGGCATGCCCGTCCTCTTTTCGATGCCGTTTCAGAATCAATTCTTCGATGCCTTCAAATGCACCAGCCAGGATGAATAAAATATTGCGTGTTGAGATTTTTTTATTCTCAATCTCTCCCCCCTGGATCATACTGCGAATGCTGTGAATGTTGGTTTGAGAAAATAAATCAATCATGGAATTTTCCATCGGGCGCAGCAATTCTTGCTGAACCCCTTTGCCGGTCACCACAGAATTAGAAATGTAATCATCTCGGCTGCCTCCTGCCAGTTTATCGATTTCATCCACCAGAATAATACCGTGTTCTGCCCGTGAGAGATCCTCTTCACTCATGTAGTACAATTCCCTGACAGCATCTTGGATACTGTCTCCGACAAAACCTGTTTTGGTCATTGCCGTTGCGTCCACTTTGACAAATGGAACATTCAAAATGCGGCTCAGAGTATTGACTAACAGGGTTTTTCCAGATCCAGTGGGACCAATCAGAAGAATAGAGGCTTTTATGTAATCTTCATTAATGGTGTTGGTTTCCAGTTCTTTTTTCAGATGAGACATGTGATAAAAAGCAACCTGAGAGAGTACCTTTTTGGCATCATGCTGTCCTACCACATAATTATCGAGTTGTTCTTTAATACGATAAGCACTCTGAACATGAATCGAATAAGGGTCGGCTTGTTTTTTTGAACTGGATGCCTGTGCATACAGAGGTGCGTATTTTTCATCAATGGCCTGCAAGTGTTCACGCATGTGTTCCAAATACGCATGCACCTCATGAGGCAGCATCCGTTTCCACTCTTGAAATTTTTGTTCAAAGATATCTTGATAGGTGATGCGGGATTTTCTCATAATGCAGTCAGGCTGTGGAGTGTTAAATTTGAAGATAGACCAGTTTGCAATACAATCAATGTATCAGACAACCTACCAATTGCCAACAGCAATTTAATTGATTTCCAGCAAAGCATTTATCAGCCCTACAGGTCTTTTTTTAGATCTCTGGTGTTATCGTTCCAGTAAGACCTGCATGTGTTACCTGGATTTAACTTGATCTTCCAAAGGTACTTTTATAGTAGTTAGATTAAAATTTTCTTTCATTCTGTATGGATTCAGGGCCTTAATACCATTGCTCCACACAGGGTGAGAGATCCACAATGCAAATCTTCTGAGCACCCCCATATGCCTGCAAAGACTGTTTACGTCCTTGACACCAATGTTTTGCTGT
>JANQHV010000551.1 GCA_028282505.1 SAR324 cluster bacterium | reverse complement strand
TGGCTGTGTGGCCATTGATGCGAACCAAGTTGTTGCAACTCCAACCAGATGTTTATGTATTTTTGTTGACCCTCCATCACATCATCTCAGATGGCTGGTCCATGATGAACATGTTGAATGAAATCAAATTTTATTATGAAGCTTTGCTTGAGGGGAAAACCGATACGCTTCCTACCCTCCCGCTTCAATATCGTGATTATGCAAGCTGGCAGCAACAAATGTTAGCCAATCAGGATAACCCTCATGCTGTGTTTTGGAAAGAAACCTTGTCAGGTCGTCTGCCCGTGTTGGACCTGCCTGGTGATTTTCCTCGTCCGCCTCAGCAAACTTACGATGGCAACACCTTGACATTCCGTTGGGATACCGAAACCGTCCAGAGTTTACGAAATATGGGAAAAGACCAGGATGCCAGCCTGCACACTTGTTTGCTGGCCCTGGTCAGTGCTTTGCTCTATCGCTATTCCGGACAAAATGACATGATTCTTGGTATTCCCGTGGCAGGGCGGAACCACCCGGATTTGGAAAAACAGATTGGGTTCTATGTCAATACCATCCTGCTTCGCTGTTTTCCTCAAAGTCAACAGTCTTTTCTAGAGCATCTGGATGCAATCAAACACACCATGATGCAGGCCATGGAGCACCAAGCATATCCATTTGATCGTATTGTCGAAGACCTGGATTTGGAGCGTGACCTCAGTCGCTCTCAGCTTTTCGATGTGATGATCGACCTGGCCAATGAAACTGAAGAGTTTGAGCGGATTGGAGGTATACAAACGAAATCCTTTGAGTATGGTTCTGATGTCAGTAAATTTGATCTTTCTTTCAATTTTTCCGAAAGCGAAGAAGAACTCGTACTTTTTTTGGAATACAACACCAGGATTTTTCGTCAGGAGCGCATGGAACGAATGGGAGAACATCTGGGTCAATTGATCCAGGGGGTTCTGGCAAATGCTCACAAATCTCTACAAACCTTGCCCTTGCTCACAGAGCAGGAACAGAAGAAATTACTGTTTGAGTTTAATAATACTACCACTGATTTTAATCTGACAGTTGCCTATCCTGCCCTTTTTGAGCAAAAACTGGCATCGTATTATGAGGAGATCGCGGTGAGTTATCAGGAAGAGCAGTTGAGTTATCGAGATTTGGATCGACAAAGCCGAGAAGTGGCTCAATTGCTAAAAGATGAAGGACTTCAGGCAGGGGAGTTGGTGGGGATTGGCATGAAGCGAGAGCCTCGTTTTCTCAGTGTGATTCTTGGAATCTTGAGAGCGGGTGGAGCCTATGTTCCCTTGGAGTTGAGTTACCCACAAGAACGCATCCGTTACATGTTGGAAGACAGCCGGGCCCGCATTCTGCTCTTTGATGAAACATTTGGGGATACCCATTCTGAACTTCTGGAAGGCAATGCCCACCTGGAAGTTGCCATTGATGTGGAAGGAATTGGTCGCCAGTCATGGACACTGGAATCGTCCTGGGATGCAGACAAATGGGATGTCAATAATCCTGCTTATATGATTTATACTTCGGGAACCACAGGGCGGCCTAAAGGTGCTTTAGTGCATCATGCCGGGGCGTTGAACCATATCTTTGCTGAGGTGCAGGCACTCCAGCTGCCAGAGGGATTCCGTTTTTTACAAACAGCGCCAGTCTCGGCAGACATCTCCGTGTGGCAGTTTCTCGCGCCTCTCCTGTATGGAGGACGGGTGGTGATTTGTGACCAGCAAACCCAACTGCATCCAGCACGTCTTTTCCAATTGATCCGTGAGGAACAGATCACTCTTGTCGAATTTGTACCTTCAGTCCTCCATCTCTTGCTGGAGCACATTGAGTCACTTCCTGAGTCTGAACGAGCACTCCCGGATTTGCAATGGCTGCTGGTGACTGGTGAAGCTTTTCCCGTGGCTTTGGTTAATCAGTGGTTGGCCTGTTATCCTGACATCAAAGTTCTCAATGCTTACGGTCCCAGTGAAGCTTCGGATGATGTCATCCAGCATGTGATCGAACACCCCCTGAAATCCCATACCAGGACAGTCCCTATTGGTAAACCGATAGCCAACATGAATGCTTTTGTCGTAGACTCTCAACAACAATTGCTACCCCTGGGGGTTACTGGTGAAATTGCAGTATCGGGAGTCGGAGTGGGTTTGGGGTACTGGAGCAATGAAGAACAAACCCGCCAACGTTTCCCGGCCAATCCTTTTGCAGGTACTTTAGGAGACCGGCTTTACCTGACAGGAGACTTGGGCCGGTGGTTACCCGATGGAACTCTTGAATTCCTTGGGCGTAAAGACGAACAAGTCCAGTTGCGCGGGTACCGGATCGAGTTAGAAGAAATTCAGCAGTGTTTGACCCAATATCCGGGGATTCGAGAAGCCATCGTCCTTCTGTCAGAAGGTCAGGCAGGACAACCAGAGTTGGTGGGTTATGTAATTAGTGATGAAACGATTGTCTTTAAATCATTGATGGGGTTTTTATCTCAACATTTGCCTGGCTACATGATTCCTTCCCATTTTATCCCAATGACCGAGTTTCCTCTGACTCCAAGTGGAACCATTGATAAATTGGCCTTTCCTCGTCTGCAGGATGTCAGTGAAGCGCTTCGTCAGGATTACGTTGCACCGTCATCTGAACTGGAAAAACGCCTTTGCACGGTATGGGAAGAGGTGCTGGAGCGAAATCAGATTGGAGTACAGGAAAACTTTTTTGAAGTCGGAGGCAATAGCTTAAAAGCCATCGTTTGTATCTCCAAACTCAGTGAAATACTCCGGATGGAAATTCCTTTGTCCTTAATTTTTCAATTTTCGACGATTCAGGAAATGGCTGGAATTTTAGAAGATTTTGATCAATTGATGGCCTGTCGTAACTCCGTTACCTTATTAAATCAACCTGCCGACAGAAAGATCTTTGCCATGCCGATTATGTTAGGATATGGCATGATTTTTAAACAATTGTCTCAGTTCTTCCCCGATTGTGCTTGGTACACGGCGGATTTCATCGAAGACGAGAATCGTTTGGAGCAGTATGTGCAAATGATCACAGAAATTCAGCCCAAAGGACCCTATGTATTTTTTGGGTACTCGTCAGGGGGGGCACTGGCATTCGAATTGGCTAAATTCATGGAAGCACAAGGCCACGAAGTGTCAGACATCATCATGCTCGATTCCGGAAGAAATCTAACTTTCCTGGATCAGGGAGAAGTCCAAACCAAAAAGAATGTAGAAGCATTGATCCAGTTTGCGGCTTCCTTTTTGGAGAGTGACGAAGATACGAAAGTTTTCATCCACAATCCCTATGTGCGGGAACGCATGGCCCGCATTGCTTATACCTACATGACTTATTCAGAAATGACAGTCAATGAGGGGCTGATTTCCGGAAACATCCACCAAATTCGTTCAGAGGAGGAGGTCGAAGAGGGCATTCAGGATACCCGTGACGATTGGAAAGAGTGCACTACGGGAAATTTCCAAACCTATCAAGCCTATGGACAGCACCTGGAAATGATTTTAGTGGAAGAAAATCTCGAAAAGAATGTTCCTGTCATTGCTGATGTCGTAGGAAAAATTTTTCAGGCTTGAGAACAGGGACTTGATTGCATTTTTGGCCAGTATTTTGCACACATTAAACCTCTTCTATAGGGGATTCCTACGGGCCCGCCGCAGCGACTTGACTAAGCATTCAGACGGTCTGCCAATGCGGTGGTATAAATATTTTCCAGATACCGACCAGACTGGTATACCTGTTGATTCTGGTATACCACTCCAGTGACCAGCATTATGATCATACCCACAAACTACACACCCAAGTGAGGTAGGATACTGAATTGCATTGAAACATTTAATATCAGTGTGCTACATAACTTTTCATTACACTTGTGTGAACTCACAATTTGGTGATCCCCACCATTTTCAATTGATTGAATTTTTTTAGGACTCCAACTCTCTCTGCTTATGCATCTCAAGTTGTTCAAATTTTTAAGTGACGAGAATACGTTATCTCGTGCTGATTGGCTTAAAATTATCATCGGTTCAGTCATTGCTGGAGGTGCTCAAGCGTTGATTTTGGTGATTTTGGGAGGAGCAGCAGGTGCTCAGGATACGGATTTTCTCAATATTCGCTTCCTGGTGTTATTCCTGCTTTGCATTGCCATCTTCATCACAATGAAGCGTTATGTGATCTACGAAACGACAAAACTGACCCTCAATGTGGTTTACAATTACCGGGTACGGATTGCTTCTAAAATCGGTCGTTCCAGTCTTAAAGGATTTGAAAAGTTAGGACAAGCCTATGTCATCACCACCTTGTCGGAAAAATCCGAAACGATTGTCAAAGGCAGTCGTTACCTGGTAGAGAGTGGGACTGGTATGGTCATGCTGGTCTTTTCTTTTTTGCATATGGCCTTGATTTCCACCTCTGCCTTTTTACTGTCCATCGGCTTTGTGATTGCCGGGATGCTTCATTATTTATCCTTTTCGAAAGTGGTTCCTAACTTCTTGAATGAACAGGTCAATAGGGAACAAGAATATTTTGATGCTTTTTACCACCTCCTCTATGGATTCAAGGAAGTTAAAATCAACCAGGAAAAGCAGGAGGATCTGCTCAAAAATTATTTGAACGTCATTGCCCTGGATGCACGAAATTTGAAAAGCCAAACAGAACGCTACTTTATCAATCTTGTCATTTATGGACAGATCTTTTTTTTCCTTCTGATGGCAGCCAATGTGTTTGTGTTACCACAAATCACTACTTTGTCTCCAGAACACATCACTCAAATCACAGCCATCGTACTCTTCATCATAGGGCCGTTGGGAACCTTGACCGATTCTTTTGCCAGTATCTCCAAAGCAAATATTGCCATTGAAACCCTGCAATCCCTGGAAACGGATCTGGACGAGATCAACGATACTGTACACCACGTGGATCAGAATCCTTTTCCTCCTCAAAAAGCATTTCAAATGCTTCAAATGAAACAGGTCTATTTCCTGTACCCTTCGAGAGATGGGGAGCAGGGTTCAGAATTTTCAGTAGGGCCTCTGGATTTTGAAGTCTCTCGCGGAGAGACACTCTTCATCATTGGAGGTAATGGCAGCGGCAAATCCACCTTCATGAAGATGCTCACGGGACTCTACCAACCTCTGAGCGGAAGAACCACCCTTGATCATATTGAAGTAAACTCCGAAAACTATGTCTTTTATCGAGACTATTTCTCGATCATTTTTACAGATTTTCACCTGTTTGATCGCTTATATGGCCTCAAGTCCGTGGACTTGACCAAGTTAAATGCTTTGCTGGAAGAGATGAAACTGGATGAAAAAACGAAATTCAGGGATAATCAATTCACCAATATCGAACTCTCCACTGGACAAAAGAAGCGACTGGCCTTGATCATTGCAATCATGGAAGACAAGCCCCTTTATGTTTTTGATGAAGTAGCTGCCGATCAAGATCCACATTTTCGCCGGTATTTTTACCAAACCGTCTTGAAGGAGTTGAAACAACAAGGAAAGACCGTTATTGTTGTTACTCATGATGATCACTTTTTCCACTTAGCCGACCGTGTCTTGAAAATGGATGATGGGAAATTGTTGGCTGTTTCCAAAGAGACTTCAATTTTTGCTGAGGAGGAGTAAAGTATGTTCAAACGAGCCTATTTAAGGATAAAACGATTTATCCTGCGCAATCTTCCTTTTTTATTCGTAGCTGCCTTGATTGTCACAATGTTGCTCGTTTACCTGTTGCCTCACATAATCATCGTGATTAAATCCGGAGAAGCTGGTGTTTTATACAAACGATTCAAAGGCGGAACGGTGACGAGTCAAGTGTATGGTGAAGGAATCCAACTGGTTTTACCATGGGACAAGATGACCAACTATAACGCACGAATCCAAACGATTCGTCACCAATTGAGTGTGGTTACTGAAAAAGGGATGATTCTTAATTTGACCTTAGTCACCCGCTTCAAACCCGAATACGATTTTCTCGGCATTATCCACAAAACGTTAGGCCCCGATTATGCCAACAAGATTGTCATTCCTGAGGTGGAGTCGTCTCTGCTCCATGTGTTGGGAGAGTATGAAGCCGAGGAGATTTATACCAACAAAAACACGATCAACCGCCAGGTATTCGAGGAAGTCTCTAGAGAATTAGGAGAGCGTTACGTGGTTTTGGATGATGTCTTGATCCGAAAGATTGAGCTTCCTCCAAAAGTTCAAGGAGCGATTCAAACAAAAATTGTGGAAAAGCATCGCTATCTGAGTTATGAATACATTTTACAACGGGAAGAAGAAGAAAAACAAAGGAAAAAAATCGAATCGGCAGGGCTCTCTCTTTTTAACAAAGAAGTCGCTCAGACATTGACCCCCATGACCTTAAAATGGAAAGCCGTCAATGCCACCCTGGCTTTAGCCCGATCCAACAATGCCAAAGTGGTGGTGATTGGGGCCGGGGAAAATGGTTTGCCCCTCATTTTGGGATCGGATGTTATTGAGAAAAGTACGAATGCGACTGGTCCACAAAACTCAGAGGGCCTCTATCCTGACCAACTGGATTTTCAAGAATTACCCCCCTCAAGCATTGATGAACCGGGAGAGAATGCTCCCCTGAACAATGCTCCGCAAAACGAGTCCTCTGTTACTCAAGAGACTACCTCTGAACAACAGAGGCGTGGCCAAAACCCAGTCAATCCACCCCAGCCTCGTCCTGAGTCTGTTCCTTCCCCCCAGCAATAGTGTATTTAACTGAACACAAAATACGGAGGATGGAGGTATGAAGGCTTTCTTGAAATTTTTCTTGTTTACTTTTTTGCTAGGGAGCGTGGCGGTCTATTGGTACGGGCGTCAAATCGCTCCAATCGAAGAACGAGAGGGTCGTGCTCAAGGAGCGGGTTCACAGCCCATCCATATTGGTATCGCCTGGCCTCATGAACAGCGGGGGGATGCCTTTATCAAAGGGGCTCAACTGGCAGTTCAGGAATACAATTCTCATCTTTGTGATGAGAGTGATGAAGAAGTTTGTGGTGCCATTCAAATGGAATTTGCCCTGGCTGATCTTTCCTTTCTGGAAAAATTGAAATATTTGTGGAACTCTCTCAATGATGCTTCCTCCGAGTTTTCACAGAACTTCCTGCAACTCTTTTTCCCTTCATCTTCTCCTCCGGTCAAAACCTCGTTTTACCGAAAAATCAAACTTCACATTAAAGACGATGAAGAATCGGTCTTGGCTGGAAAAGACGCTGCTGCAGAATTTGTGGATAATCCCGATCTGATTGCTGTTCTTGGTCATCCTGTCTCGAACATGGCTGTAGCGGTGGCTCCATTTTATGAGAGCAATGGTGTGGTTTTTCTATCCATGGAAACTACTTACTCTCACCTGACCAATGGCCAATTCAACTACATTTTTCGCTATACTCCCGATAACAATATTCTGGCCCAGAATTTGTTTCAATATGCCAAAACTTTCCGCAATGTCTTCATTTTCAAGGAACGTGAACTGTATTCTGAAGAACTGGCTAATTTGTTTCAAGCCAAGATCCGGGCTGATAGACAAAGCTTGTACCTCAAAGGCAGTCTGTACCTGGAACGTGATGCCATTTCCTTTCGTCGCTCACTCCAAAATTTTCATTACTTGGCCTATGAGCAGGCAGCAACGGAAAAGAGTATGCGGATTACTGCCAATGAGTTGAGGAATCTCTGTGGAGAAGAGCCATTTTCACTGATTTCTCCTCAAAACCAACAATATTTTGAGCCAGAACTCAGCAACTTCTGCAAAACTCGAGACCAAATGAATTATGCCTCGTCCCAAAAATTCCATATCCCATTGAAAAACTTGCTGAATAAATTTTGTCAGGCCACCTTACACAATCGAACAGAGAAACGCCTGTACGAAAAATTGAGGAAAAATTGCCGACTGGAAGCCATCTTCATCACTGGTTCCATGCCGAGAATTCAAACCTTGGTGCAACAATTGTGGGATGCTAATGTGAAGGTGCCTATCATTCTTGGTAGAAACTTTTTATCAAAAGAATTCATTGCCTTTTTACAACAGGGAATGCAGTCCAGTGTGATTGCGCCTTTGGTGTCTGATCCTCGTTCAGCAGCAACTCTCCAGGAAGCAGAACGCCTGGGAGTGATTGATGAAGAGCAACCTGTGGGCAACCTTGATTTTATCAAAAATGTGACCCCAATGGTCACTGGCTACCAGTCCATGAAGATCTTGCTGGAAGCCATCGCCAAAGCTCAAAGCACTGAACCTAAAAAAATTGCCGAAATTCTGCGATTCAACAACTTGACAACTGATCCTTTGAAGTATCATTTTGACATGAAGGGAGATATCATGGGCAGACAATACACTGTGGTGGATTTGAGGACTTTATGACTGATCAGGATTGACGGACTTAGGGAGCTTATGCTTAGGTAAGGAAAATAAGGAATTTCCAGACATCGTCGTTTAAAGTGAAACAGCTCAATAGGAGGGCTTCTTTTCCCTTTTGGGAATTGTCAGCAACAGCACGATGGCGACTAAAATCGGATTGAACAGTAGTGCGGCAACTGAGCATCCCAGGAAACCAATAGCACGGTCGCGTCCTAATAAGCCAACAATCAAGCAAAGGATGATATAAGACATGATGTAAAAGAACATAGGACCTTTCAATGACAATTCATTCTGTTTGGAACTCTAAGAACCTGTTAGAGAATTCGTTTTTTTACGATTTGTCATTCTGAGCGTAGCGAAGGATCTATCATATATCCGCCATTTAGAGATCCTTCGCTTCACTCAGGATGACATAAAAAACAAGATTTATGAATTCTCTAATGGGCTCTAAGATGTATAACGATATGTCGAATCGTGTTTTGTATCTAACCTCTATTATCTGGTTTTCCTAAGTTGTCAAGATAAAATTCGTCAGCAAGGTTAAGAAGCAGTGTTAAAAATATTTGTCCTACTGCAAATCCGTCAAAACGGATCATTTTTTGGGAAATTTTTGTTAAATATTCCCGATATTCACCTCAAATTTCCCAAAAAATGAGCCGTTTTGACAAATTTTCGTAACGGTAAATGTTTTTGACACAGCTTCAAATTATTATAGTGCTATAATTAGGTTTTGTTTGGCATCTCTTTGCGTATGAGGCAATCTCCCGAAAACTGTCATGCTGAGCGTAGTCGAAGCATCTCAGAGACCCTTC
>JANQHV010000546.1 GCA_028282505.1 SAR324 cluster bacterium | reverse complement strand
ATATTGAACTGGAATCTTCAAGAATTTTAACAGAACGGTGGTATGCCCTCAAAACGTTGACCACAAGAGCTTCGCCATCTGCAGCAGTTCAAGAGTTTGCAAAAACCATTATTTTCGAAAAAAAACAATTACAGTTTTTTGTCGGAAATTTGTCTCGTATGAATCAAAGTTTGATGGGAGCCAGTTCAATTCTCGCCAACCTTTCTATTTCTTTTGGTAAAATTTATCAACTGTCTTTAAAAACCGAGTTCACTCTGCCATTTTTGGCACGAGCGTTTGAAACAGCACATAATTTGTTGAGTAAGAGTGTTAAATTTGCAGAAGCTCGAAAAATGGAATCGCAGAAAATGCAACTGGCTTTACAAAAAGCAACGATTTTTCAAAAAATAGGGGAGGGTGTTATTAATTCGGCCTTAAAAGAGTTGGAGCAGGCAAAACAGGAAATTACAAAATACGATCAAAAATTGCTGGGGAAATTGAAACAAATTTCAGAACAATCTGCACTGACATCATCAAATATCCAACAGATGCTTCAAGAAGTCTATGAAGACAGGACCGAGCTTTCTACAGCAGCTGTTTATTTTAAAAATATTTGTTATAATTTTGATTTGATCATAAAAGAGCTCAATCTCGTCGATTCTGCCTATCAACAAATGGATTTTGAATCTTTTAATGAAAAAAATGCTGCTCAGTTTGCCAGTCAAATTTTAAAGCATCTGGAAAATTATAGCCAGTTGTCTCCAGAAATGCTCAAAGACCTATGGATGTCTGTACAACACCTGCATTGGTTTATTGAAGATATTATACTGGCTGGTTTGAAAGAGGACCGTCGTTTTAGAGAAGAATTGGAGGTTTATATTGCACCGGTGAAACAAAGAATAGAAGTTAGAAAGATTCAAGAGAAACTGGAAGAAGCCAAGCAGGATGAAGCGAAGAAAAAGATTAAGAAAGTAAAAGCTTCAGAAACGGCTGATAAGCCTGAGAAAAAACCATCTCCTGCAGCTCAGAAGTCTTCTCCTCCAGAAATGCCACGGCCAGTGGCAATCAAAGTGAAAAAGAAACCGGTTAATGTCTATGATCCTTTTCAACCAGACAGCATGGAAAATTTGAAAAAAGCATGTGCTGCAATTGGGACAGAGCGAATTCTAAACGTTTTAGAAATTTTAGAGCGTCCTCATGCTTTTTTTGACTTTTTAGAGCATTTGGAAGAGGAATATGATCCAGAATCTCCGTTTACAGAAACATTATGGATGTCAGAAATTATGGAAAGTCAATCAGCTATGGATTTTATTCTTGGATTTTTAAAGGTAAAGTTCTTGCCCTATGGGTATTTTGATGCCAATGGAATAGAAGTTCCTTTTGACAAAGAAACAAAAAAATTCCAAAAATTTCGAGATGTAGATGTCTATTTAAAAATAGCTGGCAGATATATGGAAACTCCTAAAGGAATACTGGCTCGTTTGTTACGTGTTTTGATGCAATATGAAGATGTAAATGTTCTGAATCCTGATGAAAATCAAAAGATGATTGGTTTGTTACGAATGGATCACGTGATAACGGAAGAAGAAAAACAACAATTACATCAGAAAGTACGTTATGTGAGTTGAATTAAAAAGCAATTTTACTACCAAAAGCAATTTCAAGTTCCATAAGAGAGCCTGTAGGAGTATGGATGGTAGCAAAATCCAGTCCGACGAGGATCAGTATTTTGGAACCTGTTGTCCATCCTAAATGAAGTATATCTGCGGAGACTTTACCGATTTTATTTCCTAAGTGTGCCTCATTCCAATCAATGTGTCGCAGGGCTATATTAGCGCCCTTGAAGTAGTTCAGCATGCGTTTTTGATCATAGATACCAATCTCTAATCCTTGGCCATGCGAATGGAAGTTCCAGCCTGCTATCTTACCTCTGGCTGTTCCGATTTGCTCAGGACTGTATGTACCTAAAATGTGTAACCAGCGATCAGGGCCTACTTGCTGGGTCGATAATTGTATAGCCAGACCTCCAGCGACTGTGCTATAACTACTACCACGGTTCCCGAGAGTATGGTACACTTGAATTTCTGGTAGCATCGTAGGGATCGCAAAAGCAACATTTATTTTCAGTATTAAAAAAATAATACAACAAAAAATTAATTTATAGTTCATGAATTTTCTCAAAACAGATGCCAATGAGGCGGTTTTGCAGCAGAATCAGGTTTTTCAAACAGATTCTTAATCATTAGATATTTCAATTATAAAAAGTGATTTTATATGCAACATAAGAGTACACGCGGAAAAGTGCAAAACCTTTCCTTTGAAGAAACGGTAATGATGGGATTAGCAGATGATGGAGGATTATTGCTTCCAGAATCTATACCCCAGGTAAAAGATTATTTACAAGAGTGGAGCCGCTATTCTTTTTCTGAATTAAGTTTGGCCATCATGTTGCAGTTTCTTGAAGAAGAGATTGCCCATGATGATTTAAAAAAACTGATTCAACAAAGTTATGCTTCATTTGATCATCCTGAAGTGGCTCCTGTCGTTTCTATAGGGACTCTATCGATATTAGAACTTTTTCATGGGCCTACTTATGCTTTTAAAGATGTGGCCCTTCAGTTTTTGGGCAACTTATTCGAATATTTTCTACAAAAACGAGAACGTTATTTAACCGTCTTGGGTGCTACATCTGGAGATACAGGTAGCGCAGCGATTTATGGCCTACGAGGTAAAAAGAATGTTCATGTCTTTATGTTGCACCCAAGTGGTCGAGTGAGCCCGATTCAGGAACTCCAAATGACAACAGTATTGGATGACAATATCTATAATTTAGCAGTTGAAGGTACATTTGATGACGCACAGGCTATTGTTAAAGCACTGTTCAACGACTTACAGTTTAAACAAAAATATTGTCTTGGTGCCGTCAATTCAATCAACTGGGCACGTATTTTAGCACAAATTGTTTATTATTTTTATGCCTATTTTCGTGTGCAACCGGAATGTCAGGATTCTGTAATTTTTTCAGTGCCAACTGGGAATTTTGGTGATGTCTTGGCAGGATATTATGCAAAGAAGATGGGTTTGCCCATCGAACAGTTGATTGTTGCCACCAATCAGAATGATATTTTACATCGTTTTTTTACTAATGGTCAATACCATAAAAAACAGGTTATTGCCAGTTGGAGCCCCTCAATGGATATTCAAATTTCAAGTAATTTTGAACGATTTCTCTATTATTTGGCGGATGAGCAACCAGAAAAATTGTGTTCATGGATGCAAACATTTCAAGAAACCGGGAAGTTGGACATTCAAGGGTCTGCTTTGAAAGTGGCACAAGCCGAGTTTGGTTCTGTTGCGGTCTCGGAAGAAGAAACAATAGCAATCATTCGGGAATATAAAGACAAATATCAATATATCCTTGACCCACATACTGCGGTTGGGGTACGTGCTGCTCAACAGTATTCAGCCAAAAATCCTGTAATTTGTTTAGCAACTGCACATCCTGCCAAATTTGCGCAAGCCGTTAAAACAGCAACAGGAGAAGAGCCCTTTTTACCTCCAGCCTTGTCTTCCTTGCAAAAACAGGAGAGCCGTTGTCGTGTGGTAGCGGCAAGTGTTGATGCCGTCCGGAAAGAAATTGTTCATGCATTAGGATAATTTCAGAGATAATTTGAATCTAAAAACAGTTCATGCAGAATCACAAGGAAATTTCTTACGATGCTTTTAAAAAGAAACGGCCTGGTTGGACGAAGACTGTACGAAGAAATATTGAGTATTACGCATTATTAGGAGGAGTGAAACTGGGAAACCAACTTTCTTTTGAAAAATTACAGTTGAGTGGAAGATGCTTAGGCAGAGTTGCATACCATCTCTTAAAAAAAGACAGGGGTATTGTTGAACAACAGTTGGCGTTAGCATTTCCAAAAGTATCTCTTGCTCAGCGTAATCAGTGGGCTTATGAATGTTTTCTTCACTTTGGTCAAATGCTCTTTGAGGTCTTGGGGATGGAGCACGTGATCGAGGAGGTCGATCAAAGAATTGTAGTGTATGGAGAAGAATTTTTAAAGGAAGGGCAAGAACGGGGAAAAGGAACAATTGTTTTAGGAGCCCATTTGGGTAACTGGGAAATGTTGACACCGTATTTTATGAAAACAGGTCTTTTGGCAAAAGTTGCTGTCAAACCGCTTTATGATGAACGATTGAATAAATTTTTTGTTGAACTTAGAGAGAGGGGGGGAGTTCAATTAATTCAACGTGGTATGCCTAAAGCTGCAAGAGCAATTCTTGATTGTTTCAAACAGAATCAATTGTTTTTTGTCCTGATTGATCAAGATACCGATGTGTCAAGTATGTTTGTCCCATTCTTTGGAGTACCTGCACAAACGCCTGTAGTCGCTTCTAATTTAGCGTTAAAAACAGGAGCATTGGTTTTGAGTGGAATGGCGATTCGACAGCCCCAGGGGCGCTTTGAGGTCCATTTAGAAAGGGTAGGTGTCTTTGAGAAAAAGAAATTTGATAAATATGATGTACTCCGAGTGACAGCTCAATTTAATCAGCATATCGAACAGATTATTCGTCGATATCCTGCTCAGTGGGCATGGTTTCATCGTCGTTGGAAACACAAACCGACAGAAAAAGATTTGCAATTGTTGCAAGAAATTGAAGGAACAGAGGGAAGCAATTAATAGTTATGGATCAAGAAAAATTATATCGTCTTTTTACGAAAGTGAGCAATGGTGATTTGTCACCGGATAGTGCCTTAAAATTAGTCCAGGCGGAAAGCTATGTGGATTTAGGATTTGCCAAGGTTGATCATGGACGCCGGAAACGTTTAGGTTTTCCTGAAGTGGTTTATGCGGAACATAAAACAGTTGAGCATCTGGAACAAATTTGTCTAGCTCATCTGGAAGTCCACGATTGTTTGTTATTAACTCGGCTTGCTGAAGAAAAATATTTACAACTCAAAGCGAAAGGAATCAAAGGACGTTACAATCCAACGGCTCGGACTTTATCTTTTGAACCCACATCATTGGAGAGTGTGGGAAATATTTTAATTTTGAGTGCTGGTACTTCAGACTTATGTGTGGCTGAAGAGGCAAAAGAGACAGCTCAAATTATGGGTAATAATGTCGAATTAATAACAGATATCGGTGTGGCAGGACTGCATCGCCTTTTAGATCGGCTAGAGCGTTTGAGGCAGGCAAAAGTAATTATTGTTGTTGCCGGAATGGAAGGTGCACTGGCCAGTGTCGTTGGAGGTGTGGCACAAGTGCCCATTATTGCTGTACCTACTTCCATTGGATATGGAGCCAGTTTTCAAGGAGTTGCAGCACTGTTATCCATGCTCAACAGTTGTGCGCCGGGTGTGACTACGGTGAATATTGACAATGGTTTTGGTGCTGGATTTGCTGCCAGTTTGATCAATAATCCTGTTGCTGGATGAGTGATTCATTACTAAATCTCAATGATTAAGAATTGGAATGGCTTTTTATTCAATTACTAAATAGATCAGAAAGAGATACAGTGCCCATAGTATTAAGTAATAAACAACGAATTTATTATCGTGTGGAGGGAGAAAGGGGGCCTTTTGTACTGCTTTACCCCCCTTTTTTAGAAAATGTTCAAAGTTGGTATCGCTTCGACTATATCGACAAATTGAAAGATCATTTTCGCTTGATTTTGATTGATCCATTAGGACAAGGGCGTAGTGATATTTGTTTGGAAAAAGAACAATATACTTTGGAAGCACGTGCAACTCATGTTTTAGATATCATGAGAGAGCTAAAAGTGGGAAATTTTCACTTTTTTGGTATGGGATTGGGCGGGCAAGTCGGTTTTTTCATGGCAGCACATTTTCCTCATTATTTACGTTCTTTGGCAACGATTGATGCCCATCCATATGCAATCACCACTGAATTGCAAAAAACACAGGAAATTATTCAAATGCTCCGGCAAGAAGGCATTGAGACTTATGTTGAAAGCTTAAAGTTGAAGGAAGAAGTATCGCCAGAAAGAACAAAAGCAATCATGCAAGGCACTTCAGATGCGTATGCGTTCGCATTAGAAGGTATTTGTCAATGGGAGGGTATTGGAGAACAGTTGAGTTCTATGTTAACGCCCAGTTTATTATTTACTGCTACAGAAGAAGAAAAATTTCTTTCGATTCGAGAGGCAGGGCGAATGATGCCTCGTGCACGGTATTTAATTTTACCGGAACTGTCCTATAAAGATGGATTTGTAGATGCTGAGTTGATTGTACCCCATTTTATAGATTTTATCCGAAAGTTGCGTTGGTCGGAATGAAGAAATTGGGAAAATGAATAAAACGGGTGGTTTCTTCAAAGAGGTGATGATGGGTATCCATAAATATGTTTTTTGTTTGTTTGTCTGTTTGTTAATGGTCAATGGAACTATTAACAATAATTTATTATATGGTAATGAAACAGCTATCGCGAGTTTGGATGAAACAGAAGGTTTTGTTGAAGTAAAACCGGCCAGAGATCAGAAGAGTGTTACTGCAAAAGATGGGTTTTTGTTGTATGTTGGGGATGTGATACAGACACAATCAGATGGAGAAACTACCGTTATATTTCGAAGCGGTTCAGAAATTCGGCTATTTGAAGATACAGAGTTTATAGTAGACGGGGCAGAAGAACTTTCTTCTGAAAAGAGATCTTTTAATTATAAATTGTCCATGAAGACCGGGGCGTTATGGGGAAATTTTGTGAGAGGGCGTCAGAAAACAAAGATCAATATTGGTACTGCGACAATTGGTGTGAAAGGTACTGTGTTTCGTATAAGAAATGATGGAGAAACGGCCAATATTTCTATAACAGAAGGAGAAATACTGGTGGAAAATGAAACTTCTTCTATTACTTTGGAGGCAGGAAAACGGTTAAATGCTTTTAATAAAACAGATAACTTGCAAGACAAGGTTGAAGAAATACCCTACCGTTTGTCGTTACAAGCCGATAAATATTATCTTGAATTTAAGGAGCCTGTAGAAGAGACTGTTCGATTGAGTATTCAAATGGTAGATGTTTTTCAACGAAAAAATGTTAAAAAGGCAGGAAAAGTCTATTTGCAAAGTAATTATTATAATGTGGAATTTCCGGAAAATGTTACGTTAAATCGACGTGGTTTTGTTCGCATTCCTGTAAAAATCAACATACCGCATGCAGATGATAATAACTTCGATGGGAAGGTTGTGATTTGGGCAGCAATGGGTAGTGGGAGCATTGATGATGTCGGGGCGGGGAATGTATTTATTCAAATGAAAGTTCCTGGTAAACGACGGCACATACGAGTTGATGCGAATACTGGAAATATTATGTCGGTAGAATAATGCTGATCCATATAATAGTTGCGGTCACTATTGGAAGCATGGTGAGTGTGGTATTGGTTCGATGCATAGATCGAATGCCTGATGATCAAAAATTATGGACTCCTCCGCTACAATACACTTTCTGGGATAAAGAACTGCCTTGGTTTACCAATATCCCGTTGATCGGTATTTTTCTCGCTTTACGACGCTGTCCCGCCTGTAAGCAAATCTTATCTTTCCAACCTCTATGGGTCAGTTTAAGTTGTATCTTAGGGACAACAATGGTGGTTTTGTTGCGCCAAAACTTTTCTGTGATGGTGATTGATTTAGTATTCATATACGCATTGATTGTGATTGCTTTTATTGATTGGAATTGTATGATCATTGAGCCTCGTGTCATCATTCTCACTATTGTGGTTCGTTTGATTTGGTTAGCATGGTTTCAATCCCACTCTTTACTCCACTATATCAGTAGTATGCTCATTGCTGCGGGTGCTTTTTATTTCATTAGTTTTTTTTATGAGACTTTGCGAAGGCGTCAAGGCTTAGGAGACGGAGATGCTGCTGTTATTGGTTTGATTGGTTTATGGATTGGGTGGGAGACATTGAGTATTGCTATATTAATTGCAGCTTTGAGTGGAATATTGATAGGAGGGTCTCTGATAATATTACAAAAACGCCCTTTAGCAACAACACGGATTCCTTTTGCACCATTTTTATGTATCGGGGGAGGGAGTGTTTATTTTGTGCAAGAGTTCGCAGGGATACCTTTGACATTATGAAATCGCCACAGTTGAGATATCTTAACTTATTTCAATATCGCTGATTTTATGCTTAAGCAAAAACTGATTTGTTATGCGTTTATAGGAAGGTATGAAGCCTGGTTTGTAATCGAAGACCAGGTAGTCTCTGTAAATACATGGCCTGAACAGCTAAAATCAGCAGATATTATTGAAAAATGTACTAGTTGGTCTTTTTCAAAGATAATTCTTTTTTTGGAGTTTCCCTGGATTTTATTAGCTTTTGAGCCAATCATTTCTCTTTCGCGTACTGATATCTCTCAATATAGTCGCAATATTTTGAGTTTTCATAATTCGAGTACGACAAGTTTTGAGAAAGTAGGGGCCTGTTTGTTTGATCTCACGGAAAAGAATAAAAAGGGGCTTTTATGCGCATCACTATCATCGCAAAGCGTTGAATTAATAGGGAATTTACAAAAGAGAAGAAAAATCAAAATCAGGCCGGTTCCTTTGCTCTATGCGTGTATTTTTGAGTTGTTGCCAGAAAAATCAGATTCAATTTTGTTTCATGGCATCAATCAAACAGCCTTTATTACAAAACAACAGGATATTTTACAGAAAATTATTTTATTACCAGAATCAGTGGCTAAAGATGCCAACGACTCTATTTTAGCAGATTATTTAAACATTTATTCACAAGAAACCCACACTTTTTGTTTGAGTGAGCATCCGTCGGCTGAAGAGGAAGCTGCCACATCTGTACCAATGTCTGCTATTATAGAGCGATGGAAGAGAGGGAAAAAGAGTTCCAGTAGTCCATTTTGGTGGGAAGTCCAGAAAAAATCTTTTCGGGTTCGCTGGAGAAATGTGGCAGTGTTGGGTTGGGTTGGAATGATGCTGATTTTGTTTGTTTGGTACTTTTCTGTTAAAAGAACAAATGAGCAGATGAGACAACAACTGAATCAATCTATTCAAAAAATTCAAGAGGACCAGGCAAAGATTGATCGATTCAAAGCATATGTTGAGAAACAAAATCATTTCTTGAAAATAAATACATTATACCAACATTTGCAGGCATCGTCAGGAGTCGTTAAAAGAATGCTGCAGCAATTGATCAATCCAATGACTCCAGATGCATGGATTGAACGAATAAAATATGAAGGGAACCAACTGCATTTAACCATATTGACTTTAAAAACTTCGTTGATTCCAGAGATAATTGATCAAATGACTGCTGCGCCAGTAGTGAAAAATGTGTTTTTAAAATCACAGCAACTCATCCAACTAGATCAGCAGGAAGTGGTTAAATTTACATTACAAATTGATTTAAAAACGAATGAAAAATAAGCGATTCAATAGACTATCATTCGAGAATTTGACAAATAAGGAATGGCTTTTAATAGTTTTGGTGGGTCTTTTTTTGGTTTCCTTATTCTATAATGTCAAATTGCACCCCTTACTGCGACAGCAACAGCAATTGGAAAATCATCTTCACAAAGCTTTAACAGAATTGCAAACTCTTCAACAATATCAAACTTACCAAGACCATTTTGAAAGGCAAGCAATGGAAATAGAAGGACAAACGTCTGCCTTGGAGCAAGCACTGCCAATGGATTGGGAAGTCAACTCAGTCATTGCTCATTTATTAAAGGTAGTCGAAACGAGTCAATTAAACTTAATTCGTCAAGTGATTGCACCGGAAATCAACTTTGAACATTATGTAGAATTAGTGATTCACCTGGAAGTTGAAGGATACTATATGGAATTATTGACACTGATTCATCAATTGGAAAAATTACCGTTTTTGGTAAATATCCGTGATTTAGGAGTAAAGAATAAAAGCCTGATGAGCAGTAAGCCTCGTTTACAAATACAAATGGATTTGAGTGTTTTTCGTCGTCAATCTACTTGAAGTTTTGGAGATGTTTTGGATGACCGAGTTGTGAAGTGTCTGTTGATCGCTTTTATTATTTTGATGACTCATAACATAACCGTGGGACAGTCTTTATCGGAGAAGGATCAAGCAATCCGTGATCCCTTTGCAAGTGTTTTAGCTCCCCAACCCTCTGAAAACGTTCCCCAAAGTGATCGTTCTTTATCCAACTCTGATGATTCGAGCACAGAGAAACTACCTGTTACTGCCAGGCTGAAACAATTAATTGAGCCTGTTGCCATTCAAAAAACACAAAAAGAAAAAAAAGTTCTACCAGATCAAATTTCAAATGAAAGATCATCCAGGAAAACTATATCTCGAAAAAAATCCCCGACAAAAGTTAGAAAAAAGAAAGCAAAAGAGCCCAAGCCTGTTCTTCACAAAGAAAAATCCATTCATAATCAAATTTCTTTGAAAAAGAACAGTTTACCCACATTGGTTGGAGTGGTGCACACTGCTCAAGGAGGTTTTGCAATAATTGAGCATGCAGAAAAACGTCATATTGTCTCAGAGGGAGGGTATTGGGGAAATAAGAAAGTGTTGATGATCCAGCAGAAAACAGTCGTTTTCCAACATGGGAAAAAACAAGTAATACTGAATTTACAAGGAAAGTGAGCTAAAAAAAGCTTAAGGCTCCTGCCAGTACAAATTGGGGTTTATCGAATTCAGAATCACCGATTGGATAAGCGATTTCAATTTTAAGTGGAAATTGAAAAAGAGCAACTGTATCGATTCCCCACTGAATGCCAACTCCAGCATCTTGGCGTTGTTTGCTGTCTTCAAAATGATCGTTGTTTCCCCACACTTTACCAATATCAAAGAAAATGATTCCTTGTATACCTAAACTAGTCACATTCCCCCACCATGGGGTGCTGATCAATGGAAATTCATAATCCAATCTTGAAGCCAACAGTTGATCATCTCGCAAAATCGTGCGTTGTGGATATCCCCTCAATACTTGCGGACTACCAAGCTGGTGTTTTTTTTGTAAGGGAGATGTCCCATAAGTTGTATTATAAATCCAGGTCCAACTGATGCGTTTGCGGAACCCAACATTAAATAAATGAATGAAACTGGTTTTTAATATAGTGTAGCTAAAATCGGCACCAAGGTCGATTAAAGGCTGTTCTAATCTAATGGACCAGCCAGGAAAATAGTGGTTTTTAAAACCAATCTGTCCTGTGTGAGTAAACGCAAAATTGCTGGTACCACCGGTTTCTTCTGGTTCATCTTCTTCATCGTCTTCGTTGTTGGTTTCTTCGCTTTCTTCCTCTTCATCGTCCTCATCAGGGGTTGTTTTAAAAACGG
>JANQHV010000469.1 GCA_028282505.1 SAR324 cluster bacterium | reverse complement strand
GCGTTTGCCCAGTCCATTGGATTGCCCAATGCCCCTATTGATGATTTTTTACTCTTCCACATCATTTTTGGTAAAACAGTCCCGGATGTTTCCCTCAATGCCGTTGCCAATCTTGGTTATGCTGCGGGCCGGTTTCATCAGTTGGCTTATCCCGGTGACAGTTTTCATACCGTATCCGAAGTGGTCGGGCTCAAAGAAAACTCCAACGGCAAGACCGGTACCGTTTATGTAAACTCCACAGGTTATAATCAGAATGGTGACGTCGTTTTAGATTATGTCCGTTGGGTGATGGTGCGTAAAAAAGATCCTGCTTCACCGGCACCCGATCCCGTCACGCCTGATTTGCCAAAGTCAGTGGCTACGGCTGATTTGATTGCTCCGGAAGGCTTGAATCTCTCTGCCTATGATACCGATCTGGCAGGCAGTCCATTTTTTTGGGATGACTACGAAGTGGGCGAAAAAATCGACCATGTTGATGCGATGACGGTGGAAGAAAGCGATCACATGATTGCAACACGGCTTTATCAAAACACGGCTAAAGTCCATTTCAACCAGCATACTGAAAAAGATGGACGCTTTGGAAAACGGATCGTTTATGGAGGCCATGTCATCAGTCTGGCCCGCTCTTTCTCTTTTAATGGTTTAGGCAATTCGTTCAAGGTGGCCGCAATCAATGGTGGCCGCCATGTGGCCCCCATTTTTGCAGGTGACACGGTGTATGCCTGGACAAAAATTCTGGAGAAAGAACCTGTGCCAGGACGTGATGATCTGGGAGCATTGCGTTTGATGATGATTGCCGCTAAAGATCAGGCTTGTGCTGATTTTCCACACAAAAATGAGGAGGGAAAATACGATCCTGCTGTGGTGCTGGAGTTTGATTATACCGTGCTGATGCCCAGAAAAGCTTAATTTTTTATCCCCCCATCCAGATCTGTGATAGACGGAATCAAGAATGATTTGCCACAGAGGCACTACTCTGTGGCTCACACCTCCTTGATCACATTCTAACTAGTCTGCTCAAATCACAATTGATAGAGCACTAGTCAGGAATCACAAAATGAAAAGCACTGCCTTTCCCAAGTTCCGACTCCAACCATACATGTCCTGTATGACGGCGAACCACTTTCCAGACAATTGCCAGTCCCATGCCGGAACCACTATATTCAGAGGCTTTGTGTAAGCGAACAAACATTTTAAACACATCCTGAATGAATTCTGCATCAATCCCAATTCCATTATCCATGACTGTAAAAAGCCACCCCTCTGTTCCTTTGACTTCTGGTGGCAATGCAAGTTCTGAATCTTCAACCCGCTCTGCAGTGACATGGATCCGATTCCTTTTTTTGGAGGAATCTCGATATTTGACGGCATTACCAATCAGGTTTTGAAAAATACGAATGACTTGGGCACGGTTCCCCCTTATCTCAGGGAGTGCATCATGAGAAACAAGAGTATCACTTTCCTCAATCACGGCATGAAGGTTAGTCAATGCCTGTTGCAGAACAGCATTGCTGTCCATGATTTCAGCCACTACCTGTTCTGAATCAATTTGAGAGTAGGCCAATACATCTTTGATTAGCTTTTGCATATAAACTGCTTGTTTGACCATGAAATTGAGATCCTGCTGTGCACGTTCATCAAATTCATCCCGATAGCGTTCTGCCAGGTTGGTGGCATACTCGGTAACTTGTTTGAGGGGATCTTCCAAATCGTGAGAGGCCACTGCCGCAAATTCTTTCAAATCCTCATTAGCTCGTGCCAACTCCCTGGCATACGTTTCCATGGCTTGTTGGGCTTTTTTTAGTTCACTGATGTCACGGGCATTGATCAAAACGCCCATTGGATTCTGATCTAAATCCAATAAAACGGTTGCATTGAACATCACTGGAATGGAATGTCCATTCTGATGAATGAGTGTCAGTTCATAATCCGAAACCGTGCCTTGCTCCAATACAGAATGAATACTTTCAGTGGCCAATTGCGGATCTTCAAACAGAGAAGCAAATGGACAGCCTACCAGCATCTCACGGGACAAACCACTCATCCTTTCGGTTGCTTTGTTAGCTTGATTGATGGTGCCCTCCAGGTCTGTGGCAATCAAACTATCCACCATAGCATCCATCAAGGTTTGTAGATAGCTGGAGGTTCGTTGCAATTCTTCTGTTGTGGTTTGCAGCTCTCGTTCTCGTTCCTGGGCTTCTAATAAGAGGACCTGGACTTGCTGCAGCGAATTATGGAGGGCGTTGGCACGATTGAAGCGATGGTTTTCGTAAAGTTGGAGCATATTACCCACCCGCTCTTCCCAAGGCTGCTTGTCTATGCGCATTACATGGCGACTGCTATTGAGAAAATGACAATGCTTCAGATTGATTGCGGAGCGGGGAGGCATGCGAGATTGCAGAACGCTTGCGGTCGTTCTTTCCAGGATCTTCAGATCATTGGGTCCTTTTGCATCACGAGGCGTTTTTATCCTTTTGGAAGCATCACTCACTTTGATTCACTGTATTTGTATTAGCCACAGAAATAAATGATCATTCAACAATTTTTTCCGGAATCGTAAATTTGACGGTAGTGCCTTCCTGGGGTACTGATTCAATCCATATTTTTCCACCATGCCGTCTCACGGCTTTCCAAGCAATGGCTAAGCCCATGCCATGTCCTGCATACTTTGTCGAACCATTTCCTTTTTGCAAAATCATGAACAATTGCTCCAATTCTTGTGATTCGATACCCATTCCATTATCTTGTACCGAAAACAACCAGCCGGTTTGTATCTCGGATTGAGGAATTTCAATTTTTTCATCACTAATGTTATGGGCTTCGATGTGGATTTCAAGATCATCTTTTCCTCGAAACTTGATAGCATTATCAATCAACTCCAAAAACAGTTGAGTGAGTTGTTCACGATCTGCCAAAATCATGGGTAACGGATCAAAGGTTACTTCTGTATTGGTTTTATCAATCATGGCCTGATGTTGTTCCATTACAGCTTCAATCACATCCTCACAATGGACAGGCTCAAAAGGGGCAGCAGTCATGCCAATGCGCCAGTATGTCAGTAAGCTGTCAAATAGGGTTCCCAAAGAGTCAGCATTTTGAGCAATCACATCCAGCAGATCTTTCTGATCTCCAGTAAGGGACTGTTCTGCAGCAACACTTCTGGCATTAACTGCCATGGTCTGAAGTACCTCCAACAATTCTTGTTCAGCATAGGTTACAAATTGCTCCAGGTCCATGTTATCTCGCTCCAGTTCTTCGGTCACGACCTTCATTTCTTCATTGGTCGCTCTCATTTCTTCATTGGAAGCCTGGAGCTCTTCGGCAAAAGTTTCGACTTCTTCTTTTTGTTTTTTAGCGTCGGCTATAGCCTGGTTGGCTGTATTCAGGGCTGTATATAAAGCATTGGTGCGTCCATAACGGTGTTGTTCTAGAATATTCAGAATATTGGCAACTCGCTCTTCCCAGGGTTGTCGATCAATTCGCACAATCTGCCGGGCACCTACTAAAGTATGAGAATGGCGCATGTGCCTGGCAGAGCGGGCAGGCATTCGACTATTGTAAACACTGGCTGAAGTGCGCTCCAGTAACTTCAATGACCCCGGACCTTTGGCATCACGGGGAGTTTTCACTCGTCTCATAGAATTCCTTTCTGGCTCGTAGGGTAGACTAGTTTACTTGCCCGGTAGATTATTCATTATTACGTTAAATCAAAAAAATACAAACCTCGCTTTTCTTCTTCAGTGGTCATTTCATTTAATTATCGTCTCCCCCTTTTCTAAAGGGGGAGAGTATTGTACCTTCTTTTTCAATGAAAGACGATTCTTCTTGATAACCCACCAGCTCCAGTAACTTATCCTTAATTTTTTCGAGGGGAAGCACGTGATCCACCGCTTTTGCCGCAATCGCAGCTTCTGGCATCTGAGAAAATAAAGAACTTGCTGGAGTTTGTGCAATAGTGATTCCTCCCTGAGCTTTAATGGCAATACATCCCTGTGCCCCGTCTTTTCCATTTCCAGTTAAAATCACCCCAATAGTGTTTGCTCCAAATTCTTTGGCCGCAGAAGTGAATAAAACATCCACTGATGGACGGACATGGCGCACCAGGTTGCTTAAATCAAGGTGCAATATGCGATCATTCACTTTCAGATGCTTTCCAGGAGGAGCAAGACAAACCAAACCTTTCTCGATTCGCATGCCCTCCTCTGCCATACAAACCCGCATGTTGGCCTTGCGGGCCAGTACCTCAGCCAATCGACTCGGTGATTGACTGCTGCGAGAATGTTGTACAATCAAAATCGCAGCAGGGGTGCGAGCTGGCAGCTCTTTCATTACTTGAATCAGGGCATCAATGCCTCCCGCAGAAGCTCCCATCACAATCACTTTCAATCCTGAAGAGGTTTCTAGGGTTTCTTCCATGATTTTCCCTGTTTTCTTTGACGTTTTCGATAGAGCTTGGCCTCAAAATGGAGATTGGTGAATAAATTCCTCCCCTCACGAATAGCCACTTCATACTCTCCCAACAGCAACAATCCATCATCACGCAATCCGTGATAGAATTTGCGCAGCACCTCCATCTGTAAGCCAATGTTGAAATAAATGATCACATTGCGACAGAGGATAATATCCAGATTTTCAAAGGGAGGATCATGAGCGAGGTTGTGGAATTCAAAACGGATTTGTTTTTGTAATGAGGGCGTAATTTTATAATTCCCGTTTTCCAGGGAAAAATAAGATTGTAAAAACTCCGTAGGAATACCATTCACGGCAAGGCGAGGATAGACGCCTTCTTTCGCTTTTTGCAACATATTCTGGTCAATATCGGTGGCGAAGATCTGTATCTCAGGAAGTATTTTTTGCTGTTCAAGCAAGCAATGATCCACGAGCATTGCTACCGAATAGGGTTCTTCACCAGAGGAACATCCAGCACTCCAAATCCGTAGAGGCCTGTTGTCGTCACTGCAATTTTTGATGATGGTGATTAAGTATTTTTGGAAGGTTTCAAAGATGGTTTGATTGCGAAAAAAATACGTTTCATTAACGGTCAGATCGTCAAAAAGCGTTTCGTATTCTTCGACGTTTTTATCCAGTAGCTTGATATAATCGGTATAGCTTTTTACTTTTCTTGCACGAAACCGTTTGGCCAGTCTGCGGGACATGGTGCTGCGTTTATAGTTTCTGAAATCAATGCCTCGTTCTTCATAGAGCTTTTCCAACAGTTGATCAAGTGCTTCCGGATTGTCTTCTATCTCCTCCATTCCCGGAGGATTGACTTCTGGAGGAAGTCCATCTGCAGGAGTCCAGTCACTCATTTTCCTTTTCTTCGTTTTGAAACGGGTTTCTTTTCTTCTTTTTCTTCAGGATAAATGCCTTCGAGACGCTCCAAACGTTGAACAATCCGATCTAATGAATCTTCGACTTGAGCGCGGTGCTCACTTCCAATCCTGGATTCACCACGTGAAAAAACAGGATTATTCACCCACCAGTCCATTCCCATTTCCTTAGCTTTATCCACAGAACAGATGACCAGTCGAAGCTGGATGGTCAACAGTTCCACATTGACCAGGCTGACCCGAATGTCTCCTGCAATGACAATCCCTTTGTCCAGGATGCGCTCTAGAATGTCTGCCAGGTTCGAGGTTTCAATGGCGCTGGTCGGTGGTCTTCGCTGTATTGGCATGGTGTTTCCTTTTTACAAAAGTTTTCCCAAGGGCCCCAAATCCAGATTCAAGTCCTCCTCTTCCAAATGGAAAAGTTCCCGTAGTTGATCGATCTCTTCAGATTGTTTCATCAGGGCTACCCCAATGCGTTCGATTTCTTCTTCGGTCAAAGACCCTGCATCCATGCGACGGATTGCCTGACGCTCCAGCAGCTCATGCAGTAGCTTGACCAGAGCCAGTACTAATTGAGCCAAACCATTTTTCAATCCTTCTTCATCCACATTGAAACGTGTCCTTTCCGAAGATTCTTCTTCGGACGATGGTTGTTCAGCAGCGCTTTGGGGAAAAGGCTTGGCCGCTTGAAGGATTTTGGCAAATTCTTTGATATGTTCTGTCTCTACTTTTGTTGTTTCTTTCATTTCGCCTGTTTAGCCACTAAGAACACGAAGAACCACGAAGAAAAGTTTAATAGAAAGTTTTTCTCCAAGCCTATCAGTTTTCACTAAGTACGAATAAACCGTTTCCACTCTAACTTTCCTTGACTTCCAAAATTGATGAGCAATCCAACTTTGAGTCCAGTTGCCTTTAAGTAATTGATTATTTGCGCCTCTTCCAGCTTGGTGAGTTTCGGAATACACTTCAACTCTACAAGGATCTTTTCAAAACCTATATAATCGGCAATGAATTCTTTTTTCAGTTTTTGCCCTTTATAATAGATGAGGAGCTTTACTTGAGTATCATGAGGTATGTGCCTTTGCATGGACTCATAAACCAACGCTTCCTCATAAACAGACTCTAGAAATCCAGGTCCTAATTCCTTATGAACTTCAATAGCAGCCCCAATGATTTGATACACTTCATCTTTATAAAGTAAATCGGTGTCCATTAACTCTATTTTGCTAAAATATGAATCCAGAGTTGAAATATTGTGTCATTCCGGTGGTCCGACATGTCGGACCACCGGAATGACAAATTGCTTTTTACACAGTACTGATTCTATAAAAAAATTTTAACTGCGGATTCGCATTTGTTAAAGTTAGCCAAAGCTAAGAAACAAGATATACAAAGAACAATAAAAAACATCATTTTACATTTTTTTGTGTTTCTTGGTGTTCTTCGTGGCTAATCAATCAAAATGACGAGGTTCCATCAGTTCTCGTCCTTTTTCGACGGAAGTCAAAACGAGCTGCAAACTCAGATAGATCAAATCCACGTTAGCCACTGAAATGGTAATGTCCCCAGAAATCACCGCTCCTTTGTTCAGTACTCGATCCAGCAATTCACAGAGGATCAACTCATTATGTTCTCCGACATCACCACTGATCATAATCACCCATAGGTTTTTAATTTGGAAATAGGGATCACTCCAATGCCTTGACACGTTTGACAGGGGTGCTTACTGCTTCCTCCCAAACCACCACAAGGAGAACATGCCATATAGGGTGTTCGAACCCTCACTCTGCGAGCCCCATCGCAAACAGGGCAAGGATTGGTACTGCTTCCACCAAGACCACTGCAAGCGGCACATTTGATGATGTCATAACTCGCTTCTTCTACCAGTTCAACTCCTTCTGCAGGTTTGGCTTTCAAGGCGAATTTTTCAGTCATGTGCCAACTCCATGATATCATTCAACAGGTTTTGAAATTCCATTCGTGCCTCACCACTTTTTTCAAAAACAGATTTTCCAAAAGACGCGGTTTCTGGAAAGACAATCCGCTGACAGATGTGACTTTTCAAGACCGGAAGTTCATACTCATCCAGTGCTTCTACTACAGCATTTCCTATAGAAGTATTAACAATTTTTCGGTTGATGATGAAGGCTGCTTTCAATGATTCTTTGTAAGTTGAAATCTCTTGGATCAGCTTGACGGTTTCTGAAACACTCCAAACATCATAAGGAGAAGGCTGGACCGGAATCAACGCTAAATCACTGGCTGAGATAGCACTCCTCACCATATCGGAAGAGTGGGGTGGGGTATCAATAATAATCGTGTCATAACCTTCACCAATCTTTTTTATTTCTTTATGGAGGTTGGGACGGGGAAAGCCGATCACATGGATTTCTGTTTCACTTTCTCTGGCATTCATCCAATCCAGTGAAGAGCCCTGAGGGTCCGAATCAATGAGCAGTGCTTTTCCCATCTTCGAAAAACCAAATGCCAGATTGGTGGCCAGGGTTGATTTGCCAACCCCTCCTTTTTGATTTGCCAGAGAGATGATCATGTGATCCTGCTATTCATTTCTCTGTGCTTCAATGGCATCCAAGCGGTCGAGCAATTCATTTTCTTGAGCATCAAACTCTGCCTCACTGATATCCCCAGCCTCCAACATCCTGTATAAATCACGCAACCGTTCGGTGATTTGCTGTGCTTCGTTCTCGATTTCTTCTTGAGTGGCACGATCAATTTCTTTGGCCAGCCAATGCACCATTTT
>JANQHV010000396.1 GCA_028282505.1 SAR324 cluster bacterium | reverse complement strand
GGTTTTTTTCAATATGGAAAGCTATGGACCAATGACCGCTGGATAGTGGCCCTGACCAACCTAGGAATTTACGGCACATTGTTCATTGGAATTTGTCTGGGAGTCGGATTATTGATTGCTATTTTGCTGGATCAACGGATTCGTGCAGAAGGCACACTACGAACCATTTATCTCTACCCGATGGCCTTGTCATTTATTGTGACAGGCACCGCCTGGAAATGGATTCTCAATCCCGGCCTGGGTTTAGAAAAAATGGTGCGAGAACTGGGTTTTACAAGTTTTACTTTTGATTGGCTCACTAATTCAGACATGGCAATTTATACAGTCGTGATTGCAGGAGTCTGGCAATCAGCAGGATTTGTGATTGCTTTGTTTTTATCAGGGTTACGTGGGATTGATGATTCGATCATCAAAGCCGCTCAAGTCGATGGGGCCAGTTTACCTCGAATTTATTGGAGTGTCATTATTCCAAGTTTACGCCCTGTGTTCTTCAGTACATTCATGATTTTGGGACACATTGCCATCAAGAGTTTTGACCTGATTATGGCATTGACGGGGGGAGGCCCTGGTTACGCAACTGATGTTCCCGCGACGTTTATGTATACTTACACCTTCACTCGTAATCAAATTGGATTTGGCTCTGCCAGTGCGATGGTCATGCTCGGTGGAGTCCTTGCGATTGTGATTCCCTATCTTTATTCTGAACTAAGAAATCCGCGCTAAGGAGGAAAGTTATGTCAAGTTTTTCAGCTGATACTCCCCATTCTAGTTCAACGATGGGGCGCATTTTCATATACGGCATTCTACTGATCGTTGCCGGTTACTTTTTGCTTCCACTGATCGTGATGCTTTTCACTTCGGTCAAGTCAATGGAGGAAATTCGCACGGGAAGTTTAATCTCATTTCCCACTTCCATCACGTTTGAGGCCTGGTCGAAAGCCTGGTCGTCTGCCTGTACAGGAGTTGAGTGTAGTGGACTCAGTGGATATTTCTGGAATTCTGTTTGGCTCGTAACCCCCACGGTGACCATCTCTACATTCCTGGGAGCCTTGAACGGTTATGTTTTAACAAAATGGAATTTTAAGGGAGCAAATGTCTTTTTCTCAATGTTGTTGATCGGGTGTTTTATTCCTTTTCAAGTCATCTTATTACCGATGGCCAGAACACTTGGATTTTTGGGATTGGCCGGTACAACAACAGGATTGATTATGGTTCATATCATTTATGGACTCTCTTTTACCACTCTGTTTTTTCGTAACTTTTATGTCAGCATTCCCAATGAACTGGTAAAAGCAGCGAAAATTGACGGAGCAGGTTTTTTCATGATTTTCTGGAAAATTATGTTACCGCTGTCGATTCCTATTATTGTGGTCTCTGTCATTTGGCAATTCACTCAAATTTGGAATGACTTTCTATTTGGTGTCGTCTTTTCTGCAGGAGAAGCTCAGCCGATTACGGTAGCACTTAATAACTTAGTCAATACCTCAACTGGGGTTAAAGAGTACAATGTAGATATGGCTGCGGCGATTATTGCTGCACTGCCGACCCTTTTTGTGTACGTCGTTGCAGGAAAATACTTTGTACGTGGACTGACGGCAGGGGCTGTTAAGGGATAATTCAAATCACCTATTTTTTAAAAGAGGAGGAACTGTGGGCGCACTCACAATTAAAAACGTATGTAAATCTTATGGTCCAGTAGACATATTAAAAGGCATTGATATTGACATTCAAGCAGGAGAATTTCTGATTTTAGTAGGTCCCTCCGGTTGTGGTAAGTCCACTTTGCTCAATATGATTGCTGGTTTGGACGGAATCACTTCAGGAGAAATTCAGATTGATGGGAGAGTGGTTAATAACTTACCTCCCAAAGACCGAGACATTGCGATGGTGTTTCAATCATACGCCCTTTACCCCAACATGAACATCCGCCGCAACATTTCCTTTGGTTTAGAAATTCGCAAAGTACCAAAAAGCGAACAAGATCGCATTGTCAATGAAGTGGCCTCTATGCTGCAAATTGACAACTTATTAGATCGAAAACCTTCGCAACTCTCTGGAGGACAACGTCAACGAGTTGCTATGGGACGTGCCTTAGCTAGAAAACCCGCTCTTTATTTGTTTGACGAACCTTTGAGTAATCTGGACGCCAAGCTTCGTGTCGATATGCGCACAGAAATTAAAATGTTGCACGAACGTCTCAAAACAACGATTGTCTACGTTACCCACGATCAGATTGAAGCCATGACTTTGGCTGATAAAATTGCGGTCATGAAAGGAGGAATTGTCCAACAGTTTGGATCCCCTCGGCAACTTTATGACGATCCTTCCAATATGTTTGTGGCTGGATTTATGGGTTCCCCCTCAATGAACTTTGTCCCGTGTAAAGTTGTAGATATGGGCAATGAGGCTGGAGTTGAAATTGACGGAGGGGCCGGAACTTTCAGACTGCCAATAAAATCGAATCAACTCAAAAGCTCAGTGGGGCAGGAAGTCATGTTGGGCATACGTCCTGAGAAAGTCACCCACAAAATTGAATCGCATCTGGAAGATCCAAATTTTCATTTGGCTAAATGTCGAGTGAGTATCAAGGAACCTACGGGACCGGATACACATATTTTTGTGCATATGAATGGGGCTAAAGTCGTTTGTCGTTCCAATCCAGATTCTGCCAAAGAACCCGGTGAAGAAATGGAGATGATGTTTGACTTATCCAAGATGGTTTTCTTTGATCCTAAAACGGAGGAAAGACTGGTTTAACCGTGCTATCAACTGATGATCAAAGGCTTTATCATTATCCTTGCTGTCTGGTTCGATGTTTTGAATAAGAAAAAATAAACCGATCTCCTCTTCCCTTCCTTGAAAAAGGTAGGGTGTACACATGCCTCCCCTTTTGCAAGGCCCCTTAGAAAGGGGAGGCAAAACCCATCATGTTTCAAAAGGATCAGGGAAGTTTTCGAAAAATATGGATGTATTTTACATTCTGTCATGGTACTGTCTGTACTTGTGGATATGGCCTTATGCTAAAAATCTGACCATCTAAAATGATGTTTAAACATAACAAGATCTCAATTAAAACAAGAGATCTTCAACTGATAACGTCTGAGAAAATATACCCATGAAAATACTTGCTGCTGATATCGGGGGAACAAACAGTAGATTTGCCCATTTTGATGTGAAAGATTTTACAGACATTCGTTTGAACCATTTCACCTCTTTTAACAGTAATCAGGAAAGTATAAATTCCATTACAGATTTAATACAACATTTCAACCACGTCAAAAGCGATGAATTCAGCGAGTTATCAGACTATGACATTGCCGTATTTGCGGTAGCAGGCCCCATTCGTGGTCAGAAATGTATACCTCCCAATATCAATTGGGAAATTGATGTGACATCAGTTAAGGATATGGAACTTTGTCTCATCAACGATTTTGTCGCTCAAGCATATGGCTGTCTTCTCCCCAAGATTGCTGCATCCATGGAGCAAATCAAAGAAGGAGATAAGGTTCCGGAAGGAACAATCGCGATTGTTGGGGCAGGTACCGGCCTTGGACACTGTGCTCTGGTTCCTTATGATGGATTAGGTCAGTACGCAAAGCGTCACATTCCAGTTCCCTCAGAAGGAGGGCATGTTGAACTGGCATTGATTGGAGATGAAGAGAAAGCATTAGAAAAATTTGCGCTGAAAAAAACCAAAAAATCTAGTGTTTTTAATGAATTGCTCGTCAGTGGAAATGGTCTATCCCTTATCCATGAATTTTTAACTGGTGAAACACTGGAGCCCAAAGACATCGCTGCAAAATTTAATGAAACACCCCAAACCTTGGATTTATTTTCAAAGTTATATAGTCGAGCCTGTCGAAATTATTGTTTGTCTGTATATGCAACAGGAGGGCTTATCATTTCTGGAGGTATCGCGGCAAAACATCCACAAATCGTAAAATCCAGCGCATTTCTTGAAGAGTTCACATCATCGCCTTCCCAGGTCAACATATTGGCTCAAATTCCAATTTTTCACAATAAACAAGAAGATATTGGGCTATTAGGCTGTGCATATTATAGTTTAATGATGTCTCAATAGAGATCTCTCCAATATATTGGCCGTTTCTATGATTATGATTTACAAAATCCAGTCTTTGTGCCAAAAAAGTTTATAAAACCATCAAAAGAGTTGAGTTTTTAGATTTTTTTTTAAAAAAAGCCGACTCCTTGAGTTTTTCCATCCTCTAAGAGGTTGCCTCACTTACTTTTTTAATTAAATTCCAATTGACACTGCTCTAAAACAGTGGCAAATTGACTTCATCTTAATAGCAATTGCATTGTAGATTATTTATTGAATGCAGAGGGACACGGCAGTTATCAGTGTAAACGGTGCTCAGGAAATAACTCTATATGCATTGTGTTATCTTATTAGTAATCATAGTTGGAGTTGAGCATGCAGGACGGTGTTGTGAAGTGGTTTAACCCTCAAAGAGGATATGGTTTTATTACTCGAGATGGAGAGAAGGATTTGTTTGTTCATTATTCAGAAGTCAAAGGGGGGCGTTTATCAGAAGGTGATAAAGTAAAATATGAAGTCGGCGAGGGTCGTAAAGGCCCATGTGCTGTCAATGTCCGCTTGGCAAGTGAAGAAGCAGAGTAAATTCAATCTGGGAACCCAAAGGTTCCCTACCCTCCTTTTTAAAAACAATCACATCAATTATCAAAATTAGTCTTCGATAGAATTTCCAGAATTTTATTGCGGGAATTATTCCTCTGATTGAGCATGATGACAAAGTAGAGATTCTTTGTGGGATGGGGGAGATATCCTGCCAAAGTATAAACTCCACGTAAGGTGCCTGTTTTCAAATGAACGTTATCACGCTCGGACAGTGTCAATTGATAAGGTCGAAATGCTTTGAGCAACTTTAACATAGCATACGCCGTGATGTGATTTTTCCGTGAAATCCCTGATCCTTCCGCAAACTTCCATTGGCTTTTTGACAGTTTGAGTTTTTTTTGCAAAAAAATGTTAATGGCTTCTACTCCCTTTTGCCGTGTCGCTGGTGTTCCATATATTTCCATTCCAATAGCCAAAAGTAGCTGATTTGCCATAAAATTATTGGAGTAACGCATCATATTCGTAATGGTGCTGATGAGATCATGGCGACTCCTGTGGGTATAAATCAAAGCCCCTTGTGGTCTGGCTGCTCCTTTCTGGATTTCACCAGAAATACTAAATCCCGATTGTTGGAAAAATACCTCAAAAAGGCTACCTGTATAAGGCAGGATGTATTGAGGTTGACGCGAAATATTGATGCGATGTTTTCCTGGAGGAAGGCCCTTTGCCAGTTGTTTAGCCAAGGGAGTGAGAGGAGTTTGTGATTCAGCTGAATGTATTTGGTGTTTTTGATCAACCGCAACATAAATGGTATTAAAATTAGCAACCAATGCACCATTCAAGGCATCATAAGGATTGAGGGAGTTTTCCACACCAGGAATTTGGATATTGGGAGCAAATGCCGATGTGTCCAGGTAGATGTTTCGAAATGCGGTTGGCAGATTATTTTTCAGGGATAATGCTTGAGTGATTGATTGTATTTCTTCTGAAACCAGTTGTGGGTCCCCATACCCTCGGATGGTAAGATCAGAGTGCTTGTTTAAAAACAGCTCTGTTTTGAAATGATAATCTGCTTGCAGATAATGCAAGGCTGCCAGTGCAGTCACAATTTTCAAGATAGAAGCAGGAACAAAGAGTTGATCGGGATGGAGACTATATAGGATATTGGCATCATCTGCAACTAAAACGCTGCCATGGTCGACATAACGTGCTAATTTTTTGTCTAATTCCGCAGAAATACTGGAAAAAAAAGGAGTGAGTAAAAAAAAAGAAGAAAAAAATAGAATTCGGAACATTTTTCGATTCAACGTTGCCAGAAAGAGGTAAAAATATAGTCAGACAGCAGGATAAAAACTGCAGAGAAACTGACAGCTTCTGTAGTGGCTTTTCCTACACCTTCGGCACCGTTGGAAGCATGGTATCCTTTGTAACAGCCAATAAAGGTGAGGACTACTCCAAATAATGCCGCTTTGAGCATACTTCCTATAATATCCCGGATCACGACAAAATCTCGGATTTTTGCCATAAAAATTCCTGAATCCACATCCAGCAAACCGACAGCCAGGATATAGGAACCAAAAACTCCCATCATGTTGGCAATGGAGGTGAGGACAGGAAGCATCACAACCCCTGCAATAATGCGAGGAGTGATCAGGTACTGGATAGGATTGACGGCTAGTGATTGAAGTGCATCGATTTGTTCTGTGACTCGCATGGTGCCTATTTCAGCAGCAATGGCTGAACCCGCACGGGCATTGACCATCAAAGCTGTTAAAACAGGGCCCAGTTCCCGAATCATACTCACAGCAACCATGCCGCCTACAATGGTCTCTGAACTGAATTGCCGGAGTGCAAAATAAGATTGCAGAGTCATGACCAGCCCTGTAAAGACGCCAGTCAACAAAGTGATCCAGACAGACTTATTGCCAATGAACTCCATTTGCTTGAAGAGCAGCTTCCAACGAAAGGGGGGAATACAGGCAAAAACACAGGCTTCTACAAATAACAAACCCGCAACACCAACTCCATTGATGCTTGTTAGAGTATATTTGCCAAGGTTTTCGATCCACTGCAAATAATTTTGCCGGGGTCTTTCCATTGTCTCACAGCATGTGGAAAATAAGAGGTGTTCCATTACCAATCAGGTAATGGAAACAGGTAAGGAGTAAATTAGCGAATATCGTTTGGCATTACTTTATAATACTGGTCACGGTAAATCGCAATCAAATTACTGGGATCTTCGTCACGCATATTCAGACGAACAACTTTTTGCAGAGATTTATTGAGGCCCATCAAGTTCTTGATGGCAAAAAAATCAGAACGTTGACGATCCGGACATTTTGTGACTGTGTTAGCAATAGCCATAGAATCAGAGGCTGCATAATATGCTTCCAATAAATGATTGGAATCACGGTCATCATAATGCTGAGCGAGCTTCATTTTTGCTTCTCCATAGAGATCATAAGCTTGATCAATTCGTGCACTCGCACAGACAACAACTTGGTTTCTTTGACCCAAAAGTGGTTGGGTTAGATTCTTGATTTGTGTGCATCCTGGCAAAAAACATGCAATCACCATGAGGCCAATCAAAATACGCTGTATTGTCATCAATGTTCTCCAATTTTTATGCAATTAAGTAAGTATTCTTGCCTATGCAACATATATCGGTTATCTCTGAAAAAACTTTAATCTTTTTTTAAAAAACAGCTTGTTACTATATACACCAATTGGGAGAACGTTTTTGGTGAAAGGCTTCTATTCCCTCTTTTGCCTCCGCAGTATCAAGCATCTTCACAAATACTTCAGGGGTATCTTGTAAATTCTCTGCCATATCATTGGTGGTAACATCTTGGATCAAACGTTTACACTCTGCCAATGCATGAGGCCCACCTGCCAAAAGGTTATCAGCATACTTCTGGCACAGCTCTCTCAAGTGATCGGGAGGACTCACTTCATTCACCAACCCCAACTTTAGAGCTTCCTGGGCACTAAATGGTTCTCCTGTTAAAAAAAAACGACGTGCCTGAGTGGCTCCAATACGTTGAATGACAAAAGGAGAAATAACAGCAGGAACCAATCCAAGACGTACTTCAGGAAAAGCAAAATTGACCTGACTGGACACAAGAACAATGTCTGCCGCACAAACCAATCCCATGCCTCCTCCCCTCGCCGCACCATTGACCATTGCAATGACTGGTCTGGGGCATTCATTGACGGACTGCAACATTTTCCCCAACCGCAATCCCATTTGTCGTGCAAACTCAGCCGACTGTGTAGCAGATTGCATATCATGCAAGTCGGCTCCCGCACAAAAAGCATGACCTGTGCCTGTTAGCACAACAACGCGTATCTCCTGGTCATTGTGGCAAGTCAGGAATACCTGCTCCAACTCCTCAATCATTTGATTGTTCATGGCATTGCGTTTTTCAGGCCGGTGCAAATTGACAAACGCAACACCATTCTTAACACTTACCAATAATGTTTGATACTCCATTACTTATTTTTTGATATCCTCGAAGTTTGCGCCATCATCTCGCGATGCTTCTTTATAGTTGGCCTTGCGCAGCTTTGCTCTTTTGAAGTTCGCTTTACGAATGTCGGCTTTGCGCCACTTCGTTTTATTGAGATTGGCATCTTTGAAGTTAACATCCACTAAATAGGCTTTATTGAAATTTGCTTGGGAGCATTCAGCACGGACAAAAGAAGAATCTTCCAAAGAAGCATGAGAAAAGTCTGCTCCTTTACAATCAGCCTCATTGAACATCCCTTTCTTCAATCGTGCTTCTTTAAATGACACTCCAGCTATATTCGCACGTTTGAAGTTGGTACCGTCTGGAAAAGATTTTCCAGTGAAGTCACATGCTCTCAAATCCTTGCCTTCTCCAGGCTCACAATCGGGACCTTTTGGTTCTTCTTCTGCCGGAGATTCCATTGCAGCAACAGGTTCAGACTTGCTTTCTGCCATAGGTTTGGGCTTGTTTTCTGCCATAGGTTCGGACTTGTTTTCTACCATAGGTTCGGGCGCAAGCATTTCCATCAATGTGGGAACTGGAACTAATACCCAAAATCGGGAACTAGCTCTCGGAGTAGCTCTACGATCTCCCGACATGTTATCCATAAAATGATCTTTGTAATCACCAACCACTTTTGTGGTCCCATCCTTCTTTTGTTCGTACAATTCCAAAAAACTCAATGAAGATGCATCCTTAGCGTAATGGTGAATTCCTACAGCATATTTTCCCAGTGCCCCTGGATCAATCAGCGCAATACATTCTTGATCAGTAGGACTGGTTTTCTCATGAATCGCCACAAGGTTGTTGCCAATTTTTAGGGTGGTGTTGTTGGGTGGATACAATACTCGATCACGTCCCAACACTAAAGCAATGTCGAAATCAGGGACACTCGTTCCCTGAGGCACTTCCCATTCCAGACACACAGTTGTAGCTGCGTGGGAGAGTGGACTCACCAAGAGCAGAAAGATGACAAGAAACAATGTATTTTTTCTCAAGTTCATAACAGGTCCTTTCTAGAATAATGAAAATATCGTGTTCCAGAAAAGTTCTTTCTTGAAATTTCCTTTTTTTTCAAAGGGGGCCAGGATGATCCACATACGGAGATTTTGAAAAAAATTTTCTGGAGCACATAAATTACGTACATGAGGGAGAATAAAGATTCATTATGCAAATCATATTCGTTACATCCCAAATTGCAATGTTATTTTTTTAAATGTCATTTATATAATCCGGTTTCTCTGCAGAACGAATTCTTTTCCAATTGGAATCATTTTCCATAGGTTTTTGAACGATTGTAGCCATACCTCGGACACCAGACATTTTTTCCACCAAGAAAAACTTTTTTTCCAATATTTTCATATTTTCTGCACCCGTCAACGACAAGATTGCTCATGGATGTGCTGCGGCTACAAGAAATGAAAAGAATGGATAGATATAATAACAAGAAAAATTTATAAGTTTTCTTCTGTAAGATATGCGATTGTTGCTTCTTCGGTGTCATAAATTGGAATTTGTTCATGAAGACGAGCGAATCGAATGATTTCTAATCCGTTATTCAGTTGGCATATTCCGAATGGAATTTGTTGTTTTTGCAGTTTTTTGAAGATTAGCACAAGTATGGCCATTCCTGAAGAATCTATTCTTGTCACCTGCTCTAAATTTCCAACAATTCCTTCAAAAGTTCTCACTCTCAACAGAGCATCAACATATAATAAAAGTTCATCAGGTTCATCACTAAAGACCATCTCTCCTTTCACATCAATAATACCGATATTGTTCTGGACACGGTGAGTCAACTTCATAATTTCTCGTACTCCTAAGATAGTGTTCCCCTTTTATTTAGGCAGAAGAGATCACTATGCTTGGTGACTAAGAACCTGTTTGAAAAAGCTGGTTCTGCTACAAAACCTCTCTCATTTTGGAAGATTTTTCGTGACAGAATAATTTTTAAACAGGCTCTAAACGATGATTTTCATATAATGATAGCATTACATAATTAGGAGGTTATTGTATACAATAAAATGGTGTAGACAAGAAAATATAAATTGAATGGAAGGCTTTGGGCACTTTATTCTGATTTTCTGTACTAAGGCATTTATGAAGACAGTGTTTTCTAAAGTGGTCTAAAATTTGAAAAGCAAATAGGAAACGACAGTTAACTAGAAATTTATGACTTTTCAGATGAATAGGAAATATTGTGCCTTGGAATAATTGTGGAGACGTAAACCCCTACACCACCTGTCTAGCTTGTGGGTCCCGAACACGGCTGGAAGTATATGAACCCATCAATTCAAACGTCCTTGCTGATAAGCAGTATTGGCAGGAATGTGAGCGATGTGGCTGTATGAGTAAGTTTTATCGGGATGAAAGTTTAGAAAAATATTACTGCCAAATCTTCAAAGCAGTTGACTTAGTCGGATTACATGATCTGGTCAGCATGGTGCAAGATAGGAGTGTTGTGAATTGAATCTGCCCATGCTTAAGTATCGCTAATCAGTGTATTAGCATACTACATTGTAGTACAAGGTATCATCGCATTGGCGAACCGCTCGAACGAATGTGAGAGGTCTTTACACACTTTAAGATTCCTTGTATTCACTCGGAATGACACAGGAAGTAGTGTGTGACAATGTTATGTGCTAGTACAATTACGATTAAGAATTTGTATCCTCAATTGTGAGTAATTGTACTTAGCCCGATTTAATCGTATTCCTGTGACATCACATTGACCGCATATTCATTAGGTTCTGTTTCGACAATGGAAACCACTTTATAAGGATGGCCTTCAATTGAAACAATTTCTCCCACCGCCATCTTATATTCTGGAAAATTCATTTCCATGAAATTACAGTGTCTCATGACACCATAAACTTTTACATGAACTAAATTCTTATTTTCCTCTATTTTGCCATTTTGCTGGTCGATAGTAGTTTTATCTCTAGTCGTCATTCTTCTGATTGGAAAAAGGATAATGCATCTGCTTCTGTTTCAAAAATGGGAACCAGTTTGTCGAACCCTGTAAATCGAAACGCTTCCGAGACCGTTTGGGTCAGTTGGCAAAGTACCAATTCAACTTGTTTCTGTTTTGCTTTATTGAAAGAGATAATAATATAGCTAATCCCTGCAGAATCCATACTCTCTATTTTTTCTAAATTCATCAAGATAGCACTTGGAGAGATTTTTTCCAATACCATGGACACATAGGAACTTATTTTTACAGCATCATTGCCAATCGAATAATCTTCCACATCCACAATACATACATTGCCTTTCATCCGATGCGATAGGCCCATCCTTCATCTCCTTAGATTAGATTTATTTAGTTACACAAGCCATCTTTTTTTATTCACTGATGACATTCTGACAAATAAATACACAGTAAGTAAGACAAGTGCAATAGAGGAATGCGGTTTTGTTGCTAACTTGAATATTAGAGTTTGTTTGCTGAACAAGAATGGGTTAAAAATAAGAATGAAAAACGTGATACTTCTTACTATTCCATGGATCTGGATATTGACGGTGTTACTGCCCTCAAGGACTATTGCCGAGGAATGTTTGCATTTCAAGGAGACTTGTCACTCTATCACCAATCAATCAACAGTATCGGAAAGAATCATTCCATTTTACAGCCGCAACCAAAGTCCATTTATTCATATTTTTGGCCTGCCTGCTATAGAATCCGGAGTGTTAATCCCTCCTGACAAGATTGAGACTCGAATGCTAGTGGAAGTGATCAATAATTATTCGAGAGATCGGCGTTCTCAACAGAGGATCGTCCTGGATGGGGAAACTTACTATACTTTGTTTTCATTGCGTTGGGGCATATCGAATAGGTTCGAAATGGGAATAGATGTTCCCTATATGACTCATAATAAAGGAGTATTGGATAATTTCATTGAGGATTGGCACCGTATTTTTAGTTTTTCCAATAAAGAGCGGCAAGAAATGGATAGAAATCAATTGAATTATTTATTCGAGGGCAAGAAGAAACCATTTCATGTTCATCGACACCAGACAGGAATGGGAGATCTCTTGTTGAACGCTGCTGTCTCTTTATCAAACCGGAAGAGAAAGCATTTCCACTTTGCAGCATTACGGATGGGATGGAAATTACCCACAGGTGATCCAGATACTTTGCATGGAAGTGGTAATAGCGATTTTTATCTCAGCATCAATGCGCAGGATACCATGATGGAGAAAGCATTTCCTCTGGCCATCTATGGAGGAGCGGGGTTGTTAATTACAGGAAAGAGTAAAATTCTTCCTGTAGAACAACGTCATCACATTGGTTTTGGCAGCATAGGGGCGGGGAAATCTATATGGGAATGGCTGGATCTCAAAGCACAGATCGATGCACACACCGCATTCTATAAAAATGATTCCCAACAATTGGGAGTGTTTTCTGCTCAACTGGTGATGGGAGGCACTGTGCATTTGCCGTATCAAATACAATCAGACCTGGGCATATCGGAAGATATTATTAAAGATACTGCACCTGATTTAATTTTCCATCTGGCTTTACGACGACAGTTTTGATAAAACGTGTTGTGATTTGCTCATTCTTTGTCAACTGGATGACAATCCATGACAGAGGCAATCTATCATTCAAATAGGTCAATATGATATCTCACTATACCAGAGGTAATATCTGTATCATCTCTTTGAAAGATCGGATTACCTTGGATGAAACATCAGAAATAGAGCTTTACCTGACAGCCTTATTGAATATGGATTTTGATGGTTTTATCCTTAATTTTGAACAAGTTATCCATATCGATTCTTCAGGTATTGGTTTGATTACCGCATTTGCCCGCAAGCTGATGAAACAGGAAGAGCGTTTGGTGTTCTGTCGTTTCAATAGAATATTGACTGAAATGAAATCAGCGATACCAATGGAGGCGTTTTCCGTTTATGATACAGAAGAAGAAGCCCTCACTTCGTTTCAATCTGGTCTACATAGAGAAGAAAAATAATCGAAAAGAGCTGCTGCTATTCTCCTTGAAATGATTTTGTCGCTTCCTCTTCTGTATCATAAATTGGAATTATTTTTTGCAAATGGTTGGTTGTGCAAAGTTGAGCAACAAAGTCAGAGGGTTGTGCCAATGCAAATGGAATTTTCTCTTTTCTAAGATTTTGAGAAATCGTCAAAATCACTCCAAATCCCCAGGAATCAATATTGAATATCTGCTCTAAATTCACCACCACCGCTTTGAGGTGATTTTCAGATAAGATGTTGGTCAAGTATTCTCGAAATTTTTTCCCTTGCTCCATGCTGAGGTATCCTTCAGCATTTATGATACAGATACCGTTTTGGATGCGATAAGATAGGTTCAAGGTAAATCCTTGTTCATGGGTCTGTCTTGCAGTGTGCGATTGCTTCTTCTTCTGTCTCGTAAACAGGAATAATATTATGAATATAGGTATCGTTGAAAAGCATTAGAAGAGAAGTGGGATGACATAATACCAGTTGAATCTTCTTCCTGGTTAACTTTCCGTAGCTCAGAAAAATCACTCCTTCCCCTAAAGAATCAATGGTGGTGACTTTTTGCAAATTCATGACAACAGATGTGAAATCAATTGTATTTAATAATGAGTCGATATAGGAACGAACCTTTCTAGCATGTTCGATATTTAATTTTCCTTCGACTGCTATGATGCAAATGCTGCCTTCAAGGCGATGTTTTAAATTCATAAGGACCTGATTTAGTATTTTCTTACGCTGATGATCTTTATACAAAATTTTTCACCTGAATCTAAATCAGTATGAAGGCAATTCTCAAGTTATCCTTCTACAGTGCTTCAGAAAAGTTTTTTCAAAACCCCCTGCCCCCCTTTCAAAAAACTTTTCTGAAACACTGTAGAAGGGACAAAAAATAATGAAAAAACCATCTATAGTAGTGAGATTCTGGTTTTGTTTAGCACATTGAATGCCATGTCACCCTGAGCGTAGTCGAAGGGTCTCTGAGGTGCTTCGACTACGCTCAGCCTGACAGTTTTCGGGAGATTATCTCATGGGCAAAGAGGAAGCCAAACAAAACCTAATTCACGGTACTATAAAAGCAGTCATGAGGAAAAGATACAGTTACTTTTTGTGGTTGTCTGTATCTGTATATGCCTTCTGTTTTGCTGATTTCTTGGGAGGAGATAAAACCTTTCGCACCCCGCCTTTTTTAAAAAATTGATAACTGAAAAATCCTCCACCAATGAGACCAATGATTCCCCCAAAAGCTTTTCCAAGTAATTGGGTACCGATGCCCCAACCAAGTACAGGAAAGCCAACAAGAATGATCAGTGTGAACAAATACTTCGAAAGTATGCCAGAAGCCACCACAATGAGAGCAACCCCCAGTAGCAGTCCGAGCCCAATATCAATTATATTTGGCCCTTGAAGAGAAACAGTGCTGGCAAAATGGATCGTTATAATACAAATCGTGATGCCCAGCACTCCTAGAACAATTCGAGCGAGACTTTTCATAAAGACTCCATTCAGACCTTTAAATTGAATCGCCTAATGACTTTTATAAAACTATGAAAATAAAAAGGATAGGTCAGTTTAAATAATTTTGCCAGAGGTTTTTCATCCCAAAATCATTGTCTACCTTGCTGAGTAAAAATGTCTACTCCCAGTAGTAAAAATGTCTACTCAGTGTTGAATGCAAACAGCCTGCACAGCCAGGAACTACCGACACTTTCTGATCCTAAATATTTTAACTATAATGAGTAACTAATTAGAAAAATTCTCCCAAACATTGAACTGATATAATGTCATTATTCACACAATCAATAAAATTGACAACATTTCAACATAATAAATTTATGATTACTAAAAAAGAAAGAATCATAGAAAGCACTATAATATTGCTTTTTATTTTTATTACAGGATTTGGATTAGGCTCCTATGCAGGCGTTGGGGTCGTTCTTAGTATGTTTTAGAAACTGTTTGGATAAAGATAGTTCGTAGCGAAAAATTGATCTCATTGAGTGGATTTTTAAGAAAATTTAAGGCAAATAGTCCACCTATTTAACGAAAATTTTCTTAAAAATGATTAAGAGTAAATAATCTGGGAAACTATAAAGGCCATTTTTTAAAGACACCTTCGATGAGGATTTGATCCAGTGCACGGAAAGAAAGCCGGTATTTGCCAGCGAGTTGAAATTTGTACTCAAAATCCAATTCATCGGCCAGGGCCTGAACATTGTCACGATACGTTGCATCAGGCAACTGCACCTGATTGGCAAGGGCCAGACTATCGATCCAGCCGGTTTGAGTGGGCTCTTCAATGGGACTGAGCGCTTCCACGTAATGCCACAATCTTCCATGTTGATCAAGAGAGTGCAGCAATGTGATCACTGTTTTTGGAATTAAGCTCACAGCACCTTTCATGTCAGCAAGTGGGTCTGGTGTTTCAGGTTCGGCTAAAATTAAGGTAGTCTTTTTGGATAGATGAAAACGCTGTTCGACCTCTTTGAAATTCGATGGATCCAAAGGATATTGTGCAGCCGCTTGTTCTGTGGCAACTGCCTGTAGTCGCTTCAATTCTTGCCAGACCTCCTTGCGCTCTTCTTCCGATAAGCCAAAACGTGGTTCGGGAGGGGAGCGTAATTCCTGTAGTTGCAATTCATTGAAATGGATTGCTGGTTCTGAGTCACCCTCTTGTTGTAAATTGGCAAGCCAAAGGGCTTTAGAATGCACATGAGTTTTGCTGATATAGCTCCAGATGACAAGATGGTGGAGGGGAGCCCCGGTTTGAAAGGCAATACGGGCGTGAATACTGGCTGATAACTGTTGGAGCAAACGGGTCAGGGACTCTTTAGAGTGTTTCTCTGAGACAATAATTCGCATGGCAATTCGTGATTTTTCCGAATCGTATTCTAACTTTTCATCCACTACTTGGTAAGAAGAGGGAGAACGGTTCAAGGTGAGTTTGCTTTGAGCACTGATGGAGCGTCGTGAACCTTCTGTCTCTGCCTGTAAAGCCAGGGCACCTGTCCAAAAGAGGATCAACAAACATCCACTGAGTTGTAAAATGACTTTCATTGCTGATTTGTTGCGTTGCGGGAACTCATTTCGATGAATCCCTATCATGCCTGAAATGCAACAGAAATGAAAGAGGCTGGTGGTTTACCATCAACTATTGGCTTCAAAATAGAACCCAATAGTTGATGGCGTAACCTAATCATGGTTAGAATAGTTACTACTTTGGTGGGAGATGAGAATTCAAAGGTTGCTACTAACCGAGCAATGTCAAGACTGCCTGTGGTGTTTGATTGGCTTGTGCCAACATCGCAGTACTTGATTGAACCATAATCTGATTTTTGGTAAAACTTGACATCTCTGCAGCCATATCGGCATCACGCAGGACGGATTCGGCATTGGTCAAGTTTTCATGAGCAATTCGCAAATAGTTCAAGTTGCTTTCCAGGTTGTTCTTCTGAAATGCACCCAGACTACCCCGAGTTGCCGCAATGTTTTCGATGGCATCATCAATCAACGTGATAGAATCCTGGGCTCCTTGAGCACTCCGAACATCAATATCTCGCAGAGCTTTAAAGTCTGATTTATTGGGGATTCCACGCGCCAAACCGCGGGAACTGGTATTGCCCAGTGAAATAGCCGTAGTTTGGTTAGAATTGCCACCAATTTGATAAATCAAAGAGCGTTGAGAAACAGTAATGGTTCCTGCAAAATCTTCTGGATCTAAATTTTCTTTAGTGCCTGTATAGCGTACCGCCAAACCTTCAATATTTTTTGTCCCGGAACGTCCAGTGAGAATCTGTCCTCGTCCATAGGCTTCTTCACCATTGATGGTGCCTTCCACATCAGATCCTCGTTGAGATTCGACATTAATGAATGCTTGCTTGGACAGCAATCCTGCTGTCGAAGTGGAAGCTGAAAAAGCATGCTCACTGCCATACTCTTTATGGCGCAAATGAATGGTGCCATCGTCTGTCCGAACCAGTTCCAGATTCAAACCTGCTTCTGCTATGCGCATTTCCAGAGTGTCCAACGTACTGATCACGCTTTCTCCTTTGACGGTAGTGAAACTCATGTTTTTTCCGCCCTCACTGATGGAGATGGTTTCGCCAGCATCTACCATTTCTTGAGTCAATGCGACTTCTCCTCTTAAGGAAGCCCGTGTAGCCGCCTGAGTGATGCGGACTTTGTAACCTGTGATTGGTGAAGTGTTGGTCTTGGTAGTTGCAGTGACCCATTCCAGGTTTTCACCATTGGCCACACCATTGGCACCCCGACTGCCATCCAGTAAGCGTTTTGTTCCAAACTGAGTGTAGGCAGAGATACGATCTAAAGTGTCCAGAACATTTTCAATTTCATTTTGATCTGCTTGTAGCATGACTTCATCGTTGGCGCCTTCGTTGGCAGCATGCAAAGCAACTTGTCGTGCAGAAATGAGAGCCCTTCCGACTTCGTCAAGTGCCGATTCTGTCGTTTGTACCATAGAGATACCTGTTTCAGAGTTGTCAATGGCTTGTTTCAAACCTGCAATCTGAGCACGTAATCTTTCTGAAATGACCAATGCTGCAGGACCATCTGCACCGCGATTGATTTTTAGACCAGAAGCCAAACGTTCCAAGTTTTTAGCCTGCATTGTGGTCGTGATGTTTAATTGCCGCTGGGCATTTAATGAACTGATATTATGATTAATTCGCATAGACATAGTAGCCTCCTTAATACCAAAGTTAACGTTATTCTAATCATGATTGATGGCCACATGGGTGGCCGTATATCAGAAATATTTTGTTGAAAAATATTTCTGCTGAAAGCTGTAATTCTCCCAAAAAACAGCTTTCCTGGTCCCCACACATTTTAATCTGTGCAGCCTGACAAAGCAGGCTGCGCAGATTTGGCTGGGGGGTAATAGACCTTTTAGTTCTGCACTGAAAGCTGATCAGTGACTGACGATAATTTTTCCTTGTCTTTTAGCAATTCCAATCATCGGTGCCATCACCATCGTTCCCTGACTCTTGTGGTGTCTGCCCAAACCAATGAAGTGGAAAGGATCGAGGCCAATCAACTCAGGCTCCAGTGTTGTTATTTCTATTTCATCTTCACTAAGCTCTATATGACTAAACTTTCCTTTAATTTGTGATGTGGATGCTGTAATCTGAATGACTAATGCATCGTCATTAGCAATCTCCATATCATGAGAATTCGATTGCTCACTGTCAGTTCCTGACCCTTTTGAGAGTACAGGAACCATAGTGTCTTTCGTTTCCGCATTCGCTTTCTTAGAACAGGTTGGTGAAGTTTCATTCCCCTTAGATGTCTCAACGATTATTCCTACTTGAGGAGAAGCGTCTGTTTCTGAGCACAACTGTTTTCTGTTTTCTGAATGCAGTGGTTTTTTCTTCATAACGATTTTCTATCCGTTTGGTGATGATTATGTTGTCATGGATGCTCTCAAAAATTTGCGGAAGCCATCTTCCGTGAGAATATCAATGGCAAAATAATCATTGTTCTCTCGATAATTTTTGCAGGACACAGGAGTTGGCGTGCCTCCTGTGCCCACAACAGCGACGAGTTTATTCTGTTATTCCACTTAACTTTGTGCTCCTGCTAAGAGCTGGAGAACTGATTTTGGAATTTGATTAGCTTGAGCAGCCATTGCAGTTCCTGATGCCAGTAGAATCTGATTTTTAGTAAAATCACTCATTTCAGAGGCCATGTCTGTATCACGAATGACCGATTCTGCATTGACCAAATTCTCATCTGCAATTCGCAAATAACTCAGTGTGGACTCCAACGCATTTTTCTGAAATGCCCCCAGTTTTCCACGTAAAGCTGCAACATCCTCAACAGCGGCATCAATCAAAGCAATACTGTCTGTTGCTGATTTTGCTGATGTAACCTCAATATCCGCTAAACTGCGGAAACCACTGTCATTGTCTGTGGCAATGCCCAAACGATCGGGGGCAATGCTGCCGATATCGATCCGCACGTTTTGTTCTTTGTTAGGACCAATATGATAATTCAGTGATTTTTGACTGACGTGGACATACCCATCAATCTCTGCACCAACTAGCTCATCATTATCTTGTGGAATAACTTCCTGCCCTACGACCTCTCCTGTTGACTCATCAACGACATCGATAACTTTTGTGCCCAGGGCTTTATTATATTCAATCGTTAGTCCTTCAGCCTTTGTCCCTTCAGCGGATGTCAAGAACTGACCCTGGCCGATGGCAATTTCTCCATTAATTGTTCCAGCCACATCCCGACCACGGTCGGCGTCGAAACCAATATTGGCTTTTGGTGCAAGAATACCATCCACATCACTGGTTACTGCAAAGGACAACTTACTGCCAAATTGTCGATGGCGGATCGTCAACATACCCGTTTCGTTGATATAGATATCCACATCCAATCCTGCTGTATCTGCCTCTTTTTGAAATTTGGTCGCAATGACATTACGGATGGCATCATTGACTTTCTGTTGCTCATGCAACTCTGGAAATTTTTCAAAGTCATCCAGCATTTTGTCCACAATTTCTTTCACATCTTTACTGCGAGTCGAAAAAGAAATAACCTTTCCGTCTTCGTTGACTGTGAAGGTGAATCCCTGTCGTGCATTGTGAACATCAATCGCTTTAGTTCCTGTTGCCTTGGCTCGTGTGGCCACTTGAGTGATGTCAATCGCATAACCACTTTCAGGAGATGCTTGTGTTTGAGGAGTAGCTTCCACGAATCGTAGGCCCTCTCCTACTGTCATTCCATCAATCCCGTTACTGCCATCCAGCAAAACTTTGTTGCCAAACAGAGTATGTCGAGAGATTCTCTTTAAAGTAGCCAATAGATTGTCTACCTCTGCTTGATCAGCTTGCAGCATTTTCTCATCATTCGCGCCTTCGTTGGCTGCGTGAATAGCAAGCTGACGCAAATTGACCAGCATGTTGCTGACTTCCTGTAACGCCCCTTCTGCTGTCTGAATCATGGAAATAGATGTTTCTGAGTTGTCAATTGCCTGTTCAATCCCTGCAATCTGTGACCTCATTCTTTCCGAGATCATCAATTGAGCAGGGCCATCAGCCGCAGTATTGATTTTTAGACCCGAAGAAAGTCTTTCTAAATTTTTCTTTGTTGATTGCGTTGTTGTTCCCAAATGCCGTAAAGCAGTAAGAGAGGGAATATTATGATTAACTCGCATTGCTGTCCTCCTGCGCTTGTTCAGCGCCTGTCTTTATTT
>JANQHV010000344.1 GCA_028282505.1 SAR324 cluster bacterium | reverse complement strand
AGTTTGCGGTTAGGTATTCAGTATACCTAGATTAAATTCTATTAAATTATATCTCTATAATATATAAATATTCTACTTTAGTGTCCTGTGACTTCCTTTTTTTTATTTTTAAAATAAATAATTTCAACTGTTTAACATGTGAAATTGAGAAGGTTATTGTTTGGCCTAACATTCAGTTAATAGATAAATTAGTATACTTTTGGATTCCGATTTGGGAAGCAAAATAACAAAATTAGAAAATCACACCATACTATGTATAGTTAAATTCTATGGCGAGGTTGGAAAATTGTTTAACGGGTGAAGTCATTGTATTGCATGTTCATCATACCTTCGGCCGTTATAAAACCAAAGTTGAAACAGTGTTGACCAGTCAGGATGTTTCCAAAGTTCATGCATCCATTTGTTGGGAAGATCAACAATGGAAAGTTGTGGACCACAGCCGTAACGGAACCTGGGTGAACAAAAACCGGTTAGTGAGCAAGGCAAAGCAGATTTTATCAGTAGGTGATGTTGTCTGGTTTGGTGGTTCAGAAACTTCCGCCTGGAAGGTATTGGACGTTTCTCCTCCTAAACCTATGTTGGTTTCGATCAAACCCCAAGGTTCCATCATCGAGTTGGAACGCTTGTGTGTGTTGCCCGATGAAGAACATCCGGAACTCACCATTTATCTGTCAGAATACGGAGATTGGCTATGCGAAGATGCTGAAGAGACACGTGTTTTACAAGATGGCGATATCATTCAACAAGGACAGACATTGTGGAAATTTGTCGCTGTGGACATGGTTGATTCCACATTGACTTCAGGGAAAGGAGGAGGGGGAGCATCTCTCCAATTTCGTTTCCTGGTAAGCCCGGATGAAGAACACGTAACGTTACAGATTCTCCAGGATCATAAAGTCATCGATTTGGGAGAACGAGTCCATCATTATCCCTTGTTGATCCTGGCTCGTCAACGATTGGCAGATGCCCAACAAGGATTTGATGTGAGTAGTCAAGGATGGATCGATTTCCAGGAATTCTGCTCTATGCTGCGGATGGACTATTTTCATTTAAATACTCAGATTTACCGAGCCCGTAAACAAATTTTGCATTCTTTACCGAACAATCCCCATTTGCCCAAGGTGGTGGAGCGCCGTTCCGGGAGTTTGCGTTTTGGTTCTTCTTATCTGTTCATTCAACGGGGAGACGATATCGAAGGACAACTCACTCCATAGGATGAAGAATTAGGGATTGGGTGTATTGACTACACTATAGCACAACGTGTCATCTTGAGCGCACGTGAGAGATCTTTATACAATTTAAGGTTCCTCATATTCACTCGGAATAACATAGAAGCAATGTGTGGCAATATTATGTGCTAGTACAATTAGGGGGAATTACGAATTAGCGACAGAAACAAATCGATGATTTTTCGTCAATATCAACCTCTATTTTAGGAAATACCTCAATGTCAACCATTCATTCCAACGTTTCCCCATCCGATTTAACGATGCTCTCCAAATCCATTCCAGGCTATGAGCTATTGGAACTCATTGGTGTCGGTGGTTTTGGGAAGGTGTACCGTGCCTCCCAGGCCAGCACGGGGCAAATCGTGGCTCTGAAACTGCTGCAACTCGACGATACATTAGCGCCCTCTCAACGCGACCGCCATATCGAACGTTTTGAACGGGAAGCTCAGTTGTGTGCTCAGTTGAGGCACCCTCATATTGTCAGGTTGTTGGATAAAGGGCAAACGGCAGATCATCAAGTATTTGTGGTGTTTGAATATGTACCAGGAGAGACTTTAAAAAAAGTCCTGAAACGTCATGGGGCTCTATCCCCCCAGGAAACCCGTGATTTGATGGGACAGGTACTCGATGCCCTGGCCTGTGCTCATACCCAGGGAGTGGTGCATCGTGATTTAAAACCCCAAAATATCATGATCACCACCAATGGACTGCGGAGACACGCCACAATTTTGGATTTTGGGGTGGCGGCTTTTGTTCCAGAAGCCCGTCAATCTGATTACAAAACACTCACCCTCACTCATGAAGCACTAGGTACCCCGTCTTATAGCTCTCCTGAGCAGCTGCGTGGGGAGCCTCCAACAGTCAAATCAGACCTCTATACCTGGGGTCTGGTTTTTCTGGAATGCCTCACCGGACAAACGGTCATGCATGGAGGAGGTCTGGCAGAAATGCTTCACAAACAATTGAGTTCCAGTGAAATAGCTTTACCACCAGGCATTGCCGGTCATCCCGTGGCTGAGCTGCTACGCCGTGCCTTGCGTAAAAATCCTCGGGATCGGGCAGAACAGGCAGATCGATTGTACGCTGACTTGCAGAATATCAATGTGAACAATCTCGTTGGTTTCATGGGAAGTACTTGGCACACGACGAGTGATGACGCCCCCACTGCCCCTTTGGAATACAATCCATGGCATTCGGGGGTTCAGCGAGAACGTCGTCAAATTACAGTCGTCTGTTGCGATTTACGGATCTTTGCTTTGGGGGAAGAAGTTCCGGATCTAGAACTGCTGGAAGCGTTGCAACGGGATCAGGGCAGTCAATTGATTGACACCAGTGCTAAATATGGGGGACATCTCATTGGTTCTCTGGAAGACAGCCTGATGGTCTGTTTTGGTTATCCTCATGTGAGCGACAACGATGCCCGTCGAGCAGTCCGTGCTGCCCTGGAGTGGGTGGGGCAAGTGCAACGACGTAATCCGCATTTGGGTTCTCAACAAGGGGTACAGCTCGAAATTCGCATCAGTCTGCATACAGGAATGGTTTTGATTTATCAAGACTCTGAAATTTCGGGGATCACCCCTCAAGTTGCCCGGCGTTTACTGCACTTAGCCCCGACCAACGGAGTGCTGGTGAGCGAAACCAGCCGTCGTTTGTTGGAACCTTATTCAGAATTCGAAGCCCATGCATCCTATCCCATTGGAGATAATCAACGTCCAATCAAAACTTACCTGTTGCAGGGAGAGCGACGCACAGAAGCCTTGACGTTTTTACCAGACGGTAGTGTGGCCCGCCCCATGATTGGACGCGATGAGGAGTTTCAACAATTGATAGGGTTGTGGAACCAGGCCCAACAGGATGCAGGACAAGTGGCTGTCGTGATAGGAGAAGCTGGCATTGGTAAATCCCGGCTGATCCATGAATTGCACCGCTTTGTCAGTGATGAAGGAGGACTGACCCGCACTTGCCGTTGTCTGCCGGAACATCGTAACAATGCACTGTATCCTCTGCTACAGATGCTCCAACATCATTGGGGCCTCTCAGATATCAATGATTCTGGTGAATCAATCCAACGTCTTACCGAAGTACTGGAGCCCTGTGAGACTCCTATCGAATTGGCCCTGCCCATTTTATGTTCCTGGCTTTCTTTGCTACTTCCTGAATCCATAAAACCTTTGCAACATTCTCCGGAGCGCCAGAAGCAAATTTTCCTGGAGGTGTTGGAAGAATTGATCCTTTCAATGGGCGACGGGCAACCCTTTCTCTTGATTGTGGAAGACTTGCACTGGATTGATCCAACCACCCTGGAATTTTGTGAACGGATGATTGCCAGTGCACCTCATCATCGCATCTTGCTAGTTCACACTGCACGCCCTGAATTTTCACCACCGTGGCAAGAGGAAGTGACCTTGCTCAATTTACAACGTCTCACGCCATCTGCCACGGAACAGTTGATTCAAAGGGTGGCGGGTGACCAGCCTGTAGCACCTAAAACCTTGGATTACCTGGTACAGCGAACCGATGGGGTGCCTCTCTTTGCAGAAGAGTTGGTGCGCACATTGCTGGAAGATGAAGTACTGGTCTTGCAAGAGGGCCAACACACATTGGCCCCTTCATTCGATGCCAGTTCCATTCCAGTGACTCTGAAGGACTTGTTGAGTGGATCGCTATCCCGCCTAGGCATCAGCAAAGAGACCGCTCAAGTGGCCTCAGCCATTGGACGCGAGTTCGATTATGCAGTGCTGGTGAAAGCCTCCTTGCGTGGAGAAGCGGATGTACAAACAGATCTGGAAGCGATTGTGGCAGCGGGGTTGGCCTTTCGGCAACGCCGGGTACAAAGTGAATCGTACATCTTCAAACATGCCTTGATTCGGGATGCAGCCTACGATTCGATGTTGCGCCTTGACCGTGAGCAAGCGCATTCTCGGATTGCGGAAACATTGGAGACATACTTCCCTGAAATGAAAGAGACAACTCCGGGTACTATCGCCCAACATTACGGCCATGCCAGACAGTTCGAGCAGGCGATTGAATACGGAACCCATGCCACCCGTCATACGTTAGAGCGTTCCTTACACGACGAAACTATCGAGCATGCGAATCAAGGTATGGAATGGTTACAGCAGTTGGAGACACATCAACCTAAAAAAGAATTAGCCTTCAATAATATGTTAACCCAAGCCCTGATGGCAAAGCATGGTTGGGCAAATGAGATCGTTAAAGAGAAAGTAGAGCTCTCTCGTAAATTGATTGATTTATCGAATATTAGACAGAACATCAGTACTGTCCCTGTGCTGTGGGTATTGGCTCACTTTAATTATGTGTCTAATAATCGACAGGGATTGAAGCAAGCAATTGACGAATTGGAGCAAGCTTCTGAAAAACTCCAAGACTCGGGATTACGTGCCGCTACTGCTCAAATGAAAGGTATGGATCTATCAACAGGAGGGGAGTATCTGCCAGCCATACAGGCTTTTAAACAAGGTGTTGAGTATTATAATCCTAAGCAACATCATGATCATGGTATGCGTTTTGGCATTGACACTCTCACTTGGGGACTGGCCGCCCTTGGCGTCCATTATGCAATCACAGGCGATCTTCAAGCTGCAGAATCCTCCTGCCAAGAATCCATTACCTGGTCCAAACAACTCAATCATGTCCCTTCATATGGTGTTGCACTCCTCTATCAAGGAGTGACATCGTACTGTCTCGGAAAAAAGGAAGAAACCGCTCAGGCGACAGAAGAGTTAATCTCTTTGGCAATCAAGTTTGGCTTGCCTGCATATGAAGGTTATGCGTCACTCTTGCATAGTTGGGCCGTTAATGATCAAAATATCGATCAACAACAAACTTTTGTTCGGAATCTACATCAAATAGGATGCCGTGCTGGACTACCTTTCTACACTTCAGCACTTGCAGCTATCCAGGCTGAAAATGGCGCTTATGAATTAGCTCTCGAACAGATTGATCAAAGTCTATATTTTTGCCAAGAGTATAACGAATTGTTTTTTAAACCAGAATTATATCGGCGCCGTGGTGTATACCTTTCTGTTCTACGCCCTAAAGGAGATATGGAGACCCAAGAGACTTTTACCCAAGCTATCAAATTGGCCCAAATTCAAGGAATGAGAATAACAGAGGAAACTGCCAGAGAAGCTCTCTATCGATACAAGAATATGTAGCATAGTGTTCTAGAAAAGTTTTTTCAAAATCTCCTTGGTCCCCTTTGAAAGATAGGGCACTTCAAGAAAAAACTTTTCTGAAACACTATTGTTTTTCCACAATGCTCCTAGAAAACGACAAGTGTCTTTTCATGAGCAATATTTTTTCACTATTTTTCCCTGAGGTTTCTATGATTAATGACATCATCCAATTTAGAAGTATTTATCTTCAAGCAATTGCCAAAGCTTGGTCTGATGAAAACTTTTATAGCGAATTAGTAATACCTGCAAAAGAATTCAATTCAAATTTGTCTAAATTTCTTTCTGGGGACAACACTGTTGCTGAATCCTATAAAGGATTTGATAGGTCTGAATTGCTTTCAAAGACTTTTGACTTTGATTTTCCATGGCCAAGAATGAGTGTAATTATTATTAACAACGATACCTATTGGAGTTCTAAATATGAGTTGGGATGGGTAGGGATCAATGATCTTTTTATTGTCCAACTCCCCCAAGCACCTTATAAAAAACCTTCCCATAGCAAGAAAGAGGACCCGGCGGCCGAGGCAGCTACAACTTTGAAGGAAAAGGAAATGGCGGCCGAGGCAGTTACTGCATATTACCGTCTATTTCCAACACTGCTTGGTTTACCGCACGAAGATGCTCATGGCTCTGCTCAGGATGATCAATTTTTGGAGTTTGGGCGATTGACACTTCGAGTAGTTGGGACAGCTTGGGCAGATCCTAAATTTACTCAAGAAATCACCAACCCTGATTTAAAAAATGCTGATCCTTTGCTGAGCAAATATTTCAAATACAATAATCCTTGGAATTTTAATATACGCTTCAGAAATGCAAAGGATTTTCGATGGGTTAAAACATCTGAAAACTCGGAATCTCCAAGTTCAAAGCCTCCTCAATATCACTGGGAAAATATTCCCAATAATATCATGGTCCTTAATTATCCTAATAGACCTGCTGAAACCGTTGATTTTCCTCTTGCTCTGGCTGACTATAATAACAGTGGCTCGGCTTACCCTTATACGTGCCCTTGAGACTCAAATTGAAGATGAGTCACTATTTTGAGAGTCTTTCAAAAGCTATCAATGTTTTGGTAATCTTTTCCATGGGAGCCTATGTCCTACCAAATTATTGATTCTGATCGCCATGTGGTTGAACCGAATCAAATGTGGCAAGAGTATTTGCCAGAAACTTTTCATGATTATTTACCTTATTTTGAACCGGAGACCAGTCAGGAACCGATTGAGGAACGCATGAAACGGCTGGGAGCAAAAGGATTAGTCCCTTTACTGCCTCAATACAAAATGGCCGGGCAGTCCCTGTTTTATAAATGGGGAGAGGCCGCACGAATTGAGGCGGCTCTGCGTAGCCAAGAAAGCGCTCCCAAACTGAAACAAGGCACATCGCCAAAAGGACAAATTCGAACAATGGACCAGTCGGGTATTGCCCAAGCCCACCTTTTTCCGACCTACAGTCCTTTCATCATTAACAGTGAGCAATTGCCACCAGAGGTCTCAGGTGGTTTGGTCCGTGCCTATAACAGATGGCTGCATGATTATTGTGCGCTCAACCCTCAGCGTCTGAAAGGGGTGGGGATGATCAGCCGTCATGACCCTCCTGCCATGTTGACAGAATTGCAACACATTGCATCCTATGGATGGAAAACTGTGGTGTTGCGTCCCGAAATGATTTTAGGACGGGTGCTGGGGCATGAGGATTATGAACCCTTTTGGGAGGCTTGCGAATCACAAAACATTTCTATCGCCATTCATGGGGGAACCCACGTCAATGTTCCCACGGCAGGAACCGAACGTTTCGAATCTCATTTTGCTTTGCATGCCTGTTCGCACGCGATAGAAGCCCAAATGGCTTTTTTGTCGTTGTTGGAATCAGGTGTACTCGAACGTCATCCAAGCTTGCGGTTTGCTTTTTTGGAAGCGGGTGCCGCCTGGGTTCCTTACTGGCTCTGGCGACTGGATGAGATTTGTTATGCGGCCATGCCAGGAGAAGTAGAAAAACACATCACCATGAAACCCTCTGAATACTTCAAACGTCAATGCTGGGTTGGCTTTGAAATCGGCGAGCCTGGTTTGGCTGAAGTGGTGAAAATGATCGGTGCGGATCGTTTGCTCTATGGAACGGACTTTCCCCACCCTGATCATTTGCATTTCAATTTAGACCAGTTGACTCCGGAGGTGACAGGATTATCGGATGAGCAATTGCAATTGGCTTTGGAAGAAAATCCTCAGCAATTTTTTGGAAATCCGTAGGGGATGCGATGACAGACCTATCCTTGTCTCTCAGATGGTACCCTCGATTTTCGCCAATCACTTTGGCTCCTGATCAATTGCTTTTGCTTTCGGAACAGGAGCCTTTGTTTCTGACAGGGCCTCAGTATGAACCGTTGATCCAGGGTATTCAATCCTCCCTGTCTATTGACGCAATTTTAGCTGGGATTCCTCAGTTTTCTCAACAAGTGACACTCTTGCACCTCATTGAGCAGGGATTCGAACAAAACTTATGGATTACCTCGGATTTGCAAGAATCACCTATCTACCAGTTGCCTGACTTTTCCCTGGCGCCATTGCGTTTGGAAAAGCAACATTCCCAGGGAGAGGGGTGGGTCTTGTCACAGTATGGAGATTGTGAATTCTGGGAAGAGCAACTTCAGAAGTTACCACTCCCGGTTTCGGTCCCCATCGTTGTTGTGGATGATTATCTGGACCCTCGTTTAGTTGTGATCAATGCTCATTACCTTCATCAGCAACAACCGTGGCTTTTGCTCAAAGCAACGGGGCAGCAACCGTGGTTTGGCCCTCATTTTACCCCCAATGTTCCTCACACTCCGTGTTGGCAATGTTTGGCCAACCGTTTGTCCATCAACCAGCCCGTCAGACGTTGGTGGCAATTGCAGTCATCGGGGAGTCTGCCCGCAGTCCCCATCTTGTTTGAAACATCGCGGGTTCAGGCCTTTTTTGACACGCTGAAGCAGCAGCCATCCTCATTTTGGAAAACACCACTGACCCAACTGTGGGAAGTGAAAAAGCTGGATTCATCCATGATTCCCCATCCAGTTCAATACCGGCCTCAATGCCCTGCTTGTGGTCACTCCAACTGGATGGTAGAGCAACAATCCACTCCCTGGTTGTGGGAAGAAACCCCAAAAATCTATACGGACGATGGAGGTTTTCGTTCGTGCTCTCCTCAGGCCACCTATCAAGCAGTCCAGGCTTCTCTTGATCCGATCAGCGGGGTTGTTCTGTACTTACGGCCAACCCCTGTCCGTGAGGAGGGGTCGTTGGTGACGTTCAGTTCCGCTTTTTTCAAGACTCCCCAAGGCAAGAGGCTCCAAGAAACGATTCCAAAGAATTTTTTGGGGGCACAAGATTTCATGCAAATCTCTTTGGGAAAAGGTGTTTCGGAAGCGCAATCCCAGGCCAGTGCTTTGGCCGAATCCATTGAACGCTATGCCAGTCAGTATCAGGGGGATGAACAGAAACAAAGAGCGTTGCCAGTGGAACTGGGTAACCGGGTGATTCTGCCTGCACAATTGACAATGTTCAGCGAAAGG
>JANQHV010000334.1 GCA_028282505.1 SAR324 cluster bacterium | reverse complement strand
CACAATAAAGTGTACAAATTCTTAATCTTAATCTTGTTCCTAATCTTAATCCCTCAATTTCCAGAGATTAAGAACAAGATTAGGATTAAGAGTAAGATTATCACAACAAGAATTTGAACTCTTATTTCTGATTAGCGGTACTTAGGCAAAACCTCCCAATGCTTCTGCCTCTGTTTCGTACATACTGATGATGTGATTTTCAAATATCCAACGAATCAATGGATTGATTTGACAAAGCACGACCTGAATTTGCTGTTTCTTTTTCCTACGATAAAAATTCGCAATCAGTCCTATCCCTAAAGAATCGATTGCTGTTGTCAGTGAAAGATTCATGATATATCCGCTAAATTCCTTGTCTGATAATTCATCGAGAAATGGTTCTATCTCTGGTAGTGTGTCCAGTATGATTTCCCCATCAAGCAGGATGACACAGATATCATTTTCTATGCGGTACGATAATTCCATTTGCCTAACCAATCATTTTTCAAAAACAGATGCTTCAGGAGTTATTCGAACATTAAAAAAAAAGGGAGTCGACTTTTCCCAAAGGCCAACTCCCTTGTTTTTTCCTGTTTTTCTGAGGTGACTACCTCTTTTTGCTTCGTGCCGAAGTAATTTTTACAGATTGAATATCCCAAATGTCTTTAGCATATTCCTGAATGGTTCTATCACTGGAAAATTTTCCCATATTGGCAGTATTTAAAATAGACATTTGCGTCCATTTTTTCTGATCCAGATAGGCATCATTCACTCGTCTTTGGCATTCGACATAACCTTCAAAATCAGCAAGCAACATAAAGTAATCACTATAGACCAGGGTATTATAGATGTCTTGATACATATAGGGGTTGCCCTTGTTGAAATAACCACTATTAATCATATCCAGCACTTCGCGAAGTTCAGGGTTCTTCTCATAATGGACCGAGGGTTTATACCCTTCACTCTTCATTTTCATAACTTCGTCAGCAGTTAACCCAAAAATGAAGATATTATCATCACCCACTTCTTCTTTAATCTCTATATTAGCTCCATCCAGTGTTCCTATGGTCAGGGCACCATTTAAGGCAAATTTCATATTTCCTGTACCAGAAGCTTCCATTCCTGCTGTGGAAATCTGCTCAGAAAGCTCTGCAGCAGGATATACTTTTTCTCCCAGAGAAACCCCAAAATTTTCCAGAAAGACGACTTTGATACGGCCTCCAACATCAGGGTCGTTATTGATCACATGGGCCACATCATTGACCAGGTGAATAATCAATTTAGCCATATGGTATCCAGGTGCGGCCTTGCCTCCCATCATGAAAGTACGAGGAACAAAGTTTTCGTCAGAGTTATTACGAATTTTGTTATACATCCATATAATATAGAGCACATTCAACAACTGGCGCTTATATTCATGAATTCGCTTGACTTGTACATCAAAAAGGGAATTAACATCAACATCAATGCCATTGTGATTATGAATCCAGTTAGCCAATTGTTTTTTTCTATTCATTTTCACCTGACGCCAGGAATTTTGAAATTTAGTATCCTTGGCAAAAGGAATCAGCTTTTTCAATTGATCCAACTGAGTGATCCAACTATCTCCGATTTTTTCTGTAATCAGGTCGGAAAGTTCGGGATTGGCATTTCTCAACCAGCGACGAGGAGTGATGCCATTGGTTTTGTTTTGAAATCGCTTAGGAAATAATTTGTAAAAATCCTGGAAAACCGTTGCTTTGAGTAGCTCCGTATGCAAAGCAGCCACCCCGTTGACGGCATGACTTCCCACAATCGCCAAATAAGGCATCCGAATTTGTTTGTATTCTCCTTCCTCAATGATGGAAACTCTTCTCAACAAATCGTCATCATTTGGATTTTTTCTGGAGACATAATCCAAAAATTGCTGATTGATTTCAAAGATAATTTGTAAATGGCGTGGCAGTAGATTTCCCATCATATCGACAGACCAGCGTTCCAGTGCTTCTGGCAGAACGGTATGGTTCGTGTAGGCAAAGACTTTGCGCGTAATCTCCCAGGTTTTTTCCCAACCTATGCCATATTCATCCATCAAGATACGCATCAGTTCAGGAATAGCAATAGAAGGATGTGTGTCATTCAGTTGGATCGCTACCTTATCAGGAAGCTGTTCTAAGCTATCATGATCGGTTAGGAATCGTCTCAGGATATCTTGCAAGGACGCAGAGACAAAAAAGTATTGCTGCTTCAAACGAAGCTCCTTTCCTGAAAATCCCTGATCGTTTGGATAAAGAACCTTAGAAATGGCCTGACTTTTTTGTTTTTCTTCAACGGCCTGCAAATAATCACCGGCATTGAACAATTGAAAATCAAATTCATTGGAAGACCTGGAAGACCACAGACGGAGATTGTTCACAGTGTGGTTTTTATATCCAGGGACAGGAGTGTCATAAGCAACGGCAAGTACTTCCTCGCCACCTACCCACTTATACTTGATAGTCCCATCTGTGTTTTGATGTTGCTCTACATGGCCATAGAACTTGACAGGAAAGACATAGTCCAATTGAGGGATCTCCCAGGGGCATCCATTGGTTAGCCAGTTATCTGGACTTTCACACTGCTCTCCATCCAAAATTTGCTGCTTGAAAATACCATACTCATAACGAATGCCATACCCATAGGCCGGCAATTGCATGGATGCCATAGAATCGAGAAAACAGGCAGCTAAACGTCCTAAACCTCCATTGCCTAATCCTGCGTCAACCTCCATTTCCTCCAGTTCTTCCAGGTCATACCCCACTTCGGCCAATGCCTCTTTACAGACATCGTAAATTCCCAGGCTCATCAAATTGTTACGAAGACTACGTCCCATCAGAAATTCCAATGATAAATAATAAACTCTTTTGGTATTTTTTTGATGGTAGGTTTGCTGAGTATCATTCCAATATTCGAGGAGGCGGTCCCGAATTGACAACGCCAGACTGTCATAAATATCATAATCTTTATAGGTATACCGATTTTTACATAAGGAATATTCCAAGTGATTTGCAAGTGATTGGATAATCCCCTCCTTATCCAACTTGCGATACTGTGCCACTCGTTCCCATATTTTTTCTTGTTTCTGTGCTTGTTTCATATTTCCTTTTATCCTTTAAAACTGCTGGATCTCGGATTTGTCATTTTCTTACACCAGGTAAAAAAGAACTGAGATCCAATTGATTGTTTCAATCAGTTTGACAAGAGTACCCCTCCTTCGTATATTGATCACGAAGATTAATCTTTAGATTTATTTTAAAATGCAACCGTATCCATAGCATAACAAATAGTCATTTGCCACCAAGAAATACACTGTAAGACTCGACTTGTGTTGAGAAGCCTAGTATTTAATGGCTAATATTCTCTGATTTTTTAACCCTGTCATTCTGTGTTATCCCAGAATTTAAGAGTGTGACAAGCTATTTGATAATTATTTTTGGAAACCAATCAAAATGGTTTCCCTGACGTCATGAAGCGATGATTCAACACTCTTGAAAAAATTATAAAAAACACTCCAAGCGATGAAAGCAAAACACCCTTCCAATATTGTCTTAATTGGGATGCCTGGAGCAGGAAAGAGCACTATTGGTATCATCCTGGCCAAACAAAGAGCACGGGATTTTGTAGACACGGACGTTTTGATCCAGGTGGCTGAAAAGAGATCCCTGCAGGAAATATTAGATGCAGAAGGTTATTTAGCTCTCCGCCAGGTAGAAGAACACATTCTACTCTCTTTGAATTGCACCAATCATGTGATTGCGACGGGAGGCAGCGCTGTCTACAGTCCCACAGCCATGAATCATTTGAAAGCTAATGGTATTGCGGTTTTTCTTCATGTTGAAATGGAAGAGTTGATCAGAAGAATCACTAATTTTGAGACAAGAGGTATTGCCTGCAATCCAGACCAAACATTTGCTGAGTTGTATCAGGAAAGACAATTGCTCTATGAGCGGTATGCCGATCTTACTATAGATTGTGCTGGCAAAAGCCTGGAAACCATATCTACCATGATCTCCAACAATGTCTTCTCCTATTCAAGCCAATGCTCAGGCTGATCCAAGGCATCGGCGCAGATAATTTTTCCACTCACCCTATCAATCACACCTGTGTCCAGTTCCTGCACCATCCAAGCATTGGCATTTTTTTCCGGGATTGGATAAGGTGCTTCAAACCCAAGAACCCCTGCAGGTTTAAATCCATGGCGTGGATAGTATTCAGGGTGTCCCAGAACAAACACGAGATCCACCCCTGATTTGGACAGCCGTTCCAACCCTTCTCTGATCAGTTGACCACCCACACCTTGACCTTGTGCATCAGGGACCACTGCCAGAGGAGCAAGGATTCTTGCCGAGATTGAATCTTCCACTTTCGTGAAACATGCTTTGGTGAACAGAACATGTCCGATGACTTGATCATTTTGAACAGCAAGGAGGGATAGCAGTGGCATTGCGCTGGGATCATCTAGTAATGCTGCCACCAGTTGCACAATCTCTGGCCCTTCCTCCTCACCAAATGCTTGTTTTTCAACTCTCAGCACATCATCTAAATCTGATGCTGTTGATTCTCTGATTTGCAATTTTTACCTTTCTTGAGTTTGATTCTCTGTCTCTCTTTACGTTTCTCAAGTAGAACAGACAAAGATTATAACAAAATTCGTATACGTAGCATGACTTATTAGAACTTGACACACATATCATTGCGTTTTGAATTGTGTAGCAAGGAGATGATTATACCAATGAATCTTGCCATTGATGATCAATTGATTGAGGAAGCCCGCATAATTGGGCAGCATCAAACTAAAAAAGCAGTCGTAATAGAAGCCTTTGGAGATTATATTCAAAAGTGATTTTGAATTGTTTCAGAAAAATATTTCGATTCAGTTATATCATCCGAAGAATAGAGTAGATATCCTTGGTTTAGTCATCGCTTGTGAGATTGATGATTACTAACGGACTAATCATCCTCCCAAAAGTGAACCAATTCATACAAGGACTCCAGGTCTTCTTCGTCACATGAATTGGGCACCCCCAGTTCATCCACCCCTTTGAAGAGCAGCATGGGCCCCCAAAAAGACTCATGGTTCAATTGCCATTCTTTCTGTCGGCCTTGCCAGGCACCTTCTCCATCCATGTATCCCATCAAACCAGAAGGAAACTCCACAATATCAGTGGCATCGCATCTTAATAAATCACACAGCGAATCCACATCCAGATATTCGATGAAGATCAAATCGATGTAATGCTCATCGGGATCAATGAAAATAAAGTGTCCATGCATAGCCAAGGATTACTTATTCTGCTTCAACTCCCAGTAAGCAGCCAGGTCAAACTTATGTTTTTCCTGGAACTCTTCTGCATTGAATTGCTTTAAGTACCCCTCCAGTGTCGTATTCACATGATCAAAAAAGGGCTGTGGGTATACACCAAGAACCAGAGAAAAAACAGCCAGAGGAATGAGCACCAGTTGCTCGCGCAGATTGAGGTCTTTCAGATTACGCACCATATCATTCTTAACCTCACCAAAGATGACCCTTTGGTACATCCACAACATGTAGACGGCAGCAATCACCACACCAAAAGCAGCAACAATGGCATAGAAAATGTTCATCCGTGCTGCCCCCAGCATGATCATCAATTCACCGACAAATCCGTTGAGTCCTGGTAAACCAATAGAAGCCAATGAGAAAAAGAGGAAAAAACAAGCAAAAATCGGCATGCTGTGAGCAACACCACCGTAGTCTACAATTTCTTGAGTTTTGGTACGTTGATACAGCATCCCCACACAAAGGAACAGAGCACCGGTCACCAGTGCATGGTTGATCATCTGGATCAATCCTCCAGCCAGCCCCTGCATGTTAAAAACAAATACGCCAATAATGATATAGCCCATGTGTGCCACAGAAGAGTAAGCGATCAACTTCTTCAGCTTTTGCTGAACCATCGCCACCAATCCACCATAAGTGATACCAATCAATCCAAAAATAATAATAATGGGAACATAGACATGAGCGGCTTCAGGGAATAAAGGAATCACGAAACGAATCACTCCGTAGGGTCCCAGTTTCAAGAGCATTGCTGCCAGTTCTACAGATCCCAGTGTGGGTGCTTCGTAGTGAGCATCCGGCAACCAGGTATGAAACGGAAACATAGGGGCCTTGATGGCAAAGGCGAGACAAAACCCTGCAAACAGCCACATCTGGGTCGAGGCAGGAATTGGTAAATCATACCAATCAATGATACTGAATGACCACACTCCAAATGTTTCGTGGTAGAGAATGCCGGTATAGATGATTGAAGCCAACAGCAATAAAGACCCAAAGACGGTATAAATAAAAAATTTGGTAGTGGCATAGATCCGGTTATGACCTCCCCAGATTCCAATCATGAAATAGAGAGGGACCAGCATGATTTCAAAAAAGACATAAAATAAAATGGCATCCAGGGCCATGAAAGAGCCCAGAATACCAATTTGCAGCAACATCGTCTGTACCTGGAATTGCCAACTTTTTTCCTTGGTGGACCAGGTTGCCGCTAATGCCGGCGGTAATATCAAAATCGCTACTAAAACCAGGAAAAGGCTGATGCCATCAATTCCAAGATAATATTGAATACCAAAAACTTCGATCCATGGAATTTGTTCCACAAATTGGAATCCGTAATGATTGGTGTCAAACTGGAGCAGCAAGTATACTCCCAGCCCAAACGTGACAAAACTACTCAAAAAAGTTGCCACACCCGCAGAAAGTCCGCCATGACCATTGCGAAGCAAACATGCCAATAAAAGCCCCAGCAATGGAGAAAAAATAATCAAGGACAGGATAGGAAAACCAACTCCAGGAGAGGCAGGTAAGGTGACCAGGTTTGTTTCTGCCATACAAACACTGGCAATTGTGACAAAAAACATGGTGATTCCGGTGATGATACCCCAACGGAGGAAAGTCTTTTTCATACAGGTCCTTATTCCCAGTAAGTTGATTTCCAAGAGTTTTTACAGTTTGTTGGATGCAGATCAAGTCAAGATCAAGAAGATTGCGTCCTATTTTAATTTATCAAAGGAAAAATATGACGAATGACTTTGGAAATGTCCAGCTTTCTGTTGTGTTTCTATCGAAAATAGACTTTGGCAGGATTCATGTTTTTTCAAATTCTCTTTTCCTGCTCCAGCTTGATCAGATGGGATTCAATATTTTTCATGGCTGCTGGTAAAAGCCTGGGATCCACATCATAATAGATTTCAGATAACATCGTTTCTTTGGATTTACCATCTTTGTAACATTGGAGCACTTGGTTTTCCCTCATTTTGCGGTGTTCCAGGGCTGCCTTTAAGCGGGTGGTTGTTCGCATGGGGATGCCATGAGAGGGAATGACAATCTTTGGATCAAGCTGAATAATTCTTTCCAAAGTCGCAAAATATTTTTTCATATCTCCTTCAGGCTGTCCAATGACTACTGTCCCAATTCCTTGAATCAAATCTCCAACTAAAAACCACTCCATGGAAACAGGCGCTATTCCCAGTTGTCCTTGATCATGCCCTGGAATTTCATAGATCTGCACGTCTTTTCCCAACCATCGGGTCAAAATATCTCCCTCTCGTACCGTATGAATAGTTATCCCGGCAAAATAGTCGGCTCCATCTTTGGAACATATGCGCTGCAATGTATCTTCACTCATCTTGACAGGAACTTTCAGGTGTCTTGCCAATTGATTGGAAAATTCATGATGATCGGGATGATGGTGCGTTAAAAAAATACCTGTAATGTCAAATGGCACTAATGTGGTGATCAATCGTTGCAATTCTGTTTCAGATTCAGGCGAAGGATCAATCAAATAGCGATTGTTCGGGTCATCGCCTATGATGAATGCATTGGTTCTGTCCGCTGGAGGGAGTGTGTGAGAAAGAATGGGGAGTTGAAACATATTGTGCAGAAACTCAACACAAGGAACTTCTTTGTCCGGGTCATATTCCAAATGAAGCAGACCAAGATTTTTCGCATCCAGGCTTTCTGCCAATCCTTGGATCACTTTCCAGGTTGGCACTGCAACGAGTACCTCCCCCTGGTAATACTGTTCCATAACATCTTGACAGGTTTGCCAGCCAAACCATTCTGCTTCATTAGTATCCACCATAAAAGCGGGCTGAGATTGGAGTTCAATTTTAAAGAAATGTGTGTGAAATCGAAGAGGTAGGAAAGGAGGCGCAATGGCAACACCAAGTTCCGAAAAATCAGTAACCTGATTGGTGTGAATGGCCTCTTCCAAATCCAAACCAACTTCTTCTTTAATTTCTCGGCAAAGTGCTCTCATCAGCCTGGGATCATACTCCTTAAGAAATTTGGTATGGAAAACACGATCAGAATCTTCCTTATCCACCTTTCCTCCAGGAAAGGAGTGATAGCCTGGAAATGCGGTTAAATACGGTTGACGTCTGATCATAAAAATAGAGTTTCGGTGAACGAATATCGCTGCAACGGATTTATGGATTTTTGCACTTTTCTTCATAATGCTTTATATTATATTGATGTTGCGTGAACAGTTTTTGCCGTAGCAATTATCCTTAATCAACTATTGTCTGTTCAAAAACTAGTTATTCGCTATTATTCCAACTATTGTTCTTTTTTTCTATCATAATTATTGCCAAAGGCTCAATCTTTGCTATTTCTATTAAGGAAAATATCATGGAATTATCAATGATTATCCTAATTTTTGCATGTGTCTGTGTGGTAGGTACGGTTGCTTTTGTTCTCAGTGAGCATTGGGAAGAACAGCATGGGTCCAATCACTTTTAATTCAACATCAAAAAATATGGGCATGCCACTCCCATTTTTATTCAAAAAAATGGGAATGGTGTTCTCGTTTAATTACAAAAGAGGACGAAAGTTCGAGGAGGGAATGTGAGAGGTTTGCGCCAGATGCTATTCATACTCTGCCTGCTTTCAGGGCTGGCTGGCTGTTCCTGGTTTAACTTTTTTAGCTTTGGCAGTGATGAAGAAAGCAAAGAAAGTGATACTTACCAAAAAGGGGTGGAAGCCTATCAACAAAAAGAATATGATAGCGCCATCAAGCACTTTAGATCCGTTTCTCCAAAATCTCCCAATTATTCCAAAACACTCAATCTGATTGAAAAAATCCCCATGCAACGGGCAGAAAAAGCCATTGCTCAAAGAGACTATGACACCGCCCTGCAAGAATTGAATAAAATCCCAGAAGGGAACTCGAATTATCCGAAAGCTCAACAACTCAAAACGAAAGTATATTATGAAAGTGCTCTGATCAATTATCAGAAAGCTTCATCCTCCATGCGCATCCCAGAGTTGGAAAAGTTGGCAAATGTTGCTTCTCAGACAAAAAATCGGGAAAATATGCTACGAACGATTCAACTGATTGGGGATGAACTGAATCAATCCACCAGAGCAACAGACGTGAATACATTGATCAATTTACTACGCTCTACTGTAGAGAACGTAAGGGATTCTGAGGTAATCCATGCTGGCTTGAAACATGCCTTTGAAGCCTATGAACGATTCAATAGGCAGCCTCGTCTGCGCAACCAATTACTCCGTTTGATCGCTTCATTGAAAATTCAGTTGCAGTAAATAGAAGAAATCATGGAGCCTGCTAAAAAGCTGATAAAGACATCCTTCTCTAATTCTTAATTTTTAATTTCACAGAAGCGACTACTTGACAGAAGAAGGAGCCAGTTGAGAAAGTTGAAGACAGTGATTGCGTAATATCAAAGTAGCCCCTCCCATAATGAACAACTGGGCATAAGCAAGTTCTTTAAAACCCAATGACAAAAAACTGTCATAGCCAGCATGCAACAGTGCCGCAATCCCCCACCCTTTTAACAGAAGTATAACAGATTCCAGGTGAACTTTTTGTTTTGTAGGATTTTCACTGAGGGCAAAACGAGAACGTGCTACATAATATCCCATAGGAACACTTATGAAAATGTGGGTTGGAAGCGTAATCAAAGTACGTGTCAATAAAATAGAAATTCCATATTGTTCCACATAAAATGCATTTTCAATTGTCGCAAATCCCAAAGCAACCACAGCAGCATACAATACTCCATCAAATGGTTCCTGGAAATCACGAGACGGATATGCTATCAACAAAATAACGATTAATTTAGCAAGCTCCTCGTTGAAACCAACCATTAGCCAAAAGCCCAAATTGTGAAGCGGCAGGGGAGGTAAGAAATCAAACAAAATGGTGGTTTCTCTGGCATCCGACCAAAAAATTGTATATTTTTCGACAATATGGTTTAATGTCAAGGCTAATAAACCACAAAGGAGTCCTCCAAGAAATAACAAGATTAGTAGCTTTGCGCTTGTACGTTTATAGCGATTGAAAATATAAAATAACCAGATCCAGAATAATGCTGGAACCACTCCTAAGATGAAAAAAGAAAACATTCGTACCAAATCAGTGAGGTTATAAAAATAGACAGAAGTATATTATGGAACGCACCCCATTATTTAAAAACAAAGCACACCCTCAATTAGATAACTTCGTTACGACCCTTTCAAAAGGACGATATTTCAAAAAGTTCAGTCACAAGTTATTGAAAAATATTCTCAGACGCGGAACTTTGGTCAAACTAAAAGCCGATGAACATTTGATCCATCAGGGAGATGAGTCTCCTCCTGAAATGTATATCCTCTTAAAAGGCTCTTTAGCCGTATTGGCCAATTCCAAATTCATCCTGCGTCTCGAACTACCCGGGGACATTGCGGGTGAATTATCCATTCTGAATCCGGGCCCGCGTTCTGCTGAAGTGATTGCAGAAACAGATACAGAAATCATTGCTTTTACCCAGGAGGTGTTCGCTGTTGATGAGCAATCAGAAACCGTTCCTGTTTTTTACTTGATGTTTACTCATATTCTAGCAGAAAAATTACGTATCACCACAGCCCAATCGTTGGTACGTAAAAATAATCGTGTCATTTCTCCAGAAAAAACCAGAATTGCCCTGATCGATCAAAATACGGTGGATCGACTTATTGTTCGGGGTGTGCTCAACTCTGAATGGACAGAGGCAGAAACCACCGAATTTGATAATCCCACAGCCTTCATTGACGATTCCCTTAAACACGATTTCGACCTTTTCATCATCGATCCCAATTTTGCTGCTCAAGACAAAGGAAAAGAGGACTTGCTCAAACCACTCTTCAATGCCATGCAACTCAAAGGGGCTCCTATTATTGTGATTAGCAAATTATGCCAGGATGTCCTAAGGCGGCAAGAACTGATACAAATGGGAGCCAATGAATTATTGGCAAAACCTTTTTCTGTTTTTGATTTCAAACATAGCATCTCCAAATCCAAAATCATGTATTACCAGCAACGGGAGCTGGATATGATTGAACAAGATGCTGACACAGATCGGTTAACGGGCCTGGCCAATCGACGCCGTCTCGATCAATTTTTAGATGCACTCCAAACCGTGTACCCTGATAACAAACAGCCATTTTCCCTGGTCATCTCTGATGTGGATAATTTCAAGCATTATAATGATACCCACGGACATCAAATGGGGGATGTTGTGCTTGCTGGAGTGGCCAGTATTTTTTCAAAAACAGTACGTAAAGGAGACCTGGCTGCCCGTTTTGGAGGCGAGGAATTCGTCATGATACTCCCCAATTGTACAAAAACCAATGCGGTACAAGTTGCTGAAAAATTACGTAAAGCCATTGAAACTGAAGAATTTCCCTATCAAGATCAGCAACCGACAGGCAATCTGACTGTTACATTAGGCGTTGCTACTTTTCCCCAAGATGCAAACAATATTGACGAACTGCTTAAAAAAGCAGACCAGTGCCTTTATGTTGGTAAAGAATCAGGAAGGAATATTGTTATTGCCGTTGAATGAAAAACACAACACCTTCATTTATCACCAAACAGAGCCTTCAATTTATTATTGCAATTATTGCAACTATAAATTTGAAATAATTCATTTTACGCAACAATAATTACATGCTAGTGATATATCATTACATTTTTAGCATCCATTATTCGTAGTCAATAGTGTCTCACATATCTAATCACGAGTCAAAAAGGTAATTATGGGAAAAACTATGTTTGAAAAAATATGGGATGCACATGTCGTCCATGAGCAAGATGGTAATACAATCTTGTATATAGACCGGCATCTTGTGCATGAAGTTACTTCTCCACAGGCTTTTGAAGGGCTTCGTATTGCAGGGCGTCCCTTGCGTCAACCCAAAGCGACGTATGCTGTTCCTGATCACAATGTCCCCACCATTGATCAAGACAAACCAATACGTGATCCAATCTCTGCCAAGCAAATTGAAACCTTGCGTAACAACTGTAAAGATTTTGGGGTAACTCTCTTTGATTTGGGGGACATTCGACAGGGAATTGTCCATGTTGTTGCTCCAGAACAGGGCTTGACCCTTCCCGGAGCAACCATTGTTTGTGGAGATTCACACACTTCCACCCATGGCGCTTTCGGTGCATTGGCATTTGGCATAGGAACTTCGGAAGTTGAACATGTACTGGCCACCCAAACTTTGCAACAGCAAAAGGCAAAATCGATGTTGGTCCAGGTCAATGGTTCTCTTTCTGATCAAATCACTCCCAAAGATATCATATTAGCCATTATTGGAAAAATTGGTACAAGCGGAGGAGCGGGTTATGTGATTGAATATGCAGGAGAAGCAATTCGCGAGATGTCCATTGAAGGACGCATGACGCTGTGCAATATGACAATTGAAGCTGGAGCAAGAGCAGGTCTGGTTGCTCCAGATGAAAAAACTTTTGCTTACTTGCGTGATCGTCCGTATGCTCCCAAGGAGGATCTCTTTGAAAAAGCTATAGAAGCCTGGAAACTGTTAACGTCAGATCCCAATGCAAAATTTGATGCAGTGGTGGAACTGGAAACAGAAGACATTTTACCTCAGGTGACATGGGGCACCAATCCAGGCATGGTGACCGATATCAATGGCAAAATTCCAGATCCAGAGCAAATAACAAATCCTAAAGAGCGAAAAGCAACCGAAGTCGCACTGGAATATATGGGACTCACACCCAATACTCCCATTCAAGAAATAAAGATCGACCGTGTTTTCATTGGTTCTTGCACAAACTCCCGGATTGAAGATCTGCGAGCGGCTGCTGCAGTTGCCAAAGGACATCAAGTCTCTGCAACCGTTAACGCAATTGTTGTTCCAGGCAGCGGACAAGTCAGACAACAGGCAGAAAAAGAAGGACTGGATGCTATTTTTAAAGAAGCAGGTTTTGAATGGAGAGAGCCTGGGTGTTCCATGTGTTTAGCTATGAACGATGATAAATTAAAACCCGGAGAACGTTGTGCCTCTACCAGCAATCGTAATTTTGAAGGACGTCAGGGAAAAGGAGGCCGAACACATCTGGTTAGTCCCGCCATGGCGGTTGCTGCTGCAATCACAGGCCACTTTACAGATGTTCGTTCTTTTGGAAAAAGCTAATTTGTTCACCCCATTACCCAAGAAAACATTATGCAAGCATTTACAAAAATTACAGCTCTCGCCGCTTTGTTGGACCGAGTCGATGTCGACACCGACGCGATCATTCCCAAACAGTTTTTGAAAAAAATCGAACGTACCGGATTTGGAGTTCACCTTTTCCATGACTGGAGGTATCTGGATGATGACGGAACACAACCGAACCCGGATTTTATCTTGAACGCTTCTCGTTATCAAGGGGCCCAAATCCTGGTCACTCGTGATAATTTTGGGTGCGGCTCCAGTCGTGAGCATGCACCATGGGCACTTTTGGAATATGGTTTTCAGGCAATCGTTGCTCCCAGTTTTGCCGATATTTTTTATAATAATTGCTTCAAAAATGGTATCCTGCCTGTCAAACTGGAAATAGACCAGGTACAGATGCTATTTGAAGAAATAGAGTCCAATGAAGGGTGTCAGTTAACGGTCGATCTGGAACAACAGCAAGTTACTACACCTCAGGGAAATAATTTTACCTTTGCCGTTGATGCCTTTGCTCGGGATCGCCTCTTGAAAGGATTGGATGATATTGGATGGACACTTCAATTTGAAAAAAATATTGTTCAATTTGAAAATCAATACCAAAATACTGCTCCCTGGATGACTATTCAATAAATAAAATCATGTATCCATGATGGCAATGAAGCGTTCTTGTATAACTCTGTTCATCTGCTTGGTGCTATATTGCGGGGGAGGCTTGGTGTCTCCTCTCTATGCCCTTTCCTATCTCGAAGTAGAACAGATGGTCAGGGAGAACATGAACCAGGATCTCATCATCGCACAAGTGGAAAGAAATAACGCTTACTTCACGTTTGATGAAATTTTGTATTTACAGGAACGCAAGCTGTCCAATGAGTTGGTTGATCTCTTTTTACGATATCATTTAAGTCTGATTCCTGATATTGATATCGAACTTTTGATTAAAATGAAATCCGTTCCTCTCAGTGATGAAATCATCGAACTCTTGGTAAATCGCTATGGGGTTACATTTCTTCCCATCACTCCTGATGAAGTGTTTCAGTTGAGACAGGCAAAAATAAATGATCGACTGATCGAAACTCTCATTCGTTCCAGTCAAGATTAAACAAACATAACACCCTCAAATTTGCTCATCATGTTCACACACGTAGAAATCAAGTTCCCTTTTCGAAGCAATGGATCGCTGCCTGGTGTTCAGCTCAGGGGGATCGCTCAATGATCGGATTCATCATTCGACGCTTGCTATTATTGTGCCCCGTTCTGTTTGGTGTCATCACCCTTGTCTTTTTTCTAATCCACATGATTCCTGGCGATCCTATCGAATTGATGCTGGGAGATTCTGCCTTGCCAGCAGACAAAGAAGCATTACGTCAGCAGCTGGGATTACATTTACCAGTCCATGAACAATACCTGAACTATTTACAAGATCTCCTGCAAGGTGATTTTGGTACCTCCATTCACAGTAGACAACCGGTTGCTCAAGAAATTCTGGAACGTTTACCAGCCACTATTGAATTGATGGCAGGCGCAATGGTAATTGCCATCGGTCTGGCCATTCCCTTAGGCCTGGTTTCTGCTGTAAAACGAGGCAGTTGGATTGATCAAATTGCCATGTTTTTTTCTTTACTGGGTGTATCGATTCCCAATTTTTGGCTGGGGCCCATGTTGATTCTTTTGTTTGCTATTCATCTGGATTGGCTTCCTGTCAATGAACGCGGAACCCTGTTACACCTCATTCTTCCTGCTATTACACTGGGAACAGCACTGGCATCGATTTTATCCAGAATTACCCGTTCTTCTGTGATAGAAACGTTGGGAGCCGACTATATCCGCACGGCATGGGCCAAAGGAATTTCTGAAATGCAAATTGTTTTTCGTCATGCCTTCCGCAATGCGTTGATTCCTGTAATTACTGTCATTGGGCTTCAAATTGGGGTATTGCTGTCTGGAGCAATCATCACAGAACACATTTTCGACTGGCCTGGTTTGGGGAATCTTTTGATTGAGGGAATTCAATCCAGAAATTATCCTCTGGTTCAGGGATGTGTCATCTTTATTGCAACCAGCTATGTTTTTGTGAACCTGCTGACAGACTTGTCTTACGCATTTGTTGATCCTAGAGTACGTCTGCAATGATTTGGAAAAATCCACGTATCTTCTGGTTGAGTTTGATTTTACTCACCCTGTTCATTATCCCTGCTCTGCTGGCACCATGGATTGTTCCTTATGATCCGGAAGAAATCCAGTTGAGTCAACAACTCGCTCCTCCCTCTCTGGAACACCCCTTGGGACAGGACCAAAACGGCAGTGACATTTTAAGCCGGCTTTTATATGGTGCCCGCATTTCTCTTTATGTTGGATTTTGGGTAATTTGCATTGCGGGTGTCATTGGTATCATCATCGGCTTGATTTCTGGTTATTATGGAGGCTGGGTAGATACATTGCTCATGCGCATTGTCGATATCCTGCTGGCTTTTCCTGGATTGTTACTGGCCATTGCCCTGGTTGCTGTTTTGGGTCCTAATTTAAACAACGTTATTATTGCACTGACTGCTCAGGGTTGGGTTAGCTATGCCCGTCTGGTGCGTGGACAAGTCCTGTCGGTGAAGGAACAGGAGTATGTCCTGGCCGCTCAAACTTCAGGCATTTCCAATGGGCGTGTTATGTTTCGGCATATCCTGCCCAATATCATTCAACCGGTTATTGTGCAGGCTACCTTCAATTTAGCCGGTACGATTATTGCGGAATCCAGCCTCAGCTTTTTAGGTCTTGGGGTGCCTCCCGGTACTCCAAGTTGGGGGGCTATGCTTTCAGAAGGGAAAGATGTATTGATTGACGCCCCTTTTGTTTCTATTTTTCCAGGTCTTGCCATTATGCTGGTTGTGCTACTGTGCAACATCTTGGGAGACGCCCTCCGCGATCACTTTGACCCCAAAATTGCTTCATGACTCTGAAACTTGAAACGCTGAATATGTATTTGTCTTCTGGGAAGACCGCCATCCAGGTGTTACACGAGGTGTCCTTTTCCATCGAAGCAGGCCAAACGTTAGGAATTGTGGGAGAATCTGGCTGTGGAAAATCCATGACAGCATTGGCCATTATGCAATTGATTCCCTCCCCTCCTTTGCTCAAGATGGAAGGAAATATTGTGTGGGAGAATCAGAATTTACTCCAGTTGACCACAAAACAGATGCGCAAGATTCGAGGTAAAGACATTGCCATGATTTTCCAGGAACCGATGACGGCTCTGAATCCTGTGCTTCGTGTAGGAGATCAAATTCGGGAAGTACTTCGTGAACACCTCCATTTGAGCCGTCAGGAAGAAACAGAAAAAATCATTCAACTTTTCCAAAATGTTGGTATTCCTTCTCCTGAACAGCGTATTCATAATTACCCTCATCAATTATCTGGAGGAATGCGTCAACGGGTCATGATTGCTATGGCTCTGGCCTGCAATCCTAAGCTTCTGATTGCTGATGAACCCACAACAGCTCTCGATGTCACCATCCAGGCCCAAATTCTGGAACAACTCAAACAACTGCGTGAAGAATACCACATGGGATTGCTGTTCATTTCTCACGATCTGGATGTGGTCGGATACCTGGCTGACGAGGTATTAGTGATGTACGCTGGAGAGATTGTAGAAAAAGCATCGACCGCACAGTTATTCTCTCACCCTGCCCATCCATACACACAAGCACTGCAACGTTCTCGACCTAAAGCGGGACAAGAGGAGAGACTGACTCCCATTTCTGGCAATGTCCCCCCTCTTGATAACCTCCCCATTGGATGTCGGTTCTACGAACGCTGCGAAGTTCGCAAAGACGAATGCGCCCAACACCATCCCCGCTTATTTCCGATTGATCAACAACATGAAGTTCGTTGTTTATTATATTCCTCTTGAATCATCTGTCATCTAAACTCTCTGAGTTTCCTCCATGATCCAGTACCTGTTGGATCAGATTTTCTAATTCTTCTTGAGTATAAGGTTTGCTGAGCAAAGCATTCACTCCCCATGTCTGAAATGCTTCCTCTTTCATTTCTAAGCAACCAGTAGAGAGAATAATTGGCAAATCTGTGCGAATGGCAGTGACTTCCTGAATTAACTGCTGACCGTCCATGAACGGCATGTTGAAATCTGTGATGACCAAATCAAATGCATGTGGACAGGAACTAAAAAGTATCACCCCCGCTCTCCCATCAGCGGCAATTGTAACCCGATATCTCTCAGGCACCAACATGGTTTCCACCGCGTTCAACATGTCCCTGTCATCATCTACAAACAAAATGTGAATTTTTTCCTTCCCTGTCTCTTTACCTCTCACCATTGTAATCAATTCCCCCTTTTGCCCTCATCCCAAACCAATAAGATGTACAAATTATTAAATAAGAACATATCAGTTCCTTCAATAAAATCAAAGTAAAAGTAAGCTAAGAACCTGTTTGAAATAAAATTATTTGGAGTAAATGAGCATTGGTGTTATTAATTTTTAAAAAAAATATTCTAAAAAAGATATCTATTTTTCAATAAAATATAGTATCTATTGTCCTAATTGCACTGTTATCATTTTTTAAATTTTCCTTGCCTGCTTTGCCATTCGTATTTTTGTCAAGCGCAATAAAAATAGGAAATAGCTGCATTATTATTAGACGGAAAAACAAAAAAAATTTAATCAATCGAGCATATTTTTTTAATTTTATAGTGTTCCAGAAAATTATTTTCAAAATCCCCGCACGCGGATCTCCCTGGCCCCCTTTAAAAAAAAGGGGAGCTTCAAGAAAATAATTTTCTGGAACACTGTAGATTAATTTTAAGGCTATTTACTCAAGGCGGGACAATTAACAAAGTCAATATCTTAGCGGTTTTTTCTCATCTGAAAATAGTCCCCATTCCCTTAAAAAAGGGAAGGAGATTGATGGCCGTTCTTAACTTTCGTTACAGAGATAAAAATAAGAGATCATGGGTGAACTAACACTGAATCAAAAAATTGGGCGGCGTGTCGCAAAATTCAGGAACCTGGTCGATTTGACCCAAAATCAATTGTCTGAAAAAGTACAATGCAGTGCTGAATTTCTCAGCCGAGTTGAGCGAGGAGCCTGTGCTGCCAGTGTGAAGCGCTTAAATATCATTGCAATCGCCTTGGGAATTCCACTCAAAGCGTTATTTGATTTTGATGAAGAATCAGTAAAGAAAGAGGAAATTGAAGAAATTGTTGTTTATCGAAGAAACAAACTGGGTGAGTTGATTCAAGAAACCTATGAAGTCTACAAAACGGAGTCTACCGAAACAAACGCTGCTCCCCCGAATAAAGATTAAAACATTGTTCACGCACAAATCCCAGAAGCGTCAACTTAAACTCCTTTGCCATGTCAACTGCCAAACTGCTGGGTGCTCCAACACAGACCATGACTGGAATACCAGCAACTACTGCTTTTTGAATTAATTCAAAACTGGCACGACCACTGACCCAAAGCACCGTATTAGAGGCAGGAATCTGGTTCTTTAAAACAAGAGCACCAATGATTTTATCCAGGGCATTATGCCTCCCCACATCTTCAAAAATTCCCAGACAATTGCCCTGAATATCAAATAAAGCGGCAGCATGCAATCCACCTGTGCGGGCAAACAAGGTCTGTTGATGACTCAAAGTTTGCAAAAGTTGTGGAAAATATTCAAAAGACAATTGGAATTCACCCACAGGCAATTCTGCACAACTGTTCCGCACCCGCTCCAAAGAAGTCCTCCCACAGATACCACAACTGGAACTCATATAAACATTACGGCGGAATCTTTCAGGATCAAACTCATACCCCTGATGCAGTTGTACCGTGACCACATTAGAGCTTTGGGCGACTTTAGGATTATTACAAGGCTTTACACTTTCAATGGCAGAAACATCATCAAGAATTCCCTCGGTCAAGACAAACCCTGCTGCTAATTCCATATCGTTTCCAGGTGTTCGCATGGTGATGGCCAATTGATGACAAACATGCTGGTGATTTCTCTGGAAAGCCACTCGAATTTCCAACGGCTCTTCGGTTGCCAGATCATCCACTTCTGGTTCCTGTCGGTCTGCAAAGACTTTAATAATCGAAGCAGAAGTTATGCTTTCAGGAGGATAAGACTTTGGGGTAGAACTCATTTAAGAACATTTTTGAATGGTGATTGGAATAAATTTAGATACCGGAGTCGAGCTTTTATCAGCAATACTTTCAATCGAAACCAGGCCATTGGTTTCAGGGAAATAAGCAGCAGCACACCCTTTGGGAATTTGATACGTCACCACATAAAAAGTATGGACCGTACGAAGCTTTCCATCGTCAGAGTGGCTGGTTAGGTTCACCTGATCTCCCTGAGTCACTTGATAAGCAACCATGTCTTCAGCATTCATCAAAATTACTTTTCTTGTTCCATAAATCCCCCGATAACGATCATCCAAACCATAAATGGTGGTATTGTATTGGTCATGAGAACGGATTGTCATCAAGCGTAATTGCCCTTCAGGTAACGCTATCGAGGATAATGGAAAACTGGTCAACTGTGCTTTTTTAGAAGAAGTGTGCCACTCTCGATAACGTGCTGGATTCCTTAACACAAATCCTCTTGGATTTTGAATTCTTTCATTGTAGTGAACAAAATCAGGTAAGACTGCTTCAATTTTTTCCCGAATTCTCCCATAATCGCCAATGAGCCACTCCCAATCTGTAGAAGAATTCAGCGTGGCTTGAGCGATCCCAGCGACAATTGCCGGTTCTGAAAGCAAATGGGAAGAGGCTGGTTTCTTGTTTCCATAAGAAAGGTGCACCACACTCATAGAATCTTCTACCGTGACACCTTGAGGTCTTTTTTGCTGTATATCGGTCTCGGTTCGCCCCAAACATGGCAGAATCAAAGCAGCCTTCCCATGAACCAGATGACTTCGATTCAGTTTGGTACTGATATGGACGGTCAGTTCACAAGATGCCAAAGCTTTTTCTGTATAATCAGTATCCGGCGTCGCACTGGCAAAATTGCCTCCCATGCCAATAAAAACTTTTGCTTTTCCCTCTGCCATCGCTTGGATGGCCTGAACCGTATTATAACCGGGCTGGTGAGGAGCTTTAAATTCAAATACTTTTTCCAGGCTCTGTAAAAAAGACTCGGTGGGTTTCTCAGTAATGCCAACCGTGCGGTCTCCCTGGACATTACTATGCCCCCGTACCGGACAAACTCCTGCACCCGGTTTACCCACGTTTCCACGCAGCAGCAGCAAATTGCTGATATATTGAATAGTAGGAACCGCATACTTGTGTTGAGTGACTCCCATCGCCCAGCACGCAATAACGGCTTTAGCATTGCGGTAAATTTCTGCAACCTGATGAATTTGTTCCCGGTTCAATCCCGATTCGGCAACAATTAAATCCCAAGATGTGTTTTGAATATCTTGCTGAAGTTCTTCCAAACCAATGGTATGATCCCGGATGAAATCGTGATCTAGCACTTGTCCAGGATCTTGGCTTTCTGCTTCCAGTAGTTCTTTAATCACACCTGTAAGCACAGCCAAATCTCCTCCAATCAGTGGTTGAAAATAGAGGGAAGAAATTGGAGTACTTTTTTGTTGAATCATGGGCAGTATTTGTTGTGGATGGAGAAACCGTTGCAAACCTTTTTCAATGAGAGGATTGAAGGTAATGATGGTGGCTCCTCGCTCCTGGCAGGCTTGCAAAGTAGAAAGCATTCTGGGGTGATTGGTTCCTGGGTTTTGCCCAAAAATGAGAATGGTATCTGCCTGCTGAAAATCTTCCAAAGAGACAGTTCCTTTTCCCACACCAATGGTCTCTTTTAGAGCCACACCACTGGATTCGTGACACATATTGGAACAATCAGGAAAATTATTGGTTCCAAATTGACGGCCAAACAGTTGATAAAGAAAAGCTGCCTCATTACTGGTGCGTCCAGAAGTATAAAAAATCGCTTGGTTTGGATCATCCAGTCCTTTTAAAGTTGTTCCAATTTTTTGAAAAGCATCATGCCAGGAAATTGGTTCATATCGATCATTCCCAGGATTATAGCTCATGGGTTCTGTCAAACGTCCTTGATCTTCCAGCCAAAAAGCCGATTGCCTTCTCAAAAAGCTAACAGCGTTTTTCGCAAAAAACAGATGATCTGCTCGCTTGCTGGTAGTTTCTGCGGCAACGGCTTTGACACCATTCTCACAAAATTCCACAATGGAAGAATTTTGAGGATCAGGCCAGGCACATCCCGGGCAATCAAAACCTTTGGGCTGATTGACTCTCAACAAAGCTTGTGTTGTTTCTTTGATCGCTTTTTCTTTGAGAATCATTTTTCCACCGGCAGCCAAAGCCCCCCATCCTCCTGCCGGGCCTTTATAGTGTTTGAACGATTTTTCTTTTTCCATCATCATTTCTTATCAATCTCACCTCTCACAACCCATTATTCACAATACTTTATCATTGAAAAAACTTTTCCAGCTCTCTTTACATTCTAGGAGAAAACCCTGCTATTATCAAACAAGAAATGGGTTTTTCCCAGTGTTTGCTTATGCCTTAGACCAATCCTCATTTTCGGCAAACCTTATGCCATTTTTTCGAAATAGCCGGATTTTTCCCGAATCTGCACGACTTTGACCGTTTCAAAACTCGTTTTTATCTTTTTTTTCCTATAATTTTATTTGGGCTTTGTTGATAAATAATGCCTTCATTCAAATTATAACAAAGATTCAGTCTTTGCTCTCTTGAATGAAGCATCAACAAATCCTAAACAGCTAAACACCTAATTTCATGAACATGCGTGATGTTTTTTAGAAATTAGGAATTGTAAATAATAATGGAGAAAATAAATGAATATCGAAAAAATAGTTGAGAAAACAGATGTAACCGTTAGTATGGAACCAGCAGTAGTAGAACACTTGACTAATCTTACCAACGAACGACCGTACCCCGTCGTATGGAGTCTGGATGACCAATGGGAGGGACAAATGGAACAACAGGGAAGTGAGCGGCCGTTCCCAGTCGTATGGAATCTGGATGACCAGTGGGATAAAAGCATAAATTAAAGAAAAATTTGTTGATGACCACTTAAGTTCAACGAATTTTGTGTTAAAATGACAGCCCCTATAGGAGAGGAAAATCAATAATTTACCACTCCTATTTGGGGCTTTTTTAATGGAAACTATTCAGCCCTCACCAAACAGCTTGGCTCAACGATTTGCCATCCACTCCAAAAAATCTTGCCTGACTCCTTTCTTATACGAAGTTGCGTTTAAAAGTATACAATATGTCATCCTGACGGTACGCCGAAGCGGCGAAGCGAAGGATCTCTAAATGACGGCTATATGATAGATCCTTCACTACGCTCAAAATGACAAATCGTAAAAAAACGAATTCTCTAACAGGTTCTTAGTACAGCTAATCAGAAATAAGTGCTCAAATTCTTGTTATGACAGTCTTACTCTTAATCATAATCTTACTCTTAATCTCTAGAAATTGAGGGATTAAGATTAAGATTAAGAACAAGATTAAGATTAAGAATTTGTACACTTTATTATGAATACTTGTACTTAGCACAGGTTCAATAAAGGAATAGGTATACTCATTTAAAGACATGGGAAAGAGGTACCTAATTTTCCGGGGAGATTAGAAAAATTGTGACATTTACATGCTTCTCCCTTGAAAATTAAGAAAACAATATAGTGTGCCAGAAAAGTTTTTTCCTACGGCGCATTTTTGTGGGTTATCAACAGACTGATTGCTGGCCACTAAAACCACGAAACCCCACTAAAAAAGACCTTTTTAGTGCGGTCGGCGTTCCGATTTTTTGTGGGGGGCCGACCTTTCGGTTTCGTGGCCATCAGCAAAAACGATGTCTTTGGACAAAACTTATCTGTACATCTATACAAAAAAATGAGGCTATCTACCTAAGGAGGGATAGTATTGATTTAATTGATGAATTGTATGTCATCATGTCATATCGGATCGGAACGCCGACCGCTTCTCCGGTATCCAGAATATTGCCCCTGGATTGTGGCCGGGCTGCCGTTCCAGGCGAGCCCGGAATGACAAAGTGTCCCGCTTTAAATAGATAGCCAAAAAATATTTTTTCACTCTTTGTAAATATTTGAAATTGTTTAACAAAAAATCTTTCCCGGTAAATTGGGTACCTCCTCCCCATAGACAATTTCTATTTTTTGTATAAGCTTTGTATCGTTACGGATTTTTCTTAGAGTCTGTTTAAAAAAGATAGTTCGTTGCGAAAAATCGATCTCGTTGAGTGGATTTTCATAAAATCTATATTTTATTCTTAAATTAGTACTTAATTTTAACGTTATATTTATTCTATATAAAACCGCCAATGTCTTCAGAGATTTTTTGACAGTTGGCCTTTTACGATAACCATTTTGAAAGGAGAAAAACGGGAGATTATATATATTGCAACGTTAATGATCTGTCGAATGTTTCCAGAAATTCATGAAGCATTCGTCTCTTTACTTTAAAAATTTTAAAAGGAGTCGCATAATGAGAGAACAACAAATTGCTGATGCGCACAAGTCAGGTGTTTCTAATTTTTTAGCAAAAAATCAAGGTCAACCCTCTCCAGGAAACGATCACGTCATTGCTGACTGGCAGGTCACCTATGATCAGAATGGTTTAACAGCGGCAGGTAATGTCCAAGCGAAAAGTGACCAGGATACAGTCGAATTGGTGGTGGTGGCTTTCACCTCACCGGACTATGTACCAGGTGGCAGTCAAGGTCAATATTATACAGGTTCTTGGGCCAGTATTGGAGGCCCTCCTCCAACTTCAGGCAACCAAATGGGATTTATCCTACAGAGCCAGCAATTCACAGCAGCAGATCAAGGTAAAACAGTTGTAGTGCACTTGCAAGGGTGGGTCAACATGGCTATTTTTAGTTTTGAGAAAACGATTGTCATTCCTAAGTCCTAAAATCAAACTTAACCTTTCCCCCTAATCTCTGGGGAGTTCCTGACTTCCCAGGGAGAGCATGAGTGATTACCATTCTCGTATCCGTCAACTAAGTACAAGTAATCACAATAAAGTGTACAAATTCTTAATCTTAATCTTGTTCCTAATCTTAATCCCTCAATTTCCAGAGATTAAGAGCCTGTTTGGAAAAGATGGTTCGTTGCGAAAAATCGACCTCTTTGAGCGGATTTTTGAGAAAATTTAAGGCGAATAGCGAGTCTATTTAACGCA
>JANQHV010000331.1 GCA_028282505.1 SAR324 cluster bacterium | reverse complement strand
GGGGACAACGAACTTCAAGTCCATTGGTTCTGGCAATCGTTTTTACAAGAAAAAGTAGACTTTTATTTATCCGGCCACAACCATCAACTGGAACATCTGAAATATGAAGAAGACGAGACCGATTACATTGTCAGTGGCGCAGGAGGGGGGCACTATCGATCATCCAAAGCCCAGGCCCGTTTGCGTTCTTCCAATTACGCAAAAAGCCTTTTCCATTATCCAGATAATGGATTTGTCTGGATGTCCCTTTCTGAATCGCACGCCGATGTGCGTTTTTTTGATGCAAATGGCAAGAAAATTTATCAATTCCTGAAACGAAAATCCCAATGATTCATTTTGCATGACGTATTATTGATTTGGCGAGATCAGAAACCGACCATCGATTTTCCACCATGTTCTATCCAGCCATGAATCATCTTTTTTGTCGTAAAGCCTTTGGCACACCTGCCCTGCTTATCAACGACAATGGCACCGCCTCGCCCTTTGATTTTTCTTTGTAAATATTCAATCCCTGCTTGTGTCGCACTTTCAGCATCCATGCCTTTCATGTAAATGAAATCCGAGATTGTTTTAGCAAAAACAGACCGCATGAAATCTTCACCATATCCTGTCGCAGAAACAGCACAGGTTTCATTATCGGCATAAACACCAGCACCCACAATGGGCGAATCTCCCACCCGCCCCATGCGTTTATTAACAATTCCTCCTGTTGAGGTGGCAGCAGCTAGATTTCCCTTGAGATCCCGTGCGACAGCACCAATCGTACCATATTTTTGATCTTCGCTACCAGCTTGGGTGTCGTCATGATCAAGCATGATTTTTTTATTGGCACGCGCTTCATTAAATTGTGCCAACCGCTCCGGGGTATAAAAATAATCAATGGGAGTGCGCTTGATTCCACAGTGATCTGCAAAATGCATCGCTCCCTCCGAAATCAGCATCACATGTTCACTTTCAGTCATCACAAAGCGTGCCAGTTGAATGGGGTTGGCTATACTTTCAACAGCAGCGACCGCACCGGCAGCAAGATCCCGCCCATCCATGATTGCGGCATCCATCTCCACCTTACCGAATTCATTCAAGACCGAACCGCAGCCCGCATTGAAAATCGGATCATCTTCCAATAGCGAAGCACAGGTTTCAACGGCCTGCAACGCAGAGCTTCCCAGTTCCAACACTTCACGCCCATATTCCAGAATCCGGTGTATACTATCAAGATAACGGACGGCCGTTTTGTCATCATCGACATTCGCCAATGCACCAGCACCACCATGTATCATCAGCGAGAAATTACCTGCTCTATGCATAAAAATTTTTTGTCACCAAGAAACAGATATCCGTCTCCCTGATTGAATTAGCCTATGAAAGACGTGCAGAAAGCTGTTCTTCCAGTGTTTTTTGGAAAGCCGATGAACCTGCCATTAGAATCGAAAGTTTTCCGACCAGAACCGTACCCCAATTAACAATAATGACCCCTTCACCTGTTTTTCTACTGAATTCGAGATCTGTTAGATCGATTTCAGCAAGACTTCGGTATTTGGTTTCAAACATTGTCGCGCTCCACTCAGGTATACCAAGCTTACGTGCAATTAAGGTGGGATAAGAAGCTCCATTAAATCGAGGATTGCATTCAATTGCAGGGAAACGATACCCTTCATTCGTTTTGACAACCGCAACATCAAAAGCAAAGATTCCTTTCATGCCTCGATCCTTTAGCCAATGAGCCATTGGTTCGATAGCCTCCCATGGTTCATGGCAGGCAGGTACCCGATTGCCCTGATGTTCATAGCCTTTCAGAATTTGTTCACTGGCGGCGAGTCGATTCATCTCTGAATCTGCGACACGATATTGCATATTCAAAAAGATATCGGTTTTAATTTCTTCTTGAATCTGAATGGGTACCTGCGCTTCAAATTTATTGAGTGCTTTCGTGAATTCAATTTCATCCTGACAACGATAAATCCCAACACCCGAAACAGATATAGCCGCTTTAAGATAACAAGGAAAGACAATTTCCTGGATTGTGGCAGGCTCTATCTCTTCAACACTCTTAAAACATAAAGTCTTCGGCACATCAACACCCAACTCTTCTGCCAGAGCAATAAAATTATTCTTAGAGTTGATAAACTCTACCGTTTCCAACCAGGAGTTATCCCCCCAGTATCGACTTTCATTGGGTCCATAGTAAAATACCGAAGGCTGATGACCGATATACATGCCCAGTTGTTCGCGCTTTACATCCCAAACAACTCGCTGGGCATGGTTCAGTCCAACACGTTTGTAATGCGAGATAATGTCTTTATACAAAGGTTTCAGCATTGGGTGCAACTGTATGATATCCCATGGCTTCGTAATCCCCAGTGCTCTGCCCGAATATAAATGATTCCCAACTACACCATCAGCAGTGCAGTTCATGATATCATGATTAAAAACATACCTACCCGATGGTAGATAACCGTAATCAATGGCTACTGTCATACACTGTACTCTCAAGCCTTTCGAAAGATAAAAAACATCTAATTTTGGAAAACACAAGTACTCTACTCATAAAGTATGCCATTCATTAAAGTCAATAAATTCAAATATTTAAAGAGCTTTGAGTTTGACAAATTTGACAAAATTTATAAAATTGACAAAATAGTGAAAAATAATATTTTTGAATGTCAGACCAACAATCTCGAAAAAAAATCCTTAATTAATAGTCAAAAACTATCAAATTCATCGAAACAAACGATTAGACAAATCAATCATTTTTTTTCATAATTGTTCAAAATCAATTTGTACAATACTCCTGACAATTTTGGGATGCTGATAATGGCCATGTACTTAGTCTGGAACCGTTCCCTCTCCCTGCGAAGAGAGTTAGGGTGAGGGCCTTTGCGTCCAATAAAATTGTCTGAACCACACTTGAAGAGGTATTCATCATGAAGAAATACAATGTAGACGTTGCTGTGATTGGAGGAGGGACTGCGGGTCTTGGTGCTTATCGCAATGCGAAAAATGTGACAGATAAAGTAGTTATGATTGAAGGCGGTCCTTATGGCACTACCTGTGCCCGTGTTGGGTGTATGCCCAGCAAACTACTCATTTCTGCTGCCGAATCGGTTCATCATATCCAACAAGCACCTCACTTTGGGATAGAATCATCGGATATCCAGGTAAATGGGGAAAAAGTACTGGAGCGTGTTCGCAAAGAGAGAGATCGTTTTGTGGGATTTGTTCTGGAATCGGTGGATCAAATCCCAACAGAAGATCGCATTCGAGGCTATGCCCAATTCAAGGACAATCATACTTTACTGGTGGATGATCACACGGAAGTGCATGCGAAATCCATTGTGATTGCTACAGGCTCTTCTCCTGTGGTACTACCGATGTTCCAAGGATTGGGAGACCGTCTCGTGGTCAATGACGATGTGTTTGAATGGAAAACTCTGCCCAAGTCGGTTGCAGTCTTTGGGCCTGGAGTCATTGGTTTGGAACTCGGGCAGGCTCTGCATCGTCTGGGAGTACGAGTTGTTATTTTGGGCCGGGGGGGAGCTGTTGGGCCATTAACCGACCCTCAGATAAGAGAGTACAGTACCCAAATTTTGGGTCAAGAATTGTATCTCGATCCAGATGCTCAAGTGTCTGAATTACGTTTGGATGGAGAACAAGTATTGATCACATATCGTGGTACTGATGGACAAACTCACACAGAAGCCTTTGAATATGTTTTGGCAGCGACCGGAAGAATTGCCAACGTGAAGAATCTTGGGCTGGCAAACACGGATTTACAACTCGACGAAAGAGGTGTTCCTGTCTTTGATCCTTATACCTTGCAATGTGGCGACTCATCTATCTTCATTGCAGGAGATGCAAACAATGATCGCCCTCTCTTGCATGAAGCAGCTGATGAAGGAAGAATCGCAGGGACTAATGCGGCCAAATTCCCTGATATTCGTGTGGGAGAGCGCCGTGCTCCTCTGGGTATTGTCTTCACCGACCCTCAAATCGCTATGGCAGGACGTTCCTATCGATCTCTACCAGAAGGGTGTTATGCGACAGGGGAAGTGTCCTTTGAGGATCAGGGACGCAGCCGGGTCATGTTACAAAATAAAGGACTCTTGCATGTTTATGCCGAATACGGCACTGGCACTTTTTTAGGAGCGGAGATGATTGGGCCAAGAGCAGAGCACTGGGGCCATCTGTTGGCCTGGGCGTATCAACAAAAAATGACTGTTTCTCAAATGCTGGCCATGCCGTTCTACCACCCTGTCATTGAGGAAGGGGTGCGAACGGCATTGAGAGATGTCAACAGCAAACTGAAATTAGGACCACCGATGGTGAATCGATGCATCGATTGTGGTCCTGGGGCTTAATCGGCTCAACCGTGTCCTCTGGTAACTATGCGTGACTTCCATACTTTTGAAATTTCATGTTCAGGCATCACATATAAAATTTAATCTGCACAGGAGATTTATAATATCCTGTGCAGGAAAGGTTGATCATGGTGATGCCACGATACCTTGCTGGATAATGAACCTGTTCAAGATTTTATTTGTCTGCCTATGGCCTGTCGCCTCGCCGTAGTGGCTGCCAGTGAAAACTACAATGAGACTGATAAAGTAACTCTCCACGTTTTATCGCTGACATCTGTGGTAGAACAAAACTATAATTAAAATTTACCATTTTCATTCTTCCATTCAGTCTTTGGTGGAACTGTTTCCGTAGTGTCCCAATGCTCTACAATTTTTCCATTTTCAATCCTGAAAAGATCGTAAAAAGAAACATGAACTTCACCATGATAACCTTCGTTTACTGCAAGTACAAAATTTCCTTCGGCCAATAACCGATGATTTTTTTTATAATCCATCGTGCTTGCTTTTTCTGAAATGTCCATCAGAGGACTATGATCAACGAAGATTTCAAAGTTAATAAAACCTTTTATCCTATCGTTTCTTTTTTTGACAAAGACGTCTTCAATAAAGATTTTAACAATGTTTCGATTTTCTTCTGTCAGCTCTAAGTCTTTTATTTCAGTTTGACCATCAACCATACCTTCAACTCTAGCCTGTAAATTATCCCAGTGTTCTACAACATAATCGCCTTCGTATCTAAACACTTCAAAGCCAATCCTTACTGAAGAAAAATCATAAATCGTGTGCCCAAAAACATAATCGCCATCTTCAAATAGTCTCACAATTTCTACTTTGGGGTTCGTTTTTGCTAATCTTGCAAAAAGCTGAGCCAATCCCTCTCCACCTTCATGTGTTTGAGGGTTATGTTGTATATATTTTTCTTCATTGACTACTTTAACAGATTCTGGATCACCCGTTTCAATTCCTTTAAGTAAATTATAAACTTTTTGTTTTCTTATTGAACTCATTTTACCTTTGAGATATTTCGTAAAAACATGTTCTTCCCCCGCACATAAACTGACTTGCTCGACAAATCCAGACATTTCAGTGATTGCTTGAAAAATCCACAGTTCTGAATCCGGGGTGTGTAAAATAAAACACGCCAGTCCACCACTTGTACCTTCTGTTACCTCTGCAATTGCATGCCAAGAGGTCTGTTTGGGGCATCCCCAATAACTGTATGCCTTGATCATGTCAGGGGCAATTGTGATTGGAAAAATACAAAGCATACCCCACATCAGGATTGTAAAGCCAATCAATAGAATAATAAATAATGATATTAACCCAAATATTGTTTCAGATAATAGAGGAATGCCTCCATCGGATATGCCAAAAAAATCGAAAAAATATCGCACTCCCAATACAATCGCCACAACACCCAGCATCCTCAGTGATATTTTTACACACACTGTAAATGGAAAGTGGTATCTTTTGACCATTATTATTTCCGCAATGCTTCCCAAAGATGTAATGGTAGCTTAAAAGTGGTGGGAATCAGATTGTAGTTCGTTGTATTAAATCCGTTTCATTCATAAAATTCCATTATCAGAGAGGATTGAAAAAAATAATAATTAGTTGAGGTTTTACATGCCTTAGAACAGGTTGTAAAGTGGACAGATTTCAAGGTGTATGCAGCAGTGAAAATCGGGAACAACGACTTGTTCTATTTCGTTATTCTGTTATTCATAACAATTTTGCCATAAAAAATTCATCAATATATTCTCCATTGAGAACTAATGAATCTTTTTTTGTTCCTTCTTTAAAAAATCCCATCTTTTCATACAAGGCAATTGCTCTTTGATTGTGAGTCATAACTGTTAATTCTAGGCGATGGATTTGATGTTGTTTTGCCCACTCTTCTGATCGGATAAAAAGTTGTTTTCCCAGCCCTTGGCCTACGTATTTTTGGAGAATCCCAATAACAACATAAGCACTATGTCGATTCTTTTTCAACTCTCCTCCTCTGACAATGACACAACCAATCAATTGATCATTTTTTTCTTTAACAAAAATAGTGTGATTATCTTTAGACAAAAGGTTTTGGATATGAATTTTGTGTTCTTCTACAGTAATGTTAAGGTCATCAGGATTCATCAACATAAAAGTTGTTTCATTAACGAGATTTTGCCAAAAATCATAATATTTTTGAGCATCTTTTTCTGTGATTAGACGAATCATCTTTTTTCTTATGAAATTTGAATGACGGTATCGAGAAATAGAATCTCTGAGTTAAGCTGTGTTCGATACAGCAGAGAAGGACTCAGATTTTAGGCTACCACTACACTGAAAGAATGATGGTATTGTTAGGACACAGCATTGGTGTGCTTCAATCTACAGTGTAAAGATCGGTTGAAAGATACTTAAGTCCTGTGTCGCACAGAATGGTTCCAACTGTCTTCCCTGCATCTAAACGGGCAGCCATTTGCAATGCGGCTATCACATTTGCGCCTGTGGATGTGCCAGCAAATAATGCTTCTTCTTTTGCTAGTCTACGGGTCATTTCTTTTGCCTCATCTGTAGATACTTGGCATATTTCGTCAGCCAAATCCGGTTTCCAAATTGGCGGTACAAATCCAGGACCAACCCCTTCGATCTTATGAGCACCAGGTGCCCCGCCAGAGAGCACTGGAGATTCTGATGGCTCGACGGCTACAATGCGAATATTTGGGTTCTTATCACGTAAGACGCCCGCCACACCTGTAATACATTGAGCAGTACCAATTGATTGAACAAAAGCATCTACCTGATGACCTGACTGTTCCCACATCTCTGTTGCCAGCGCCCCATAGCCTGAAGCCGCATCAGGATTGTTAAACTGGTCTGCGTAGAAAGCTGTTGGGGCTGCACTTAATTCATCAGCTTTGGCAATCATCCGTTGGATAAGTTCTTTTGTCGTTCGTCCACCCTCGCTTGGGAGTTCAATTACATTTGCCCCTAGTGCACGCATATGATCTCTTTTTTCAAGACTGAAAGCATCAGAGGTAACAATTGTGATAGGGTAGCCAATGGCTGCACAAACAAAGGCCAGTGAAGTCCCCGTGCTACCACCTGTGTATTCGACAACTGTCCCGCCTTGTGATAACCGACCATCAGATATGGCCCCTTTGATAACTGCAAGGGCCATTCGATCTTTCATACTTCCAGTGGGATTCTGACTTTCGAGTTTTACCAATACACGAGCACATCCGTTTGGCACAACCTGTCGAAGTTCGACTAGGGGTGTATTACCAATAGAAGATAGAATATTCGTTGAAATTGTCATCTTACAGTTCCTCATTGCGTTTTTTGTAAGCATCGTCGCAGATATCACGTAATGTTGGATCAGTCTCGTATTTACCAACTAAATTTGATATGCCTACCGTATCCATTTCTAACAAATACAACTCACCAGATTCGATGCTTTGATGAATTTTGGCTTTCAGCGAAGATATCGCCTGAGAGCGTGTTGATTCTACAACAATTTGCTGATAACTAAGAACCTGTTTGAAAAACCTGATTCTGCTGCAAAACCGCCTCATTGGCGTCTGTTTTGAGAAAATTTTTGTTAA
>JANQHV010000310.1 GCA_028282505.1 SAR324 cluster bacterium | reverse complement strand
AGCTTTATTCGGCGTACATCAAGCAGTTGCGTTTTGGCGTCGCGGACATCAGTACTTTTAAACCTGATCATAGAGATATTACCATTCAAACCGAGCTTTGTATCCAATGCCTTTGTCGCTGCCCGCATACCGCGTTCCAGAGCTAGCTGCATCGTATTTTGGTCTTCCGAAGCCGGGGCGGCTGATATTATATTATCTGTGCCGTAATTCCCATGAGGTAGAGCATGAGACAGCTCTATATTCACGATTTCCTTTTTCGGTGTCCCTTCCGGATTCAGATGCCTGAAAGCGCTAGTTCTAATATCGACATTCATTCCGGTCTCGAACCCTGTACGACCCACTGCTTTAGGATGCGCGGTGATGGGTATGCCCGATGTCGAGCGAGGCGCAGTCAGATTTCTATTTCCTTTGTGTTTGACTACGATGTAAGCATTTGATTCCTTGTTTTTTTTATAATCAGTCCTTAGTTGGTGATCATTCCTTTTACTCGAAGCAACCGTGAACGTCCGTAGACTCATATCCGGTTTCCATACTTCGTCGTTCGGCTTATTTTGACCGTGGGCGACGCTTACAAACGGTTTTGCGTTTTGTACCCTTAAGTTCTGTGCTTCATTTCCGATATTCATTCACTCCTCCTTTTTTTTTCGTCAGTTTTGGTTCCATTTTCGTAAACTCTGCAAAGGTCACACCGAGTCAATTCCCAACCTAGATTTCGGTAACATCACATACAACAACATCGGGTGCCGACACCTCTGGGACGATTTTGACCCATCGACGGTTCGTTCCGTTTGTTTGATATTTTCGGTTCTGTCACAGCGTTGCATACCCGACCACCTAACGTTAGTCATTCCATCGATACCTCGCAATGTATGTTATATAGGTTTTTCATCGTCCGACCGGTTTAAGGAAGTAGGATCACGTCATGTACATGCTATGTTGCGTATCCTTAGTGCAGTAAGGAAGCCTACGTTCGATCGGACAGGGTCGCCGGCCTCACGTACTTAGCGACGCCCCATCGTTTTTTTCAATAGTCTCACGTCACTCATCAATCGTGGTGCGTTGTTCCAAATGGTGCTGTCATTTTCGTCAACCATTGAAAAAATTTCATCTTCAAAAAAAGGGACTGGCAAATAATCTATATCACCGACTCACGACGACCGATCATATTCATAGAATTATAAGGATTTAAAGACTCCCATTTTTTTGATTTGGAGCACTTCCAACGTCATTACTTCCGATATCACATCCACCGTCAATGTCACCCCACTTTGCACCCAGATCAACCAACGTTTGACGTACTCTCCAAGGCGAGTCGAGTCTGCCTTTTGCTCCTGAAGCCGGATAGCTCGTTCACGAAAGTTGTTCAGGGTTTTTTCGGCAATTTCTAATCTTTTGACCGAAACTGGCGCACCGGGGCAAATCGGTAGGAACCTGCGAGCAGGTCCTGTTGCAGCCGCTCCCGGTTCTCTTCCCAGTTCCAGCGAAAGTCCCAAATGTCAGTATTGGGCGGATGTCCGATCCGGCTTTTGCACAGCCAATCGTAACTTTCGTGCATCATTTCATCAGAAATCAATTGTTGCATGAACGTCATTGGGAGACAATCCGCATTTTGGAAAAAGGGCCAGGCAAATACAGTTTCCATATAGGTACTATAGTTAAAGAGTTTAGTGAGGACAGTATTTCCCCATTAATCAGCAATCACCAGGCCAAACTTGAACTAACTGAAATTATTATATATTATATTTCACCTGGGGCCATACCCACCCATCAGTTACGTTGAATGGGGCGTCAAAGACCCACATCATGGTGATTTTGCTTTGATGGTGATTCGGCAATCCCTTTGGAAAAAGGGACAGGCAAATAATATTTGCCTATTTCACCTAGATGAGTTAACTTTTTGAGTCGGTAATCACTTTGAGAGGATATGAGCTATGAGAATACCCAGAATGTTGGTCAACGGAGAGGCGACTGTCTACCATGTGATGTCACGAACCGCTCTGGATGGATATCCCTTGGGGCCTCAGGAAAAAGATGTGTTTGTTCAACTGTTGCAAACCTTCAGCCGGTTGTATTTGGTGGAGGTGTTGGGTTTTGCGATCATGGGCAATCATTTTCATTTGCTGGTGCGCATGCTGCCGGAATCTCAGTTCAGTGATGATGAAATCATGCAGCGTCTCCAGGAACATTATGGGGACAAACGAGTCTTCAGCGAAAGCCAACTCCCGTTGTGGCGAGGGAAATTAGCCAGCTTGTCAGAGTTCATGAAGGAACTCAAACAAAGCTTCACCCGTTTTTACAACAAAACCCATCAGCGCTTTGGTTTTTTCTGGGGGCAACGCTTCAAAAGTGTGATTGTCGAAGAGGGGGAAACCTTGGTCAATTGTTTGGCCTACATCGATCTCAATCCGGTGCGGGCGGGACTGGTGGACAAACCGGAGGATTACCGTTGGAGTGGCCTGGGGTACTTATTGGGCAGTGGGAACGCTGAAGACTTGCTGTCGTTGGAATTTGGTTTGCCTCATGAAGAAAAAAGGACACAATCACAAAAAATCGAACATTACCGTCGGTTTGTCTATGAAAAAGGGAGTTTGGACACTGTGAGTGGTTTATCGATTGCCCCTGAGGTGGTGCAAGCCGAACAGGAAAAAGGATTTGCCTTAAAGCCTTTGGATCGGTTCCGTTATCGGAGCCGTTATTTTACCGATTCGGGGATCATCGGTTCTCAAGCCTTTGTGGCTCGGCACTATCAGCGGTTTGAAGGGTATTTTTTGACCCAACGGGAGAAAAAACCGGTGCCGATTGCGGGGTTGGAGGGCTGCTATTCTTTAAAACGCTTAACGCGGCATGGATGTTAAAAAATGCTGATCAAGTCATGATCATAATGTTAGCCATTTTTTGCAAATTTCACTTGTGGAAATAGCGTCCCTCTCCCTGGAGAACGGAACGCCGCCCGGAGGCCAGGTGAGGGGTAAATGGCCAGTGAGTCAAAACCTCTCCAGAAAAGACTGGCCGAAAATACGACCAAGCCTTTTTTTTCACATCCCTAAGGTTTATCGTGGTATGTACTTTGCTGAAGTGCCAAAATGCCTCAAATTTGTCATGCTGAGCGTAGTCGAAGTATCTTTGGAACGGCATTTATTATGTCAAAACAAACCTAAATCACAGGGTTAAGTGTTTCCTAGGTCAACCTCTGTTATGAGATGATTTCCTCAAGACCTTCAATGACCTTATCTAATTCTTCTACTGCGACCTTACCGATTTTCTTACCCAAACGCTTCACTGATAAGGTTCTTATTTGACTAATTTTAATCCATGACCGTTTTGGCAATTGAGTACGGGTGATTTCAAGCGTTAATGGAAATCCCGCACGTTGAGGCTGACTTGTTATTGCGACACCAATTATTGTTCCTGATCGCTCATTAAACACTTCATGGCTTAATACCAAAATAGGTCTTAAGCCTGACTGTTCTCTACCCTGAACTGGATCAAGATCAGCCCAGATAACATCCCCTCTTAATATTCTGGCCACTCTTCAATCTCCGATGCAATTCCTTCTTCTGCCAACGATTGTTCAAAAGTACTATCCAGTTTAGCACACTCTGTGGCAAGCCGGGTCTGTTCGAGCCGTTCAATTTTTTCTTTGATTGCTGTCTGAAATGCTTGACTACGATTGCCAAACACTTGGCTTTGTACAAGTTGATCCAGTTTTTTAAGTAATCTGGGTTCAATAGATATTGTAATTTTTGAGACACTCATGATTCCTCCGGTATTACTATTAGTCATACTCAATTTATATATTTGAGGTAACATGGTGTCAAGTAGAAGTTTCGCGATGGGTATTTTGAAGGCCGAACGTCCACATCGATTCCTGGTTGAGATTTTTTTGGGAATTGGCACTCTCACATTTTTGTTGGCTTTGAGAAAAAAGTCGTGCTATTAGTAGAGTATTTTAAAAATTTAGCAGGAAAGCCTATGTCAACCCATCAAAGCCCACGCGATCAAAGGAACCTGGGGTGGATGCCGAATTCATCCGGCCCCCAGAGCCTCTTAGCCAGCATTCATCCTGATCGAGTTTCACCACGCACTCGTGTTGTTCAAAGTTCCCACAGGGATTATCAATTGCCTCCACGCTCTCAGGCTCACACGATCACAATCCCTTTGCCTGTTCGGGAACAAACCATTTTGCAAGCGACGAACCCATCGCTCCGACCCCCGGTTAATGACAGGCGAAGTGATTAGGAAGTGATCAATCGAATAGGCGACTCAGTATCTTCTAATAGTTGCAAAAACTGAGACAAATCGTCTTCCTGTTGGCAATTGGAACTCAGGTGCCGTCGATAAAACAATTCACGATCATCGGGTTCACGGGCACGACAATCCATCCGTTCAAATCCGGTTTTCTCCAATCCGTGTTGCGATCGGGCATTGAATTCATAAACCGAGGTGAAGAGTTTTGTTAATCCCAGGGCCTTGGCTTGTTGAAATAGTAATCGAGCAGCCCGTTGACCAAATCTGTTATTCTGATAATCGGTTCCAATCCAGTAGTAGAAATAACCGGCATCTCTGGCATAAGACATACTGACCACCCCAATGAATCCCCAATGTTGATGAAGTACCGCGTAAATGGCACGCTTGGGATCTTTTTCTTGTGATTGTATAAAAGTCTCCACCGATTCGAGATCGTTCAATTCCGGCAAATGGGTCATAATGCCGATTTGCGGATCGCGATATTGATAGAAAAAAGCCCTGGCGTGGTGTCTTCCCAGCGGGTGCAAACGAAGTTCCTCATCCTGTGCCAATTCAGGAAAGAACCAATTCAATTGATTGTGATGTTCTTGTAAATTCTCAACTTGTTGTTTAATGGCCTGAACTTTTTCATCATCGGGTTGACACACCAACGCCCTTTCAAATGCAGAGTGAGCCTCTTCCCAATTGCCAGACTCAAATTCGCACAATCCATAATTGTGCCAGATTGGTGCCTGTTCTCCGTAAAAATACAAGCACATCTGAAAGATCGCTTTAGCCAATCCCCAGTGCTCCAGATCATAGGCCAGTAATCCTACTTGGAAACAAAAGTCATCGCCTTCTCCTAAAGGAAAATAATGTTGCCATGTCTGTTCTAACGCTTTTCTCCAATCGTTTAATTCTCGTGGAGAAAAGTTGATTTGCAGAGTTAGCAATTGAGGAAGAAACAAGGCCAGCACACGTGCATCATATCCACTCAAGCGCAAATAAGCCATCATTTGAATCGATGTGAGTTGGTCTGCAGCAGTATTCAGGTGTTGCTTGATGGTAAAAAAATCATCAGGCGAAAAACCTTCGTATCGTTGGACGATCGTGCCCATAGTGGCACCATAAGTCTCTCTGCTTTCTGAGAACAAAGCAGCATGGTAGACCAAACCCTCCTCACGATATTTTTGGTTAAACACCCAGGCTCCTTTGGATTCAAGGTGAGCAGTGATCGCGTGAAAGTTGACCGGCAACGAGAAACTTCCATGACAACTCAATTGTGGTGGGGCTTGTTTTCGTAGTTCGGACTCCTGAAAATAGCCTTTATCGGCGCTCAAAAGCAACATTTCTCCATTGCTCAGCACCTCTAGACGATCCAGGCAGTGCAATGCTCCTGCAGGCATCAATACAGGGATGCTATCTAGCCGTTTCTGATAGAGAGCCAACAAACCCTCCCACTCATGAGTCTCAATCTGGACTGAATTTCTCCATTCATAATCTAAGGTCCAATTGCCGAAGCTTCCCCGGTTTTTTATTGGCTGATCCGTCAAATCTTTCGCATCCTCACCTGGGGAAACTGGGACTAAATTGACCCACCCTTCTCCCACGGACCCATAATGGATCGAAAACATGTCCTGAATGAGGCCATCAAACACATAGTTGGCAACCACCACCAAAGGATTTTGTAATTTTCTCAGGGGAATGTCTCGGTCCGGCAAGTGTATAGCACTGTCCACTTCGGCATCAAATGGGATAATGGCCGCTTTCCCAGAGTTTAAATACGGTTGAAGATACGGGTGGTTGGTCAAAAATTCTCGCGTGTTCTCGGAAACATCACTGATCAGATAGCAAAAAGAAAGGTCACACCCTCCATAGCGAGCCAGGGTTGCACACATTTTTTCCAAAAACAAATAGGCAAATCGTCCACACCCTGCTCCCAACTCCAACAAGTACAACGGTTGCTTGGGATCAATCGTTCCTCCGGAAAGCCCATCACACCAATAATTGAAGACAATATCGACATACGCTTCCACCATCAGCACATGGGACGTGACATAGTGGGGAACTTCTCGTTCTCTCCACGCATCAATCCCTTTTTCTTCAAAATACTCGCGTTGCATGGTCCACAAAGGGGATTCACCGAATCGCACGAACTTTTCTTCTTTTATTGAATCCGTCTTAGGGCGTGAATGTACTGAGGTCGTTCGATCTTCAAGAACTAATTGCATCTTTTCCTTTGATGAATGCGTTTCAATTTTGATGAATTTCGTATGAACCCTTATCTGCAATGATAATACCAGTTTATGCCATTCTGTTTAATAGAGATAAACTACTGAAATTAAAATACTATTCGCTATTTAGCTTACAGGCAAAAGTGGGATCATAATGACCCAGGTTCGAAAAAAAAAGAAAAAAAAGGGACAAAAAGGGACAGGCAAATAATACTTTCCTTTCCCAAAAATCTTTCCACTTCATCGTTAAAATGCTATCTTTGCGACTTCTTGAAATTGTTGGCCAAGAACAAGATACCCAAGAAGTAGAAAGGAAAGCTCCCCATGCTACAATTGATCAGAACTGAAGACATTACCTCTGAGAACATGCTAGAAGCCGTCAGGCGACTCA
>JANQHV010000304.1 GCA_028282505.1 SAR324 cluster bacterium | reverse complement strand
ACACTCTTCAGGAACATCAATCCCAAGATGCTGTTGATTGGACTGCTATTTATGATGAATTGGACGAATTTACTGATTATTGTTGTATTGTGTGTGACGCTTACGCCTCTATTTTTACTCGCTCCCAAGACGAGGTCATCGGAGAGAGAACAATCAGTGGCATCAAGCGTTCTGCCAATTGGATGAAAGAGCGACTGGAAGAAATCAATGCCAAATTCAGAAAAGCACAGGAAAAATCCATTGTGGAAACAAAGGATGAGAAAGACACAAAGTAAATTACCACCTCACATTCCCCATTTCTCTATTGATGTTTCACTGTGAGGATGCTAACTAAAAAATTTGTATTCCTCACAGATGAAACACAAGTCAATTGAATGTCATTTCCGTACGCTTTTCAAAATTGCACAATGAACAAAGAACAGATTTTAAGCGAACAAGCCGCTCCAGTTGACCGCCACCCTGCAGCGATGACATTCAAGTGGTCATTAAAAACTGAGTTGGTTGGCTTTCATATTTATCTCAAATAGTCCCAATCAGGTGATATGGCAGTTGCCATTCACCTCTGCGTTATACTTAATCGAAGGAAATAAAATGACAATTCAATCATGGTTGATGTACTTGACATTAGTAATAGTTGCAACATCAACCCCAGGGCCAGCAGTTCTTCTCATTATGACAAACTCAACATTGCATGGAAGGAGGAAGGCTACTATTGCTGCACTTGGTAATATTTTGGGTCTTCTTTGCCTTGGCATCATTGCTGTTACAGGATTGGGAGCTATACTGAAAACTTCAGAAATTATATTCAATACTGTCAAATATATAGGTGCTGTTTATCTGATCTATTTAGGGGTAAAACTGATCTTTCAGAAAAGTTCGGATTTTACTCAAAATAACAATCAATTCACCCCAAAAGCGGTTTCCTCTCAAAAAATATTTTTCCAAGCCATTGGTGTCGCATTGAGTAACCCAAAAGCAATTGTATTTTTAACCGCACTATTTCCACAGTTTATCAATGTCAATAGTGCGTTAATTCCTCAGTTTTCCATACTTATTGTAACATTGATGTTTTTCTCATTCTCTTTTTTAATGGTTTATGCTTTGGTAGCATATAAAGCCAAAAACTGCATAACTAACCCAAGCAGAATTAAAGCTGTCAATCGAACAAGTGGCTCAATTTTTATTGGTTTGGGTGTCCTGATGGCAACATCAACGAACAAATAGTATAACGACACTTTTTATTCACCATTCTAAACTCCTTTGATAAAGATGAAAATGCTATTTCTCTATATCAAAATGTCCACTTTTAGGCTACCATTACACTTTGTGTCAATTTAGCTTTTTGGGGCTCTCTGTTTTAATATTGAATTTACTTTCTACCCCCCTTATCACATCGTCGCGATATTTTTCCGGAACCTTGCGGGTTTCATCCGTACTTCCTACACCGCTATGGAAATTCATTCTATTTACACCTGCTGACTTCCATTCTATTTCGAATTTATCATCTTCCAGATGTCTTAGAGAAAATGCGCGCGCCCGCTTACTTTCCTCAACTTCTTTTCCGGAAATCGGTTGCGATTTAAATGGATTGTGTATCGAAGCGCCCATCTCCTCAGCCAGTTCCGCATGCGCCCCTCCTCTTTTACCTATGATCTTCTTTTCTTTACTGTTTTTAATCTTATTTCCATATTTTAATTCAAGTTCAAAATTCTCTTGGTTTAATGCATCCCCCTCTAAACCTAATGCTTTCTGATCGATTGTGGGCTTGAGCTCAATTCTATCGGTCTCGGGATCAAATATCCCTGCGAAAAATTGACCATCTTTAAAATCTCTTATTGGAAAGTTAGTGCCAAAGATTGTTGGACTATCACTGAAAAAGCTTCCTAAGAAAGCACAAATCCCACAATCAAACCACTGTCCATCCGGATCGACATAATTGACAGGGTTATTCGCCGTATAGGCATACGGAGAGATATTGGGATATTTCTCTGCCAGCGGATCCACACTCTGCCAAACACTGGTCATAGGGTCATAATAACGGGCACCGTAGTAATACAAGCGAGTGTCATCGTCGAATTCTTTTCCGTTGAAGAGGTACGGTGTATAGTTATAATAGGATTTTTCCTCAATAAACGTCTCTCCAAACGCAAAGTACTCCAGATGTTGAAAAACTTCTCCAGCAGTATTGGTAATATAATTGCTACTGCCCAGGTGGTCAGGGTGGTAGTAATACTGAGCATTTTCCCTCTGTTTATTGCGATTCCTTTGACCGTCCTGCGAATAGGTGTTTTTTGAGACAAGCTTGGTGACCATCCGGTGGCTGCCGATAAAAAAGTGTTTGGAGGTATTGGCATAGCTGACCACATAATAAGGGTTGACATAGATGGTGTAATTGCCGATGCCTCCTTCTGCTGCCGCCGTTTGTGTACGATCACCCCGACTTTTTAAAACACGCTCTCCACCGGCATCATAGACATAATTGTGGACAACCCCATTATCCGTAATCGATCGGATACGGTTTTCTTCATCCCAGACAAGGATACGACGCAGGTTATCAATCACGCCATCATCGTATATCCATCCCGTTTGGTTTCCATTGGCATCGTAAGTATAGGTTCTATTTCCGATCGTTAGGGGCGCATGGGGTTGGCTTGCCGGGTTGTAGGTATAATCAAAATCATAAGTGGTTCTCTTCTGTTTTACCCAGCGGTCATTGGGATAGTAGGTTTTTTTTTCGTGAATTTGATTTTTGTTGGTAATGCTGTGAATGCTATTGTAGGTCATGTCCATTTGATAGCGATGCATTTGTTGTGTCGATGGCGATCCATTGAAGCTGCCTTCAGCATGGGTGAGGCGATACAAATCATCATAAACGTACGTGTAAGAAGCACTGCCTCCCATCAAAGTGCGACTGGGGATAGGCGCATTGTTAGTCAGGTTTAGGATATTGATCGTATTGTCATAAGCATAGCTGTTGTCCATGATCTTACGATTTTTAGCCGTTTTCGTCGTCAGGTGTTCGAGACGTTGTCGTTCCGGTTCATACTCATAAGTCATTTCCGTGCCATTGCCATAGCTGAGATAAACCCGTTGTTCAAACTTATCAAACCCCAGTTGGGTGACGTACCGATAGGAATAACCCTCTTTTTCACCAGTCATCGTTTGCGGCAAACCGCCCGTATTATAGCTGTAGGTTAAGACTTCACCATCCGGGTAGACCATCTCGGTAACACGATTCCAGGTGTCATAGGTCCATTCGGTGGTGTAGGTAAACGATCTGCGGGTAGGTAACAACTCGATGGTACGTACATTCTTGACCAAGGCCCCCAGTTCATTGTAGGAAAACACTTGTGAGCCACTGGCATCTTCTTGACGGATCACCCGCCCGGCCCCATTGTCAGGAGCATTGTTCTCACCATAGGTGTAACTGACATTGTTCTTTGGATATTGAGGGTAGTGGATTGCCGACAAACGGCTATAATCGTAAACGTATCGGATGCCAACTCCGCCGGCTTGGAGGTTGGCGGTTATTTTTTCAATTAAATGACTGGCCGGGTCAAATATAAAAGTCGTCAGTCCTGAATCGGGATGCAAGACACTGCTACGTCGTCCCAACCAATCGTAAGTGCTCACCGTTTCATTCCCTTGATCATCGGTAACGGTGGTCAGTGCATTAATGGCATTGTAGCGATAGTTGGTCCAAATATCACTGGGGCCTTGACGGTACTGTTGACGGACAGAAGTTCTTAAGCCTCGGACATTGGTATACGATTCTGTCTGAATTTGATTGGCATCGGTGACTAATGTACTGAACTGGAGCTGGCCCTGACCGTCTCGATCAAAATCATATTCACTTCGGGTGTGTGTGTTGTCCGGCAAGGTTTGTAATAAGGTTCTGTTCAAGACATCATAGCTTGTGGTGGTAGGAGTGATCTCATCGTAGCTATCGTTAAACACGCCCTGATTGCCCGTGGCTTCATAGACGGGATAGTACTTGGCAATCTCCCGTGAAAAGGCATCAAAAGTGACCCTTCCGGAAACAAGCATGACATCCTGATCCGGTTTCCCTGCTCCCATAAAGAGAGATCCGTCTTTTTTAACTTGGATCACCCGTTTTAAACCATCGATAAAGGTGACCGTTTCAAGTGGGTTGCCCGGATGCTGAGGATCATAGTGTTGGGTTAAGGCCCAGGGAACCGATGCTTGCGGAAAATACTGAAACTTGATGGTGTAAGGGAGGTCGTTCGCCAGCTCCAACGGCCCCGTGACGGTCTCCAGTCTACCGATAGAGTCAAGAGTATAATTGGTAGAGTTGTGATTAAGGTCGGTCGTTACTAGAGGTTTTCCAAAACGCAAATCATAGGTCGCCGTCGAATGGTATCCATAGGCATCCGTGACTCGGGTGATGTACGTGTTGACTGCCTCGTCATAATCGTAGTGATAAAACATCCGCTGCCCCCTATGGTTGGGAGGGAATGTGATTTGCTTCAAGTTCCCATAATCCTCGTAATCCATATTATAAACGGATTTGCTCGTGGCATCAGAGAACTGTGTGATCTCAAAAATATCCCCCGTATCGTGATCGATCTTTGTGCTTCGTTTACGCATGATTGCGCCCTGACGATCTCGAACGGTAATGGATTGGGGCGTGCCGACGATATGCTTGTCGGGTAGATAGTGGTAGATAATTTTGGCGAACAGGTCATCGTCAGGAGTGGTATCGCCAAAGTCGATGTAGCCGATGACATTGCCTAGCAGATCATACTCATAATCAAAATGGGTGCTTTTTTGGGCGATGGGGTGGCCTTCATAAAAGTGTTGATAGACTTTATGAAGGGCAGGGAAAGCGGTGCCATAATAGTTTTCCAATCCGTTGTCGGAGATCGGTTTGCCTTTGAGGTTTTTAGCCTGATAGGTATTCTCTGTTTCGGTGTACTTATTGTTAGAACTATCAGTGAGCACTTCTGACACCAAAAGCCCTTTTTCATAATAATTATCATTGATATAAGTACGCGTGATAATTCGATAAGGAGCATCATGATTTTCCGTATCATGTTGTGTGGTGGTGACGGTTTGAAAGCCGTAAAAATCACGTTCGTTCCGGTTGTAAACCCCATCTTGGTAGGCAAATGTGGTGTAAAGACGATCCGCGCCATCGCCCTCAAAGCCATCATTCATCTCAACACTGGTCAAGACCCACTTGCTGAAGGGCAGGTCGTAGCTGTTCCCCATTCGTTGATAGTCAAACTTCATCGCGACACCGAAGGGGCGATTGACTTGCTTTAAAAGGTTGGTACGGTTAATGGTCGATCGTTGGACGGTGAGTTGATCATCTTGTTCGGACGATAAATAATCCGGGTAACCGTCCCCATCAATATCCGCCAGACTGACTGTCTCGCGATTGACCCCATTTGAGACAGCAGCCACGAGGTTGGTACAGAATTTAACAAGTAAATAGGGAATACATCCTGTCGCTGTCGAATTGGTCGATTCCCCGGTTGAAGAGTTTTCACTGACAGCCTCTGCCCCCGTCCATTGTATCGTAGAAGAGGCAAAGCCATTTCCTGTGTTGATCTTCACCTGGAATGAAGAAGAGGGAGAAGGACTGGGAATAATGTAGTCCAATAAGCCATCGCCATTGACATCGTACAAGGTTTTTTGAGTTTCGTTATCCGTTCTTGAAAGGCCGGTCCCAAAAGAAATGCTGTTGTTTAAAATATTAACTCCCAACCCGGCACCAATACTGTTGGCCTGTCCCTGACTCACATGGCCATAACCCCAGGGTTCTTTATCAGCAAATTTGTACCCCAGATTCAGGGCGACGTTGCCATCTTCATAAACTCGGTCCGGCAAAGCATCGCCATTGATATCCATCCAGGCAAAAGCGGTGTGATCGGTATTATTGTTATAGCTCACACTAATGCCGAAAGATATCTCTGCTTGGGTTTGCGCATCGGATGACTTCGAACCTTTACTTTTGGAGGGAGAGTTTTGGTCGGAGGATGACAAAAAAGTGCCCCTGAGCGTAAAGCCGAGTGTGCTGTGATTGGATTGACTGACCTCTCCTAAGGTATTGGGAGTGGCCGAGGAACTCAGCCCCCCTGTCGGTAAGCTGTATTGTATCCGGTTCTTTGACAAAATGTCAGGATACCGATCCCCATTCATATCCATAAAATCGTACTGGTAGGTCGTGCTCCCACTACTAAAACTCGAACCAAACCCGGCTCCGGCTGAAAAGCTGGAAGTTTGTGTTTCACTGATCTTGACGATGCCACTAGCTCCTGTTGCTGGGGGAGAGCCAGGGACAATCGGGTTGGATGCTGAAGGGTATTTATTTCCCAATCTCGACGAGCTGACCGAAACCTGCTTTAAATACGTCAGATAATCATAGCCTTGCCAGGCTTGCTCTTGCATTTGTACGCTCATAGGGACAAAGATGTCTTGATAGGGATAAGTGCCTCCCTGGTTTCGATAAAGGGAAGCCATCTGTTGCGGGGTCGTCGCTTTTGTCAAACTGAGGGGATCCGGAATCGGGGTATTGAGATGCAAATCGCTTTGAATGATCGGCTGCGTATCGCGATCAGGATTGCCATTGTAGACAAACTGGCCCCAATAGCGATACATGGCTCCAAATATTGAAGGTTCTGCGACCGCCGATAAACCTGCCTCTACCGTGCTGCTCTGGACAGAGACATTGGCAACAGTAATCGCCTCTGCCAAGGCACTGTTCGTGGTAAAGTATTCAAAGTACAGTTCGTCACCATCGGAGACCTCCACACTCAAGGCGGGAAAAGTGACGGGTTGGCCTGCCTTGACTTCGACACTTTCTTTAGCCAGGAATACTAAACTTTTCTTAATTGAAAAAAATATCGTGCCGTTTTCTTCATTATTTTCATTTAAGCTCAGGTTGGGATGAACGGTAACAGAGCCCGAATTCCCAATATACTGCCAAGGCAATGAGCGTTGCAGGGTTTGATTAAAGGTTTGGTAGTCAACACTCGGATAGAAGGCGTGAGTCGGATTGCTACTGGGATCGTTCACGAGGGGAATCGCCGTGTCGTGTGAAGCGATGTAATACAGATGAGGCCTCCAGGAGAGCTCTGACCAGTTCACATTAGTATCGGCACTGACATTAAAATAAAAACGGTCTCCTGTCGATACTGTCTCCTTGATAAAAATCGGTTCGTTAACGGAAACGTTCCAAGGGAAGTCTTGTTGCCACAAAATTTCTTGATGCTGACCCGTACTATCGGTTTTAACAATCTCTGCATGGACCGTATCACTCGTCACGGGTTTGATGAAACGGCCTTCGATCAGAACCTTCCCGTCGAAGGGCATCCCTGTCGTGGTTGGGGCACTCAGTAAAAAGTCATCAGCGGAGTGGTACTGGTAAATAGGAAGGTTGTTGGCATCCGTGAGTTCGGCTTGTTCCGCGCTATAGGCAATGATAGGGTTCCATTGGACCTGGTCGTAAGAACCATCGTAAACCGATTGGACTCTAAAATAAATGCGGTCTCCTGATTTGACTGCAATGGAGTTGACATCAACCGGGGTTTTGGGAGCATAATCATCCGCTTCTATTCTGGCTGACCACAATTCTGTGTTTTCGTGCTGGATGGCCACGCGGACACCATCAGCTGTCGTGTAGGCCGCACGTTCCGGCGTCGTATCCTGGATCAATTGTACCGGTTCGGTAATGCTGATCTGGCCCTCAAAGGGGGCGATCCAAATACGTACCAGATCCTGCAAGGGATTTTGATCGATCTCTTTCTGCAATTCGAGGGGGTCTTGTTCGACGATACTAGGATCAATGGCCGATACAGACGTGATGGGACTTGGGGTGCCCTCACTGGAAAGATCAAAGGTAGGAGTCCCGTTGACCAGGCGGTTAAAATAGACAATGCCATTGTTGACAATGTCCATCAGTCCATCAGCATTGACATCTGAAAAATAGACCGTCGTTTGATTCGATTCAAAAGCAAACTGAGAGCCGGTAAACAAGGGGGCTTCCAGAGGGCCATCAACTTCGATGCCAACCGTGTTGACCCGACTTGTTCCTTTGCTAAAATCTTGGATACCCGTAATGGGTTGTCTCTCACCAAAGACGACAGACCCATCCGGCCCGGACTGGTTCGCTCTAAATTGCAGCCTCCCGTCTTTTTGAAACACTTTATCAGGAAGATTGTCCCCATTGATATCGATCAAAGCCAGGATGCCTTCACTCCCGTTTTGGGAGTAAGAATAGTTCCCACCTGCCGTTGAGGTTTTCGCATATAAGATCCCATCATCAAGACCAAAAGTGGAGGCGACCCCTGTCTCAAAACCTCCTGACTTGGTTCCACTCAAAGCAGAAGCCTTATCGTTAAAAGACGGCGGAGCCGGAGGAAAAAGATGCTGGATAAAATCACCATGAATATTATCGTTCTTGGGATACCAAGTTTCGAGCGGGCCCAGAGGGGTGTAGTTCTCGGAGGAGGCGGGACGCACATCATCAAAATAATCAAAACTATGCGTATTAAAGGCGACCCCCTGATCATCAAACTCAGTAATGCCGCTTAAAAGTGTTTTATAAAAGGGACCTTCGGTATAGGTGAGTTCGTAGCTACGAATGGCTTCACCGTTGTAGGCCACCTCTATTTTACGAAGTCGATCGGCTGTGACTTGTTTAAAGCCCAAACGGGCATTGATGAGGATGTCTGTTCGCCCCGACTCCCCGAGTTCTTGGTCTCTCATGAAGGTGACCGTGTATTTTCCCAGGGTGCTGCCATGGCCGGTATAGGTTATTTTTTGGCAGTAGAGTTCGATGCCCATGACTCGACCGCCTACCACACCAACATTCCTGACCTTGCTGTATTCATAAAGGACAAAATTATCATTAAGGTCGCGAACCTCTTTTAAGGCCCAGTGGCCTATGTTACCGTCACCATCGCTCAGCACTGTGTTTGGGTCTACTCCACCCGCTTCTGTTCCTCCATAAGAATAGCGAGTCCCGTTCTTGTCAGTGACTTCCCACCAGTAATTAGACGGGTGGTCTCCACGGCGAATAATTTTGTCAAAGGAACCTTCAATTCTTGGATAAAATTGTTTGTTTTGGGTACGATCAATGGGGGCCGAACGATAGGTGATGGGACTCAGTTGCTCTCCTGCTAGAGTGTAAGTTTCTGTTTCTTGATCCGGATCGTATCGGGGGACTCCCCAGCGTGTTTCAATCCCAATAGAGGGGGTCTGTAAATCCCAACCGACCCCTAGCCAACCATTGCCGCCCTCGCTATTGTAAGAGATCCCTAACTGAGGTTGCATGCCGGGTCTGCCTGCGGGGACCTCAATGGGGTAGAATAAAGAAGTGTTTCCCATCGCATTCGCCGTTGGTGGCGATAGGGTGAAAATACCTGCAGATGGATTGGCAGCTTGAATATCCTTAATCGAATTAGGATGATAGGCCTGAGTTTGAGGCGATTCGGGGATTTGAATCACGCCATTGATCATGTCGGTAAAGTGAGTGGTGGTTGAGATGACTTTTTGGTTGACCACATCAATCGAATCTCTTGTTAAAGGAATCCAGCGGGTTGTCGTTTCATCAAAATAAAATGTGCGGATATCGTTGGCTGTATAGCCCTCAGGGATTTTACTTCTGTCGTACCCGAGAGCGACCTGAGCAGGGGTTTTAAAATGGTCACCATGGGGTAAAAAACGGTAGCCGTCGTGGGTTTCTGTGACGTTGACCAAGCCTTGGCCCAGGGCGACTAAATCGACATCGCGAAGGGCCGTGATCGAAAATTTTTGGGGGGTGTCTAAAGCCCCTTCTAAGACGGTTAACCGGGCCGGTTCTAATTGGAGTTCCGCTCCTTTTGAGGTAATGGATTGTTGGACTTGCAGTTGCTTAAAATCAGCAATGGGATTTTGGTAATCGGCTGTTTCGGCCTTGTTAAATTGCACCTTTTTGGAGAGAAGCTCACCATCTGGAAATTTAGCGACTAGAGTTACTTCCCATGATTTGCTACTTATCTTGGGTTTTTGAAGGAGGAATTCAAAAGCACCGGAAATGGGAGTTTCTTTTTTACTCTCTACAAACAAAACAGCGTGTTCGGCATCTTTTCCGTCAATAAATCCTTTGATATAACCTTGATCTTCATAGTAATTTAATGAAGGTTGATTCACTACTATCACCCGATCTGTTTTTTTGCCATTAGAGACAATCGTCAACTTTAAATTACGCACTTGATAACTATAAGTTGCCGTTTCAGGTAAGGAAAAGCGAATCCTGTTGATACCTGCTTTAAGCCATTTGGCACTGATCAATTCTTTTTGCCGACGCCACTCATGGGAAAGCTTGACGAGGTGCCCTCCTACCGATAGCTCGTCATTAATACTTCTTGACACCGCAGTGTGGTCTTGTACCCCCCGAAGATCATAGCTTAGCCATACCAAATCTTCGGATTGGGGTAACGTGTTTAAAGTAACGTTGAAGACGTTGTCTGAAGGCGTGTCAATCAGCTTATCAGGAGTGGTGCCAATAAGACTTTCTGATAGAGGGGAATAAAAAGAATAGGAAACGACTTGTGTTGCTACATCGTTTTCGAAAACGGGATTACCCTCGTGTGTCTCTTTATCACTACCTCCAGGGATGGGGCGACGCTCTTCACCGGCAAATAAATTCAGAGTAAGCCACAGAAAGACGAGAATATAAAAAATAGCTAATCGTTTAACCATTGGTTCATTCCTTTATTTTAGTTCCACAGGACTTTGTTGAATGAATAAATATTTAGGTGTTTTTTTGAAAATAAACTTGGGGAATTCTATGAAAAATCTGGAAAAATTGAACATTTTTCCAGTCAAACCAAGGAAGAATTTGTGTTTTTAGCGTTTCCAACCAGTCGTTTCACCTGACTCCTTTCAGTCACAGGTGAACTTCATGTTATACTCTTAAAATACCCCATTTGAATTTCGGATATCACCACCTGTCAAGAAAGCATAGAATCGCATGAACCAATCAAGTGGTTGAATCGAATCCCAGTGTTCTACAATTTTCCCGTTTTCAATCTTCCAAGTATCAATGATGTTCATCCCTTTACGATCATTTCCCCGATCCTCTCTATCTAGTGTTGCATGTGAATGAAAAATTATATAATCTCCGTCCGCATAGATATGTTTTACGTCATACGTGTAGTCTGGGTAATCTTTTACAAATTCTCGGAGAAATCCCACTAAACCTACGATTTTATCAGGTAGATTTCTATTGTGCTGAATATATGAATCGTCGTTATAATTTTCCAAAACATAATCAAAATTATGGTTATTCATTAAGTTTTGTACAAAATCAGTGATCAGTTTTGCATTTTTCAATTCTTTCTCTGACCAACTTTCTTTCTGCAAGGCTTCAAAATTAATAATTATTTTGTCAGACTTTTCCGGAATCTCTGCTGCAACATTGTTAAATCCCACAACAACAAATAGTAAAACGATGATTTTCCACATAATTATTCTCCTATTTAAATTAAATGAATGACATAGTTACGAATTTGCCTTATAGTATATTAAAGTAACTTACATGGCAAGAACGCACTATTAAGTAACCTAGTCACATTTTGGTAACCTTAGATAACTAAAGAGGATGGAATTATTGAAGAACAAAGCGGGAAAAAGAGTATTTAAAAAAACTGATGAGTGCGCGATTCGCAATGTGGTGGCTCAAATCGGTGATAAATGGTCGATGCTAATTTTGTTTTCTCTTGTGGATGGGCCTGATCGATTCAACTCAATTAAATCGAGGATAGAAGGGATTTCTCAACGAATGCTTACCCAAACGTTACGAGACCTGGAGCGAGAAGGGTACATCAACAGAACTGTATACCCTGAAGTTCCGGTGAAAGTAGAATACAAACTGACGGAAATGGGGAATGAGCTAGTTAAACCACTATATACACTGGTTTTATGGGCCGATGAACATCACAAAGCAATTAAACAATCACGTAAAGCTTATGATGAAAGGGTTCAATAGCTCTCATCTCAACGATCTTCAAAATCAGTATAACAAATGTTTCAACCTGACGTTTTTCTCCGCTGTGCTTCGATAAACGAAGGTTAAACAAGCGTTCGCAGTGCAAAGAATCTCACTAAATAAAAGTCATCGTTTCCATACCAAAGGGGAGAAGAACGAATTAATCTGGAATGTTGAATAATGTTTGATACTCTGAGGCTTTAACCTCAAGTAATGCAAAAATATGGCACAGGGTCGAAAACCTAAGAAAAAACAAAATCAAGAAGTAGTTGATCTGATTAATGCTCTTAAAGAGAAAAAAGGGTTTCATTCGGAAATGGAATTAGCAAATTGGCTTGAAGTTCAACCAACATATTTATCACGTTGGAAAAATAATGGATTACCTCGATATGTGCAGATTCTCATCAATGAAATTATAAAGTCATAAATCTTAATTTATTCGATTTGTAAAAATTAGAACTTGACTTAATTTATTCGATTTGTAAAAATTAATACAGCATCGCTTGAGACACAACGGCACTCACTGAGAGTTCGCTATGAGGAAAACGCTAGGTGGTGATTAAGAAAAGCAAGATTTTCAATTTGAAGGCATAGCCAGAGGTGTATTTCAAGCAAGTGAAAATGGCTTGTGCTTCTTTATCTATCCAAAATCATCAATAAAATATTATTTTAAAGATAAAAATAAGGAAAATGATATGGAAAAAACACGACTAACGAAACCCGAAATCAGTAAAAAGGTAGAAGACAGTAACACCATCCTTTCAGCCCTTCGCTATTTATCTAGATGCCTTGCCGAAGAAGAGAAAGAAGAAAGAGAAAGGAGATGACTCATGTTTGACACTCTTCAGGAACATCAATCCCAGGACTCCAACACTTTTGATTGGATCGCTTTTTCTGATGAACTAGACGAATTTAGTGATTATTGTTGTTTTTTATGTGACGCTTATGCCTCTATTTTTACCCGCTCCCAAGACGAGGTCATCGAAGAGAGAACAATCAGTGGCATCAGACGTTCTGCCAGTTGGATGAAAGAGCGACTGGAAGAAATCAATACTAAATTCAGAAAAGCACAGGAAGAATCTTGTGTAGAAACAAACGATATGAAAGACACAAAGTGAATTCCCACCTCACATTCCCTAATTTCTCTATTGATGTTTCTCTGTGAGGATACTAACAAAAAATCTTAGTATTTCTCGCAGATGGAACACAAAACAATTGACAGTCCTTTCTGGGATCAAGGTCGGTGATAGAAATCAAAAAATTAAATAAATTTTGCGAACAATAAAGTACAATAGGTATCCTAGACGTTAGAAGCCAAACGAATATAAAGAAAAGAGAATAGACAAAAATCTGAAAACACGATACAAAAATAAGAGTTGAAATCAAAATAAGTTGAAATTTCAAGGAGGTCTCATGTTGCCAAAGGAACATGCTTGGTTGATCAATCATACTGAAATAGAACAAAAATATGCTGGGGAATACATTGCTATTCTTGATGAATCGTTAGTTGCTCACGGTAGGGATCTCAAGCAAGTTTTTCAAGAAGCCAAAAAACATGGTGCAAATCCTTATATTCATAAAGTGCCTCGTTCAGATAAAGATTTGGTTGTATGATTGAGTTTCCGTTTGAAGAAAGAAATTCATCAAGATTAGGAAAAATTTTTAAGCCGATAATCCCTGTTGCTTTGTGTGGACCTCAGCAAACTATTAATATTTTCGTTTTACTAAATTCAGGAGCAGACATTTCTTTGATTCCATATTCTCTTGGAGAAATTTTAGGGCTTCCTGTTGATATGTCAAAGCGTCATGAAATTCATGGAATTGGAGAAGGTAGCATTCCCTACATCTTAAGTGAAGTTAGCCTAAAAGTCGGTGAATATCAGACGAAAATTCGCTTAGGTTGGGCATTAGTAGAGGAAGTTCCTTTCATTTTAGGACGACTCGACTTTTTTGACTCTTTTTCTATTGAATTTAGAGGATTTGAAAACAAAATTATTTTGACACCTGCTCTCTCAAAAGGTCAGGAAAGAGAAAGTTCTTCTTCTTAGATTCTGTAGTTGCTGATTGGATTGCCTTTTATGATGAATTGAAGGAATCAGGCTTTCAGCCAATTGGGTGAAAGACCAACTAGAAGACATCAATACCAAATTCAGAAAAGCACAGGAGCAATCTTGTGCAGAAACAAATGATAAGAAAGGCACAAAGTAAATTCCCCACCATTCTCTATTTCAGTATTGATGTTTCTCTGTGAGAGTGCTAACCAAAAACAGTATTCCTCACAGATAGGCCGGGATTTGACCCGGCCATGAGGGAGATTATGCGGTCATGCTCAGGGGTTCCCGATAAACATAGGTCGGGCAATGTCCGTGATGCAGAATGTAATCTGTGTTGCTTCCTAGAAAAACCCTTCCAACCACCGTGTGATCGTGAGCGCCGATGATGATCAAATCCGCTCCGATTTCTTGCTGAACCGCCAAAATTTCCAGATAAGGCTTGCCTTCTCGAACCATGTTTTCATGCGGAGACTGAAGATTCATCGCCTGAACGAATTTTTCAATCCGCTGTTTCAATAATTCGATGAGTTCGCCATCATGAGTGTGGAAGACATTTTCGACGCGGGGTTCAATGAACCGATACGAGAGATCGGGCACCGCGTGGAGGATGTATAACGTCGCGCCTGTGCGTTGCGCCCATTCGTCGGCGATACGCAACATGGCCTTGTTGATTTCTGTAAAATCAATGGGGATTAAGATCTTTTTTTCCATATCCGACCTCCTTTCATTAGCCAATGTATCGATTTTGAGCGAAGCAGTCGATGACGTGCCAAATTTAAGGACTTGAACCTCTTCAATCTTAGCAGCAAACCAAAATAAGGCCAATTGATAAAACCACAAATTGCCAAAATCGAAGATGTTGACGATTTTACTATTCCTCCTTGGATGATGTACCCAGAAATCCAACATAAATCCATAGGATGGCGTATGGGATATGGTGAATATTATACACACAGATGGCATGAATATTATGAATCACTATCTGATGAAGATAGGAAAAAATATCGAGAAATGAATCCCCAACCGGAATCATGGAAAGGTTTCTATAAAAATATAGAAAACCATTTAAGCAATAAGGGGAATCATTGAATATTAAAAATAACAATGCATTTGAAAACGACTCCCATTTACTCCGTTCGTAAACTCTCTCTGCAAAAGGAGGTGTCTCACTTTTAACGTTATGTAACCGTCTAAATTGACAAGCTCAGACTATGAAAGAGAAAAATACTGATCTTACAGTAAAAGAATATAAGAGAATCGAACACAAACTTGATTTATACGGTGTGGTATTTGGTTTACCTGTTTTTGGGGTATCTTGGCTAGGAGTGTCAACTTTTTTAAAGCCTCCATCATTTAGTGAAAGAAAAGGGGTAGTCTACACGATAGTTGCTGATTATGAATTAATGCATTTCTTTTTTGCTTTTATTCTTAGTATCGCACTCGGCCTAATCTTCTCATACCGCTTTGTAAAACGTAAAGAAGGTAATATTTTTCAAAATTATGTAAACTATGAAATGAGTATAAATAAATCACAAATAATCATTGGTTGCATAGGGTTAATAGTGCTTCCCATTGTGTCTGTTTATACTCTATCTGACTCTAAGAACTATATTTTACTGTTTGATGATTCAATAATAATTAATAGCTCCCTGTTTATCGATGAAAAATCATATAGTTACTCTCAAGTAGAATCATTTAAAGAGGGAAGATACTATGATGAAGATCTAGAAGAAGTCATCATTGATATAACTATTGAATTCTCAGATGGCTTTTCATGGAATTCATCGGATGAAACTTGGCATGAAGAATCAATTGATCAAAATATTAGACGATTTATTTCAGATAAAAGTGGGGTCCCAATTGAGATTATTCATCTTTGATTTTTCATTAGAACTAGAAAACAGTAGGTTATTAAGTCATTATAAAGAATATCTGAAAGACATAACAAGTGAATTTACAAAGATTGCTGACCCTGCGTTTTTTCCACCAATTCTACGAAATTCAAAGTCCATCTTTGTTTCAAATTTCGGTGCTAGGTCAGCAACTTGTGATTCAGAACGTTATCTCCCTTAAAATTCTACAGACATCTTTTGCATTGCAACCCGATACGTTATTGGTTACAATTCATGTATTATGATTATCAAATTTAAACACAAAGGACTCAAAAAATTATTTGATTCAGGAAGTATAGTAGGGATTCAAGCAGAACATGCGATAAGACTTCGTAGAATTCTTGCACTCCTAGAAACTGCTGAATCTCCCGATGATATGGGTTTACCTGGTCTTCGTTTGCATCCTCTCAAAGGAGACCGAGATGGCACATGGTCTGTATCTATTAGTGGAAATTGGAGAGTCACTTTTCAGTTTCAAGGTTCTAACGTCACAAATTTAGACTATGAAGATTACCATTAAGGAGTTTTACTATGAGAATGCACAATCCCCCTCATCCTGGAGAAATCATCCGTGATTTCTGTGTAGACGCTCTTGAGATGACTGTAACTGATGCAGCCAGAGCTTTAGGTGTTACCCGAAAAACCTTATCAGCATTATTAAATGGACGAGCAGGTATCAGCCCGGAAATGGCTTTACGTTTGTCGAGAGTTTTTGGTCGGACTCCAGAAGGATGGTTAAAGCTTCAACTTCAATATGATCTATGGAAAGCTCAAGGGAAAGTAGATTTAAGTCACTTAAAACGTATTGAAGCTGCATAAATCTTGAGATAACAACACTTTTCACCGGATGTCCACCCCAGAACTTCTTTCAACAATTTTGAGATAAAAACTCTGTTCATCTCACAAACAATGCTTTTCGTTGGGAGGGCAACCGGTGAACTTATCGTTGAACGAAGCCTTCGGCAGGAGGCTCAAACACAAAGGTAGTCAATAGAGTCATCAATTCCAGGGAAGGATGAAGCTCCAGGTAGGAAATTTTCATTAATCCTGTGATCATTATCCAACCCAATGGAATTATCTACTCTCTGTGCCGTTTATGCTACTGCCCATCGTCATAGCGAGCCAAGCGAGGCAGAGATAGGCCAAATTTTCAGTCAATTTGGCCAGTCGTTTCGCCAAACTCACCCCCTTTCTTCCAAACAGAGCCGGGTACTATCAGCCCTTTCTTTGTGCCGGACGGGTTTTCTGGGTACCCATAAGCAGAGTTGTGATCATTGTAGTTACTATGAGTATTTACACAATTCCTGCAGGGACCGCCACTGCCCAAGGTGTCAGTTCAAAGCCAAAGAATCCTGGCTGGACAACCGGATGGCCGAACTTTTACCGACAGCTTATTATCATGTAGTTTTCACGGTTTCTGATCAACTGAGGGGCTTGATTTTCCAGAATCAACGTCTTTTGTATGACGCTCTTTTTAAAACCTCCTCAGCCACGTTGCTGAAATTTGGCAAAGACGAACAGCATTTGGGAGCCCAATTGGGGTGTTTGGGTATTTTGCATATCTGGGGTCAGAAACTTTGGTTTCATCGTTCCACGCCGGCCACACATTCATTACATTGTGCCAGCCAGAGGGCTGAGTGAAGATGGATGCAGCTGGATTGCTCCGAAGTATGGCGGTGATTTTTTGTTTCCGGTTGAAGCCCCCTCCGATACCTTTCAAGGCAAACTGATCAAAACGATCAAAAAT
>JANQHV010000194.1 GCA_028282505.1 SAR324 cluster bacterium | reverse complement strand
CATTCCAGAGTATTTTGTCATTCTGAGCTTGCGAAGAATCTCAATCATTTCAAAGAGATCCTTCGACAAGCCGCTTCGGCGTACCGTCAGGATGACATACTGTATACTTTTAAACGCAACTTCGTATAAGAAGGGAATTCGTCCAGAACAGACCAATGGCTGGAAAATATTTTAGACCGACTTAATTCGGCTGGTGATGCCCAGGATAGGAATGTTTTCGTTGAATAGGCCGGCCTGCCCTTTCAGCGTTTGTTCAGCTTTTTCGCTGGTCCACAAACCGATCTATCTTTTGTTTTTCTCAAATTCAGATTAAGCTGAATGCATCATTGAAGTGAATTATTGAATGCTTTGCCACTCATGCCATAATTTTGAGAAGACAGATCATGAAAGAAATTTCTGAAATATTCAAACATAACCAACAGTGGGCTGAGGAAAAACAGTCCATCGATCACGATTTTTTCAAGAATCTGGCTCAGGAACAACACCCTGATTACCTATGGATTGGTTGTTCCGACAGCCGTGTTCCTGCAAATGAGGTCACAGACTTGGGTCTTGGAGAATTACGATCTCGGTGATGGTTTGCTAAAAAATCTAGATTTTTCGGTGTCCAACTCCGAACAATTATTTGACATCTTTCATAAAAAGTACTGATTTTCAAACGTTATACCTTTCACTAAGTACAGCTAATCAGAAATAAGTATTCAAATTCTTGTTGTCACAGTCTTACTCTTAATCCTAATCTTAATCTTAAATCTTTGGGAATTTAGGAATTAAGAGTAAGAACAAGATTAAGATTAAGAGTAAGAATTTGTACAATTTATTGTGATTACTTGTACTAAGAAACTCATTTTTGGAGAATTCGAATGGATTTATTAATGAATTTTGAAAAATTTGAAAAAGATTTATCGTTTCTGCTGCAATGTTTTGAGGAAGTATTGGAAGAAGTGGGAGAATCAGAACTTGCCAAAGAAATGCCCTGGAAAGAAGGCAATACTTCCCTGAACAACAAGCTACGCTTCAGGAAAGATATACAGGCACTTTCTATCGGATTTCAATTGATGAATATGGTTGAAGAAAACACGGCTAATCAGTATCGAAGGGAAGTCGAAACCAATAAAGGATTATTGGTGGAAGGAGGTTTGTGGGGCCAATGTCTTCAACAACTTAAAGAGTCGGGATGGACTGAACAGCAAATCGCAGAGATGTTATCGAAAATCAAAGTAGAGCCTGTCTTGACGGCTCACCCCACCGAGTCCAAACGGGCATCGGTTCTTCAGTGCCATCGAGAATTATATCTTCTTCTGGTTAAACTGGAAAATCAGATGTGGACCCCTGTGGAACGCCGTGTATTGAAAAGAGAAGCCAAATCCATTTTAGAACGATTGTGGAGAACCGGGGAGATTCTTTTGGAAAAACCGGATATTTTTTCAGAATTAAACAATATTTTGCATTATTTGAACAATGTTTTTCCAGAAGCCCTGCCTGTTTTAGATCGTCGCCTGCGTGAAAGCTGGAAGGAAGTTGGCTTCAATCCGCAAATCATTACAGATCCTGATCGCCTTCCAGTGCTTGCATTTGGCGACTGGGTTGGCGGGGATCGGGATGGGCATCCTTTCGTCACGGCAGAAGTCACCAAACAAACATTAATGAAACTTCGTAAAAGTGCTCTCAGCCTCCTGAAACAGCAATTAAACAGGCTGGCGGCTCAACTCAGTCTCTCAGATAATATTCAACCCCCGCCTACCTTTCTGAGAGATCGCATCCAAGCGTTGTCTGAAGCACTGGGAGCACAGGGAACCGCAGCTCTGGAGAGAAGTATTGGAGAATCCTGGAGACAGTTACTCAATCTGATGCTGGTCAAATTACCTGAAGTGGAAGATACGACCGATGTTCATAATTCCCTGGAAGAAGTTCAATATTATCAATCGACGCAAGAGTTAATGGACGACATGCGACTCCTGCGCATCTCGCTTTTAGAGGTAGGAGCAACTCGATTGGCCAATGCAGAGGTGCTCAAAGTGATGCGATCCATTCAAACATTTGGATTTCACATGGCCGCTTTAGATATCCGTCAAAACAGTGCCGTACATGATAAGGCCATCACACAATTAATGAAATCCAGCCGCATTGAGGATCATGATTTTGCCAATTGGGAAGAATCAAAACGGGTTCAATTTTTAAACCGGGAATTGATCTTCCCACGTCCATTCACTATCTCAGGAACTTCTTCCGGACCGGAGGCAGACGCTGTGTTGGAATGCTATCGTGTGCTGGTTTCACACATTCGTTCATACGGTACAGATGGTCTGGGGTCATTGATTGTCAGCATGACTCATGATTTGTCCGATTTGCTGGCAGTTTATCTGCTGGCACAGGAAGTGGGACTGGCCTTTTTTACAAATCAAGAACCCGTTTGTCCTCTACCCGTTGTACCACTTTTTGAAACCATTGAAGATTTGAAACGCAGTCCAGACATCTTGCGTGCCTTTCTAGAGCACCCCATGACACGAGCCAGCCTGGAACATCAGCGTCGCTTAAAAGGAAATGAATACCCGGTGCAGCAGGTCATGCTGGGTTATAGCGATAGCTGTAAAGATGGTGGCATTTTTGCCAGTCGTTGGAACTTATATTTGGCGCAGAAAAAACTGTATGAAGTCGGTGAAGAATTCGGCGTAAAAATATTATTTTTTCATGGTCGAGGCGGCACGATCAGCAGGGGTTCCGGTCCAACCAACCTATTTTTAGAATCCCTGCCAACGTTATCGTTCAACGGAGAAATTCGTTTAACGGAGCAAGGAGAAACGATTGCTCAAAAATATGCCAATCTCCTGACAGCCACCTATAATTTGGAACTGCTCGTGGCAAGCGTATCCAGAAAGACGCTTTCGCAAAAAAGTAAGCAACCTCAAGCACACCGCTTGGAATCAGTCATACAACAGGTCACAGAAACCAGTCGCAAGGTCTATGCTGACTTGTTAAAAACAGAGGGGTTTATGGAGTTCTACAGTCAAGCCACACCGATTGATGCCATCGAGTTGTGTAAATTTGGTTCTCGACCAGCAAGACGGACTGGCAAAAGAACACTGGAGGATCTCCGGGCCATCCCCTGGGTGTTTAGTTGGAGCCAGTCTCGATTTTTTATTCCCAGTTGGTATGGCGTTGGATGGGCTCTGAGTGAATTGAAAAATAATGATGCTGCAAACTTTGATAAGTTGCGTGAACAGATACCCCATTGGCCTTTATTGATGAATACTTTGATCAATGTGGATACCAGCCTCGCCAGTGTGGATCTTGAAATCATGGAAAAATACGCCAGTCTGGTGTTGAATTCGGAGTTACGAGAGACCTTCTTGGCCCAAATAGCTGCTGAGTTCGAAAGAACGAAACAAATGCTTTCCCCTCTTTTGGAAAGCGTGGTCACTAAGGGTTCGGTTTCGAACAAAGTATTAGCTCTCCGCCAAAAGCCTTTAGCCTTACTCCATCATCGACAAATCGAGCTCCTGCGGGATTGGAGAACAACAGCGTCAAGGGGAAGTGACTTGCCCTTGGAGAAAACCATCCCAAGTGAATTACTGCTGACCATCAACGCCATTGCAAGTGGACTTAAAACCACCGGATGATTCAAATAGGCAAAAGCTCGAAGCTGTTTGGACAACAACAGGCTGAATAAATAAAGAGTGAATAATGAGACAGCATAAAGTAATTATTGTGGAAGATGAACGTTTATTGGGCAAAAGCATTTATGAATTTTTATCCCAAAAACATGAATGTCTGCTTTTTGACAATGCAGAAAAAGCACAGAAGTGGTTAGAAACAGACTCTGCGGACATGATTGTCACAGATATCCACTTGCCGGGCAAAAGCGGGATGGAACTGCTGCAATGGATTCAGGAAAAAGAGTGGGAGATTCCTGTGATCATGATCACTGCCTACAGCAGTGTCCGTAATGCCGTACAAGCCATCAAGCAAGGCGCTTCTGATTATATCACCAAGCCACTTGATCTGAATGAATTGGAATATTCAATTCGCCGGGTTTTGGAGACACAGGAGCTTCGTGATGAAATCAAGTATCACCGAAAGAAGCAAAGAGCAGACGGTCCTGCTGATTATTTGCCAGGCCATTCTCTCTCTTCCCAGGAAATCGAAACCGTACTGCAACGCCTCATTCATGTGGAAGAGCAAACCGGGGAGACTCCTTCCGTTTTGATCACAGGAGCGACAGGGACTGGAAAAAGTGCTCTGGCCCGTCGACTCCACCTGTTGTCCCCTCGTGCAGACGGACCATTCATTGAACTCAACTGTACGG
>JANQHV010000142.1 GCA_028282505.1 SAR324 cluster bacterium | reverse complement strand
TGAAGCGATCAATGAAGAACTCAAACAAAGCCGTGAAATCTACTTTGAGATTCGGCAGGATTTTCAGAAATTAGATGGAATTCTGGAAGCAGGACGTGATAAAGCACGACCTGTTGCGCGTCGGGTATTGGACCGTGTGCGTGATCATGTTGGATTATAATTGTCCCTTCCCACTTTACCTTTTCTGACTTCAATACCTCGTACAATTTTGGGACTCAGACGGACACAGATTGAATAGATTCACGGTCCGATGCTTCAACATCTGTGTCCAATAAAAGGGTATGATCATATTTCTGACCACCTGAAATTGTTCCTCCCCTTGCGAAAGGAAGGCTAGGAGGGATTGGCGCTATAACCGACAACCTCCCCTATCCGAAGGTCGGCCCCGCTCTCTTACCAAGGAGGGGAATTCGTTTTTGTACAACTGGTCAAAAAGATGACCAACCTCAATAAAATTATCTTAACTATTGTTATTACTATGTCTACCGAAAAAATAATGATTCCAGATGTCCTGGCCCATCGATATGCAAGCCAGGAAATGTGTTATATTTGGTCTGCTCATGGGCGAGTCCTGATAGAGCGAGAGCTTTGGATTGCTGTGATGAAAGCACAGCGTGATTTAGGAATTGATGTCTCTGCTGATGCCATTGAGGCCTATGAGCAAATCAAAAACCAGATTGATCTGGCGAGTATCGAACAGAGAGAACGTATTTCACGACATGACGTCAAAGCACGAATTGACGAGTTTTGTGAGCTAGCCGGCCATGAACAAATTCACAAAGGCATGACCAGTCGAGACTTGACTGATAATGTAGAGCAGTTACAGATTGTACAATCCCTGCGTGTGATTTGTAAAAAATACGCTGCTGCTTTGAATTCTCTGGCCCAGTGGGCAAATCGATACCAAAGCTTGATGATGGTGGCCCGTACTCATAATGTCCCGGCCCAACCCACTACCCTGGGAAAACGACTGGCCATGTTTGGTCAGGAGATGCTGCAAGCATTTTCCCGTCTTGAGGCATTGATTGATAATTATCCGCTGCGCGGGTTGCAGGGAGCCGTGGGAACACAACTGGATCAATGGATTTTGCTGCACAATAATACAGAGGCATTGCAAGAGTTAGGAGAAAAAGTCCGCCATCATCTGGGTTTTACGAAAGTGTTCAATGCGGTCGGACAGGTTTATCCACGTAGCCTGGATTATGAGGTGGTCAGCTGCTTGTATGGTTTGAGTTCCGGGATTTCCAGCCTGGCCAGGACAATGCGGCTCATGGCAGGACATGAGTTGGTGACAGAAGGTTTTCAAAAAGGACAGGTCGGCTCCTCATCGATGCCCCATAAAATGAACATGCGCAGTTGTGAACGAATCAATGGATTTCACAACATTCTCAATGGATATACGAACATGCTCATGGGAATCAGTGGTGATCAGTGGAATGAAGGAGACGTTTCCTGTTCTGTAGTGCGTCGTGTTGCCATGCCTGGAGCGATGTATACCATGGATGGACAATTGGAAACACTGTTAACGGTTCTCGATGAAATGGGATTCTACGAATCCGTGATTGACCAAGAATTGTCAAAATACTTACCATTTGTTGCTACAACAACCATTCTGATGGAAGCCGTTCAGCGAGGCAGTGGCCGAGAAGAAGCCCATGAAGCCATCAAAACCCATGCGGTTGACGTTGTTCGGGCCATGCGTTCTGGTGAAATCACCGAAAATGAACTGCCTCAGCGCCTGGCCGCTGATCCACGTTTACCTCTGAATGAAGAGGAAATTCACGCCATTTTACAAGACCCCGAACGCTTTGTTGCTTCTTCTGGCAGCCAAGTACAAGTTTTTGTGGAGCAAGTGCAACAAATCATGGATCAGTACCCTGAAGCCAAAGACTATCAACCAGCTCCTCTTATTTAGTTCGAGGCTACGAACTTAATCTAGGGCAATAAATCAGGGGATATAATACTAATTATTTTTTATTAGTAATGTTCCCTGGTTTAAATTAGTATTATGTCCCCTTATTTTAAAACCTGAATTTTCATATAAGCAATATTCGGGTTTGTTTTGAATTTGAAAAGCTGCTCAAACTCCGTTTCAATGTTCTCTGCATAATAAGGACTAGCGTATAAGTCAGTGGTTTCCTCAACAATTGTATATTGTGGCAATTGCTGAACCAGGCTCCTGACAGTTTGAAAATACTCCTGGTGATCGGTCTTAAACAGCAACTCGCCTTCGGCTTTGAAAAGTGGATAGATGTTTTGGAAAAAACTTTCGTTCAAGAGTCGATGCTTTTTATGAGCTTTTTTAGGCCAGGGATCTGGAAAATTAACGTGAATCCGGTTAATGCTACCTTCTCCTAAATATTCTCCTAAATACTCTCCCTTCTCTTTCAGCAAAATAACATTAGAACAATTGAACTGATTAAATTTTTTGGCAGCAAGTGTCAACCGTTTGTAGCGTAACTCAAATCCAACAAAACCATGATCGGGAAAACGCTGACTCAACTGGAGAAGGTATCTTCCAGAACCACAACCAATTTCTACCTCCAACTCCGTTGGAGAGGGAAATTTCTTTTCCCACATATGCTGAAATTGCACTGCGGTCGGATGAGGAAGGATGATGTCAGGATAATCGTAAATTTTGACAATATAAGGATTGTTTTTTGCTAATTTTTCTAGAACATCCTTGGGAAGCTCACGTTTGTCAAGAGATCTATAATGCATTTAAAAAAAAGGTTCACAGGCAGGATTCAGGAGTGTTCCATGAAATAAAAGTAAGATTCTTCATCATCATCAAAATCCAACTCATTGCCACAGCTCTTACATGTCGCTGTTGGCAGCCCCTTCTCCAAACTAAAATCTTCCATCTCTATTAGAATTTCCTCTTGATGGTCACACTCAGGACAATAATAGGGAGCATAGACCGACTTGACTTGAACACGTAAAGTGAAGTTGGGAATCATCGCCATTTGATAAACGACAATAGGAGGGCATTCTTCAAAAATCATCTCAATACTGCGATCCACTCTTTCAATGGCATTGATCAACTCACGGACTCCTGTTGAATTGATGCGTCTCACCTCTTTAAGGTTCAGCACCATTTCAGGGCCCTTGAATTTGAAGAGTTGATTAAATTTTGCAAACTCATTGATCACGCCTTTCAGGTAAAAAACATTATCTTTTTGTGTGATCAAGAGGTCCATGTTCTGTGCACTGTCTATAAAGAGAAAATTTCAATTGAAATGTTGAATATTTGTACCAAGGGTTCTTTTGTTGTCAAACACATATAAGCCCTAGCATTTTCATGAAAGAGGATCAATATCTTTATATTAGATCATCAAATACTTCTTTTGTCCAGAACCACTCATCCTTCATAAAAGAGGGCTTTAGAACCTGTGATCAATGGGCTTCCAGCCAATTTTGTCCGATACCGATTTCAACAACGAGTGGCACCTCCAATTTAATCACATTTTCCATTTCTTCTTTAACCAATTGGCAGAGGAGAGTCTGTTCTTCCTGCAAGGCATCAAAAACCAGTTCATCATGAACACTCAAGATCATTTTAGATTGGAGTTGCTCTGCTTTTAGTTTTTGATCAATGCGAATCATGGCCATTTTGATGATTTCAGCAGCACTTCCTTGAATGGGGGTGTTGATCGCGGCCCCTTCGGCCATCTGCTTGGCCAGTCCTTTGCCATTGATGTCTGGTAAATAACGCCTCCGCCCTTGCAAGGTTGTCGCATATCCTTCTTTTCTGGCTTGCTCCAGAAATTGTTCTTGCAGGGCATGAATGGTCGCGTATTTTTGAAAATATTTTTCAATAAACTGTTGTGCGTCTTTTTTTTTGGTTTGGGTAACAATTGCCAAACGATCCGCTCCCATACGGTAAATCAAACCAAAATTCACTTCTTTTGCCCTGGCTCTCATTTCACGAGTCACTTCTTCAGTGGGCACATTAAATATGGCCGATGCAGTCAGGGCATGAATATCCAGATTATTTCGATAGGCTTCTAAAAAAGTAGGATCTTGCGAGTAGTGTGCCACAATGCGTAACTCGATCTGGCTATAATCAGCGGCAATCAATATATGATCTGGCGTGGATGGAATAAACAGTTCCCGGATTCTCCGTCCTTCTGGAGTCCGAATGGGAATATTTTGTAAATTGGGATTGTCAGAAGCCAATCGGCCTGTGGCTGTGACGGCCTGCCGAAATGAAGAATGGATTCTGCGGGTGGTTTGATTTACAAAAGAAGGAAGTTGATCAACATAAGTATTCTTCAATTTATTGAAGGTGCGGTACCTGAGAATCGTTTGTGGCAGAGGAAACGCACTCATTTTTTCCAGTGTTTCCTCATCCGTGGACATCTGATTGCCTATTTTAATTTTTTTGGGTCGGATATTACAGGCTTTGTGCAAGGCGAGCTTGTCATACAACACTTTTTGCAACTCCAGCACCGAATTGATATTGAATGTTTCATCGGCCAGTTTATAGATTTCCTGGCTCAAATGCTCCAATTGCTCTGTAAAATCTTCAGAAATGTTTTCCACATGCTCCAGATCAAAATGGACCCCGGCTAGCTCCATCTCTGTCAATACCACCACCAGCGGCATTTCAATTGCCTGGAATGAACGCTGCATGTCTGTCTGGCTCAACTGAAGGTGCAGAATACCATACAGTTGCAGAATCAAATCGGCATTTTCACACAAGTAGTTTTGAGTGTTTTCATCTTCCAAGTCTAGCATGGAAAGTTGCTGTGCTTTTCCCGATCCTTCGATTTCAAACTGCTTGGCTTGCTTCAGTTTAGAGGATGCCAAGTGATTCAAACTATAATTGCGCTGTGTTTCTAACATCTGAGCAGCAATCTGTGTATCAAAAATATTATCTTGAATGCAGATGCCTTTACGCCTTAACAGCTGGAGAGAAAACTTCAAATCATGTCCAATGAATAACAAATCAGGATTTTCAAATATCTTTTTCAACAGGTCATAGAGTTCCTCTTCATGATCAATCCACTCCTCACTTTGCAACGGCAGATAATAAGCCGTGTAGGGCTCTGCACAAAAGGCCAGATGGGTCAGACGGTCATCAATTGCGTTTTTACCGGTCGCCATTATGTCAAAAGCCAGTTTATCAGCCTGTTGAAAGTCTGAAATGAGTTTTTGAAGAGACGATAACGAATCGATTGAAACGAAACGGCTTTTTGCAGGAGTGGTGGGCCGAGACGCAGGAGACGGTTGAGGTTTAAAGCGTCTGAGAAATGATTGAAAATCTAATTCTTCCAGCAAATCGTGAAAGAGAGAATTGTGATACAAAACATCCTGGTTGAATCGCAAAGATTCGAAGTCCAGTGAAATGGGCACATGACGATCAATCGTCACCAATTCACGTGACAAAAACGCATTTTCTTTACCTGCAACCAAATTCTCTTTGAGTTTTTTTCCAGAAATCTCATCCAGGTGTTCATATAAATTGGTAATGTTTTCATATTGTTGAATGAGTTTGATAGCGGTCTTTTCACCAACACCAGCCACTCCAGGTATATTGTCAGAGGAATCCCCCATCAAACCTAAAATTTCGATCACTTGCTCCGGCGAACACCCAAACCGTTCATGAACCTTTTGTGAATCAATGGTTTCTCCCCGATGATTGAGCATGACCGTATATTCAGAAACCAGTTGCATGTAATCTTTATCACTGGTGACCATCACCCCCTCAATTCCTCTTTCCTGACAAAGCAACATCAAGGTGCCAATAATATCATCCGCCTCATAACCGGGCATTGTCAAATAAGGCAGATTGAGTGCCTCCACAAGCCTGGAAAGGTATGGCAGTTGTGCCACCAAATCCTCTGGCATTTTTTCACGAGTCGCTTTGTAGGCAGGGAATTGTTTATGCCGAAATGTAGGAGTTGGCAAATCAGAGGCAATTGCCAGATATTCGAGTTCATTCATCTCAGCAATTTTAATAATTTGCGAAAGAAACCCAAAAACACCGCTGGTGTTGATGCCTTGGGCATTTATCAAAGGGTTGCGGATCATCGCAAAGTAACTGCGATATAAAATCGCCATGGAATCAATAGCAAATAATCTGGGCATGTGACAAAATTTATATTACAGATTAATGTGAACAAATTGGGGGACGCTGATTTCCACGATCTAAATATGAATCTGAAGTTGAAATACTATGCCAGTCCGGTAGTCCAACATATCGGCTTGACTGGTACGTCAACCCGACCGCAATCCATAAACTGATCCAAGGGGATCTGGATACCGGGTCAAGCCCGGTATGACAAATTGCTTTTTATAAAGTACGGATTTTATAACAGGAATTTTTAACTTCAGATTCGCATATCTAAAAGATTTTTTTAATGTTTTTTCGTGTCACTTCATGGCTAAACAGTTATTGGTTTTTGGTTGTTCCTATCTCATTTTAAGAACAGTTATAAGCTTTTTATGATGCAAAATTTATTTATTTGTTTTTCACTTCACCGCTGCCTGCTGCTATTGCTCCTTTTGTTGCCAGCCAAGACGGTTTTTGCTGAAAATTCAACCACTATCGAAATACCCCACTATGCAGTGATCCAGGAGTTGAGAACTGCCTTTTATTCGTTGCGTTTCCTGGAGTCCCGCCCCACTCTACAGCAAATGATTGATCAAACCCCAACCCCGGTTCGGGAAACCTATCAAACGGTCTTTCGTTATATGGAATTGACCCACCTTTTGGGCAAGGACGATCAGAAGCAATTCGAGTTGTTTGATCAGCAAGCCAGTGAAGCCATGGAGTTGCTGGAAAAAAATAGGGAAGCAGAACCCGATAATCCAGTGTGGTCAATCTATCTAGGCTTGATCTATGGATTGAAAGCAGGGGTGGCCATGACCTATGATCAATCTTATTGGCAAGCGTATTATTATGGCATGAAAGGGGTGAACCTGTTCGAAGAGATTCAAACCCGATACCCCCAATTTCATGATGCGTATCTGAGTTCAGGTATTTTGCAAATCATGATCGCCCAATCAGCCTGGATCATCCGCACGTTTGCTCCCCTCTTTGTACCCACCGGTTCCCTAGAAGAAGGAATGAAGTACTTAGACCTCGTCATGAAAAAAGGAAAATATGTACGAGAGGAAGCCGAACTGTTTTGTTTGTTTTTCACCTGGGGCAAAGTCCCCAAAGCCATCCGTGCCAAGAGTTTACGCAAATTGGCCGTCGTTTTAAAAAAATATCCAGAAAACATTCAACTTTACTATTTCCTGGCCAGGGGATACTGGGCCTTGAAACAATACCACCGAGCCAACCAATACGCCACCCAGGGGCTTCGTCAATTGCGTCAACAAAATCCCCTGTTCATTCAGCAAAACCGAAGTGCTTTGCAATCTTATTTACTGCGCATTCAATACCGTTTTTTGGCCCGCACCCAACAATGGCGACGGTTGAGAAACTATACAAAAACTACCAAAGACCGTTTTGTTGTTTCCCAAATATACCATGCCCATGCTTTAAAAAGGTTGAAACAGGAACAGGAAGCCAGCCATCTGGCACGTTCGGCTTTGGCCAATATGAAAAAAATAGACCTCTCCATGCCCTTCTTTGTCTCACCTTACCTGCTTTCTCTCGAAGGGACATTAAAACGTCTAATCAACAAAAGTATTCTGGACAATTAGGAATAGCAGAGCAAGTATATTCTTTGCCGACAATCGCCTGAGCACCTGTTTGCAATAAAACCATTCTGAGTGAATTAGTATTGACTTTACTTACTTTTTTAGAATCTAATCTATAGCAACATAACGATTTCTAAGAAAAAAAACAGAAATGACTTTTTCTACTGCTTTTTCAATGTTTATTATATCAAATAATTTCTTTCAAACAGATTCTCAGCATCTATTGTCCAGCGCGAAAATATCACAAAGAGGACATGCCTTATGTTAGTCCAAATTGGAATCTTATTTGCTACTTATTTAGGGACAAGGCTTTACGAACATTATAAAAAAGAGCAAACGATTGAAGAAAATCAACAATCTGAGGCGAACGGCTCGAATTTAATGCCCATCCCAGATTCTCAAGCAATGCAGGAGATGGGGACTGAAGCCGATAATCAAATAAAACGCTACAAACATTACCGAAATGCAAGTCTAGTGAGCTTAGGTGCCTTCGGTGCACAAAGCTTTCTACCATTTCTAGGTCCTATCGGTATGGCGGGTTATATCTATGCCGCTATTCCGTATATGAGGGATGTGGAAAAATCGCTTTTCCAAGATCGAAAAGTTAATGCAGACGTACTGTTTTTCACAGCCGATCTCTTAGCCCTGAGTGTTGGTCTGAAGTTTACTGCGGCTTTTGCTCTCTGGATGACATATTTCAGCAAGATAAAATCTCTGAAGGCGAAGAACAACTCTCAAAAAATAATCGCTGATGTTTTTGATACACTTCCACAAAAAGTATGGATTTTAAAAAGTGATGTTGAAATCGAAATCCCTCTTCAAGATGTCAGAGCCAATGATATTGTGACCGTAGGCGCAGGTGAGATAATCCCAGTTGATGGTCTGATTAGTAAAGGCATGGTGAGCATCGATCAACATGCCTTAACAGGAGAATCACAGCCAGTCGAAAAAGGTGTCGGCGATCACGTATACGCAAATACGGTTATCGTCTCCGGCCGAATTCATATTCGGGTGGAAAAATCAGGAGAGGACACCATGGCTGCAAAAATCCGTCAGGTCTTACTCCATTCCACCGACTTCAAATCTAAGATACAACTGAAAGGAGAAAAATGGGCGGATCAAGCGGCTTTACCGACGCTGGCAATCGCCGGAGTGACTTTGCCGATATTGGGGCCCATATCCACAGCCGTTTTCATCAATAGTCACATTGGTGGCCGTATTAGACTGGTTGCCCCGATTGGAACGCTCAAACATATTACTGTGGCTGTTAAAGAAGGCATTCTGGTCAAAAATGGCCAGGCCCTCGAAGGTTTTTGTGACGTAGACAGCATACTTTTTGATAAGACAGGGACTTTGACAACAGGGGAACCGGAAGTGACACAGATCTTCCTTTGTCAGCCTTATCAGGAGCGTGATATCTTGAGCCTGGCGGCCACAGCAGAGAGTAAACAGAGCCATCCTATTGCGATGGCCATTCTGAAAAAGGCAAAAGAATCCGATGTGACCTGGCAGGATGTTCATGATTCCAATTATCGCATCGGTTATGGTATTACCATTTCTCTCGAAGATAAAACCATTCGAGTTGGTAGTATGCGCTTTATGATCAGCGAAGGGATCACTGTTCCCAAAAAAATACAGCAAATCATGACCGATTCGTCCAACAATGGGAATACCTTTGTTTCAGTAGCTGTCGATCACCAGGTTGTTGGCGCCATTGAATTACAACCCCAGGTGCGTCCCGAAGCTAAAACGATGATTCGGCAATTAAGAAACCAGGGAATTAAACATATTGCGATTGTATCAGGTGATCATGGTCATCCCACACAAAAATTAGCAGAAGAGCTGGAGGTCGATGAGTATTTTTATGATGTTCTTCCTGAAGGAAAAGCTAAAATCGTTGAGCAGCTTCAGAAAGAAGGGAAAACCGTCTGTTTTATTGGCGATGGGATCAATGACGCCATTGCTATGAAACAGGCTAATGTTTCCATTTCACTGGCTGGTGCCACTACAATTGCCACAGATGCGGCAGAAGTTATTTTTATGGATGGCAGTTTGATTCACCTGTCTACCTTCTTGGATATTTCCAATAGACTCAATGCCAATCTCAAAACGAGCCTGATGCTTACCCTGGCTCCTACATTCATCAACATTGGTGGTGCCTTTCTGTTTAATTTTATGATTCTGACCTCACTGGCAGTCAATGTTACTTTCACAGCAGCCGCATTAGGTGTAGCGATGTTGCCTTTACCTCCTCAAGAAATAAAAAAAGAAAGCCTTTCTCCTGACAAGTGGCTCACCTATCAGGAAACAAACACCTAAATTTCTCATTTTTTAAGTACCTGAAATCACTATCTAAAAAAATCTCCCCGGAAAAATAGGTAGTCCTTCCCCATATACAAAACTCTCCTATTCTGTTATGGCATGGTAAATCTTGATAATGAATCTTTAACTAAATGAGGGCTTTGATCATATTTTCGGCCAGCTATGCAAAGAACAGTTCCCCTCCTTGCCAAGGAGGCCATACGCAGAAGCAGGCCAGGGGAGGTTGTCGGTTATAGCACCGACCCCTCCTCACCGAAGGTCGACCCTGCTCTCTTAAAAAGGGAAGGAACAATCTTATGATCAAGTCTGCCTTTTTGATTTTCAATCAAGTGACAGAGATCAATCAATCTTTAATCTAGAGGAGGAGACGATGTTTGCAAAAATTTGGATCACCTGTTTATGCTTCATGCTTTTGGCCTGGCCAACTTTGGGACAAGACCAGGAAGACTCAACAGACCAAACCACTCCTGCCAAAGGAGTGACGGGAGCCGATATCATTGAGGGCCTGTCTAATGTCATTGTAGACAGGGCAGAAGCGGAGGCCGTGATGGTCTTCATGGAAAGAATACAGGCTTACTTCAGTGGAGACAACAATCCCGTTACGGTTCGATTGTTTCCCAATACATCAAAATTGGTGAATCAATCCAATCCTGTCTCATTGCAACAACTGGGAAAGCTTTGGCGGGAAGCCTTTGATCAAGACTTGAAAGAATTACCATCCAACCTTTTCAAAGGCGATGTCATTACAACGCTCTGGCTCAATCCATCTGAAGCCAAAAGAAAACAGTACCAACAGAAACTCAAGCAACTCACAGACCAGGAGTTGCTTCTACTCTTGAGTAAACATCAATTCCGCCTGAGAACCATCTACCTCACGATGAAACCGACCTTCACGGAAGAAGAATGGAAAAAAACTCGCTTTCAGTGGATCAATTTTGTCAAATACATGATCAGCCCCAATGCGACTAATAAAAAAGTGCTGACGGATTTGGGGATTCGCGATGATCAAATCGAGAGCATCCAAAGCATCTACAACAAATTGCAACAAGATGGGAAAATGTTAGCAGGCTGCCCTGCCCGAACCAGCTTCATTCCCAATTGTGCCTATTTGACACAGGTGAGGTCCGCTTTGGACAATTTCCTGGTTGCAGGACAATACAAAAAAATTCAGCCCGTGGACTGGACTTACTATGGCAAGGATACCTTGCCCCGCTGGGTCAGTCTGGAATTGGAAGCCGGGGACTTATTACTGGACCTTGGTGTTGAAAAATACAGTGAACAATGGGATCGCATCCAAACAAGCCGGGATGTGATCGTTTTCTTGGCTCCATTTGTCAGTTCCATCGCAAACGACTTTGGCCTCCACCGCAACCCCATGCTCTCCCTGGCGCACCTCGAACAAAGCCTGGAGCAGATCGATACCATCACTCAAAAAAGAGAGACATTTCAACATTTTGAGCAAGCAGTTCAGTGGGTTTCCTTCCTCGGACGCTCCTTTCTCACCCCAGAGGAACGTCAAACCTACTTTGTCACCGACTATTGTCCAAGGAATTTGGAATCCACTGCTGGATACAACGAAAAAGCCATCCAACAATTTGTAGAGTGTGTTTGGAAAAGACTGCACGGCAAACCTCCAACCAAGCTGGAGCAAGCCAAATTAGCCACGTTTCAAAAGAAAATCAGCAAACTATCACAGATCTTCCACGCCTTTCGAGAATTGGAAGAAAAACGACAAAAACTGATTACTGAACTCGATGCTCAGAAAGTAGACGATACCTCGCTCAATCTGGCCCTGTTTAACAACCTGGTTGAAGTTTTTGAGCAGACCATTTCCCTGATCAGTGATGGCAAACAGGAAGACCAGGATTTGGAGAAAGTGGAAACCGTCGTTTCCACTTTCAAAGATATTGTCGAATTTCATAAATTCGCCAAGACACGACAGTCTGAAAAAGTGCTGCACATTAGCCTCAAATACCTGCAAGACATGTCGGGTGGTCAAGAACTCCCACAAGGTTTCCTGAAAATTTCCACCCTGGCAGTCAACGTTTCTTCCGCTCGCAATGCAGAAGAAATCTCTCAGGCATTCCAAAAAGCAGCCGCTCCTGTGACCAGTTACCGTGTTAAAAGAATTCCAGGAGCCTCCAAGTTTGCCCTCCAGGCTTATCTGGGGGCCCACTATTCTTATGAACGACTGAATACCAGTGAAGTCAACAATCTGGATTCAGGCAAAGTGGCCGGGTTGTTTGCCCCCGTTGGTCTGGAATACAGCCGTGGCATGGACTGGTGGATCTTTCGTTCTGTTGGCTTATTCGTGCCTCTGTTGGATCTGGGACCCATCTCACGGACACGCCTAGCTGAAAAAAATGTCAGCGTGGATGGAGAAGAGCACACCGTAGAACAAGCGGATTTGGAGTTCGAAAATCTATTCTCTCCCGGTCTTTATTTCACTACCGGGATTTTCAAAAATTTCCCAACCACCCTTGGCATTGGAGGACAATACAGCAGCAAGCTGCAAAACCTGGTCAAGGAAGGGGAAACCACCATGAACGATGAGGGAGAAGCGGTCACCACCCAGGAAAATGAAATCGACTCCCAGAGCCTACGCTGGGGTGTCTTTTTGGCCATCGATATGCCCTTGTTTTTATTGTGAGAGCCTAAGCAAGTGGAATTAGCCACAGAGTCACAGAGAGCACAGAGAAAAACCTGGACGAGTGGTTAAAATTAGCCACAAAGCCGAGAGGTCGGACCCCCACGAAGAACACTAAAAAATGGATTTTTTATTGTTGGGGTTGGTCATATTTTCGGTCAGTTGTGTAACAACGATTTCCCCTCCTTACTAAGACGGGGTTAAGGGAGGTTTTTCTTTGCAGGCGTTTCCCCTCCTTGGCAAGGAGGGGTTAAGGGAGGTTGTCGGTTTTCTTGAGCATTATCATAGTAGCACTGCCTTACACGGCGACAAAGAAGCCAGCTCGTAGACTGCGGACGCCAATGTGACACTACCGTAGTGACCGATAAGCTCAAAATTAGCCATATCTACGGAAGGCCGCCCCACACAGAGAGCACAAAGAAAAAATGGAGAACCAAAGATGGCGATTGATAGAGATTTAGTTCAACAAAGATTAGAAGGATTAAACCAGAATGCAGTAGTAGCCTTTGCCTACAGGTGTGCTCTGAGAGTTATACCGATCCTTGGGACTAGTGGGAATTTCGAATACTGGAAAGACAAGCAAGAAGACCACCTCTTTGCGGTCTTCCATGCTCTGGATGTCACAGAGGTATGTTTATATGAAATAAAATATGCTGCCAACTCCTACGACACATACGCCAAAGTCGCCAACACTGCCAATGAGGCCGCCGACACTGCCTATGACGCCAACGCCAAGGCCAACGCCAATGCAGCCGCTGCCAACGCCAATGCAGCTTATGCTGCTGCCAGTGCCTACGCTGTTGCCTATGCCGCCTACTCTGCCGCATATTCCTACACGGCTTACCATTCTTTAAAAAAATATTTTTCTAAGGCAATTGAACAGATGATTACCTACGATCTGGACTACCTTACTATGGCTAATGACGGTAAAAAAAATGCAAGGAATTTACTAGCCAAACCTTTATGGAACATTACCCCAGAATCCTGGCCAAACTTGGTCAGGCAATTTCAAAAAGCTTTAAAGGACATTGACTGTGATTTCTGGTATTCCATTTTTGAGAAACGTTTTAACAGTGAGCCAGCTGATCTTGCGGCCTTGAAGCAAAGAGTGGAGCTGCCGCCAGAGATTAAGAAACAGGGACACCTCACCATCATCCACTACCTAGAATCTCTCCAGAAAGAAGGAGAAAAACGCTTGAAGGAGGTGAAAGTTGTTTTTTTAGGAGATGGCGGAGCAGGCAAAACCTCTCTGGTTAAAAAAATACTAGATCCAACAGCAGACTTAGCTGAAGATGAAAAACCCACTCCCGGTGTGGATATCCACACATGGGAGTTGAAAAAAGAAGAAATTCAAGCCCATTTGTGGGATTTTGGTGGGCAGGTGATCATGCACGCCACCCATCAGTTTTTCATGTCCAGGCGTTCTGTGTATGTGATTGTGCTGGATGGCCGGAAAGAACAGAACCCTGATTACTGGCTACATCATGCCAGAACATTCGGTGGCGAATCACCTGTCCTGGTCGTCATGAACAAGGTCGACCAGCATTACCATGAGTTAGAACGAAATACTCTGATGAACAAATATCCTCAAATTAAGGGTTTCTTTCCCTTATCCTGTAAGGACAACAGAGGATTGAAAACATTCACCGACCAGTTGGGCAAAGCATTGAAGAAGACTGAGGCATGGGACTCTTCTCTACCAGTCAACTGGTATAAAGCGAAAGACCGGCTGCAAGAGAAAAATGAGGATTATATCACTCTGGAAACCTATCAAAAAGTCTGTCAAGAGCAGACAATCCAGGAAGAAACCCGTGATGTGTTACTGGGACATTTGAATGATTTGGGGATTGTGGTTTACTTTGAAAACCTTGTGCATCTGAACACTTACGTGCTCAACCCCCGCTGGTTGACCAATGCCGTTTACCAGGTGATCAACTCCGACGAACTGCAAAAAAAGAAAGGAATCATTGCTTTTGATGACCTGAAGGGCATTTTTAACAAAAAAGAGAGACCTTATGCTGTTCCCAAGGATAAATACGGTTTCATCATGGAAACCATGCAGGAATTTGAGTTGGCTTATATCCTTAACAGAGAGCAACGCTTTCATCAGAAGATGAGTTATCTCATTCCCGACCTGCTGGAGTCCGATGAGCCTGCTGATTTGGACTTTGACAAGACAGGGGCTCTCATTCGTTTCCGTTTTGTTTTTCCCTTTTTACCAACATCGATCATGGCCCGCTTTATTGTAAGGATGGCCGATGATATCGACGGCATTCGACGTTGGCGCTCTGGAGTGGTTCTGCGCAATAAAACCTTCAAAAGCAGGGCTCTGATCACCGCCAATAATGACCAACGGCTTATTCACACCTGGGTCAAAGGGGAGCAACAACGGGATTATTTTGCGGTGATTCGCAATCATTTTCATCAAATCTTCTCCAGTTACGCCAATTTCAAGTATCATGAACTGGTTCCCTTGACAGAAGATGGAGCAATCACTGTGAACTATGAACAATTGATTGGTCTGGAGTTGATGGGGAAACCAACTTACTCATGTGGTGAATTGCGACAAGAATTTGACCTGAAAGCACTCTTGAATGGGATCGAAGCGGAAGAAAGCAGAAAAGAGAAAGCAGAAAAACAAAAACGAAAAAGAGCATACCAAGCTGTATCTCAAAGACCGGATGATGTCGTTCTCAGTGCAACAGAGCAAATATTCATCAGTTACAGCCGCAATGATAAGAAATGGTTGGATGAATTGCTTGGCCATTTGGATGCATTGGAATATAGCGATATTCGGTATTGGTATGACAAAGATGTCAGAGCGGGTGACAACTGGAATGAAGAAATCCAGCGGGCTGTGAATGGTTGTCAAATAGCAATTTGCCTGATTTCCAAAGCATTTCTCAAATCTCAATTCATTCGAGAACGAGAAATACCGGTACTTTTAGGAAGAGGTATCACGATCTTCCCCATTCTGCTGGAACCTTGCGCCTGGGAAATTGTACCGTGGCTCAAAGAAATTCAATTCATCAATGGCTCCACTCCTCTGTCTACAAAAGCACCAGAAGAGCAAGCGAGTATTTTCATTGAGATTACGAAAGAAATTGGGCAACGATTGTGAAAGCATTCTTAGGACACAGATGAAATCAGAAACGGATTTTTGTTGCCTTTCAGAGTCGCAGTAAAGTAGTTGACAGTTTTTCACAACCCACCCCTAGCCCCTCCCAGGAGGGAAATTCCAATGGCTCTCATATGTGCTAGATCAATGCTTTCTCCTAACCTTTCCAGGGCACTGACCACTCAAGAGGGCAATTCCTCTGCTAGGCAGCGGGCGTAAGGTCAGGATGACAGATGAGCAAACTTAAATGTTGAAAAAAAAATACTATTGTCTGCTATAAATCAGGAGAGAGTTTCTCTATCTACTTTGTGCCTTTGTGCCTTTCGTCGAACTGAGGAGTTCTCTTAATAAGGGCTAATCAACTTTAACAAGATTCCTATACGTAGCATGAGTTAATTTAAGCCCTTCCGATCTTGATTTGATCAGAGTCCAAAAAATTGCGGAAAAGATGGTAACGACTTTTCCTTGAGATAATCCTGAATTCATGCCAAAAAATAGGGAAATCCCAACCACAAGCTTGCTGTTCACGATGGAATGTTTCCGGCATTTTAAACCTGTTTTCACCAATTTTGTTCCAATAGTGTTCTCCACATTGGTGTACTTATTGGTGTCCTCAACAGCAACAGCGGCTCCTGAGCTAACATTAGACCATCAGAAACAGGAGTATCCCCTGGGACAATACCTGGATATTTTGGAAGATCCCAGCGGACAAATGACCCTGGCTGATATCCTGGCCCTGTCCCCCAACTCCCCAGGTTTTCAAGTCAATACAAAAAAAGTCCCTAATTTCGGACATACCAATTCAGCCATTTGGCTTCGATTCACCATCTTCAATCCCAACCTCAATTTAGAGCACTTGTTATTAGAAATTGGCCATCCGATCATCCACAGCATAGAAATCCATCAGCCTGATGGTCAGGGCAATTATATTGTTAAAAAAGGAGGGACACGGGTTCCGTTTTACCAAAGAGATGTCAAACACCGCCATTTTATATTCAATATTGATGTGCATGGGGAAGAACGTCAGACCATCTATTTACGCTTTCAATCAGAAGACACCATCCACCTGCCTTTGACGTTGTGGCAGTTCAAGGCATTTTTTGAAAAAGATCATCAGGAACAATACTTTTTGGGATTATATTATGGCATGATTCTGGTGATGGTGATTTACAACTTATTCCTTTTCTTTGCCATCCGGGACAGAACTTATTTGTATTATGTCTTATACATCACCCTGTTTTTATTTTATCAAATGTCAGCCGATGGCCTGACGCTTCAATATTTATGGCCCAATGCAACAAAATGGGGAACCTGGAGTCTGACCCTGTTCATTCTGGTTACAGATGTCTTTGCTCTTTTATTTGCCAAAAGTTTTTTAAATACCAAAAAGCATGCGCCTCGATTTGATAAAGCCATTCTCTTCTTAATAGCCGTTGGATTGCTGGGAATCGCGTTGTTGTTCATCCTGGATTTGAGCATTGTGATTCAATTTGGCACAATTTATACTGTCATTGGTGCGTTGCTCTTGCTGATCATTGGATTTTGGTGCTGGAGAAAACGGGTCATCATCGCCCAATATTTTTTATTCGCCTGGAGTGCTTTGCTGTTGGGGGTGATTGTCTTTTCCCTAGCTGATTTGGGGATGCTGCCAGCCTTTTTCTTGACACGATACGCCATCCAGATGGGCTTTGCCTTTGAGGTAATCCTTTTATCATTCGGGCTGGCCCACCGTATCATCATTTTGAGGAAAGAAAGTGAGCGTTCCCAAAAAGCCCGGCATGCCGCCCAGCAATATGCCCTGGAGCAGGAACAAAAACTCAGACAAGTCATTTTGGAAAATGAAGAACGTTTCCGTAAGCTGATCGATACGACCTTTGAAGGCGTTCTGGTGCACAAGGATGGAAAGATACTGGAAGTCAATGAAGGATTTGCCGCACAGGTGGGTCTGGAACATGAGAAGATCCTCGGCATGGAGGTATCGGCCTTCATCAAAAGTGATTCGTTGCAGGTGGCCATTCAACAGAGTGAATCCAGCCAGGATGCTTCCCATCGAGGCATTTGTTCCCGGCAAGATGGGACAACCTTCCACACCGAAATGATTGCCAGTAAACAAAATTACCGAGGAGAGTCCGTTTGGGTCGTGGGTATCCGGGATATCACAGAGCAGGTGGAATTCCTGGAAACCATGCAAAGAAAGGTACAGGAACGCACCGAAAAATTATTTGAGTTGCAGGATCATCTCTTACAGGTTTATCAAATCACCCAAGCCGTCAGCAGTTCCCTGGAGATTGCAGAAGTGACCCGAGTTTTTATTGAGAAAGCTGTTCGTGCCATGCGAAAAGATGGAGCGGGCCTGGTGGTATTCTATGATCGAGAAACCCATGCCCTGGTTGCCCGTGCCAGCCACGGTTTAGCAACGCAGTATGCCGATCAATTTCAAATACGTCTTTCATCAGAACACTATGCCTATGACGTCTTCATGTCACAAACTTCTAAAATTATCGCTGCTGACGAACTGGCTTCTTATCAAACCGAAGATATCTTAAAAATTCATTTTGAAAAAACCATTACAGAACAATTGGTCGTACCCTTAGTGATTGCAGGCGAAGCAATCGCCCTGGTCATGATTTCGTTATACGACCAAGCTCAGCATTTCACTCACAATGAACAGCATTTACTGGAAAACATTACCTGGAATTTTGCACGTCATTTTGAACACGTCCTGCTTCATGAAAAAACCGAACAAAAAGAAAAAGAGCTGGCCCACATCAATCAAGTCATCCGCATGGTCAATGCCACTCTCAATGTGGATAATGTCATTACGACCGTCGTTGATGTCTTACGCGAGATATTCTGGTTTGATCAAATAGGCATTCAATTGGTGGATGAACAGAAGCAAGAACTGGTGTTCAAACAAATCGACGGGAAGGACATCACTCTGGAAAAAATTCAACGGATCACCACCATTCATGCTTCCCTCGAAGAAAAAGAGAGTATTTTTGTGGAGACATTTTTCAAAAAGAAAAGAACCTTTGTGCCATTGATCACTCCAGAGATTTTGCCATTGTTGAGCCCCTACGACCAGACCGTGTTTAAAATTTTGCCCATTAAATCGTACCTGTGTTATCCCTTGATTGTTCGTAACCAGGTCATTGGCACTCTGAGTTTTGCCAATCTGTCCAATACTTTTGATTTGAGCGAAGCCCAGATGGATACCATCGAACGTTATGTTTTCCAGATTGCCACATCGATCAACAATGCTGAATTGTATGAACAAACTCAAGAGCAACAACGGCAACTGCAAGTGGCCATGGATACGTTAGAAGAAAAAGACGAAATCATTCAAATGGAATTGGATATTGCCTCGCAAATTCAAAAAGGCATCCTGCCCATGAGTTCCTTCAATACTCATGGATTGAAGGTTGTTTCTTATTATGAATCAATGGGAAAAGTGGGCGGAGACATTTTTAACATCATTCCCATGAAGAACGGACAGTTGGGCATCTTGATTGTCGATGCAATTGGCCACGGCATCCCTGCTGCTTTCATTACCATGATGGCGCAAATTACTTTCAATGATCTGTGCCAGAATTTAGCCTCTCCCAAGGTCATTCTGCGCAAAGCCAATCAGGCCATGAGTCAGATCTTGAGCAATAATGAGTACCTGACTGCATTTTTTGCTGTAATTTCTCAAAATGATGAAGCAACTCACTACCCTGTGGTTTATGGCAATGCCAGCCACCCCTCTCCTATCATTGTGCGCAAAAAAGATGATACCCTGGAACATTGGGACACCAGGGGTTTGTTTTTAGGATTTTTTGGAGATGAGAAGCTCGAATTGACTTATGAAGAAAAAAAAGATTGTCTCTACCCAGGCGATCGTATCTTTTTCTATACAGATGGTTTGACAGAAGCCCGAAACACAGAAAAACAATTATTCAAAGAAGAACGCCTGCGGAACATATTATTCGAAACCAGAGATTTGCCGTTAGAAGCTGTCAAAGACTGTGTTCTGAAAAGCTTGCAGGAATTCACAAAAAATATGATCATTCAAGATGATGTTACATTTATACTGATTGAAGTGGATTCTAGTTGAGTATTGTTGTAAAAATGTACAAATTGATCACAATTCATGGAATCGAATGCTTTCTTGAGGAGTAAAATATGGCGGATATGTCACATTATGAACAAGATCGAATTTATATCGTGACTCTAACAGATGACATTGTCAGTGAGACGATTTCTCAAATCAATAAATACCTGAGACCCCTGTTGGATGCTATTGAAGATAGTAAAATTGAGGGATTGTTGCTGGATTGCCAGCGTGTTGGCATGATCGATTCTGCCGGTATTGGCATGCTGTGTGGTAAATATGTTCGCTTAAAGAGGTTTAATAAAAAATTTGCACTGTGCCAACTGGATGACGAATTGCTCGTCATGTTGCAAAAGCTCGATCTGGTCAATAAATTGCGTGTTTTTTCCAATGTCAACAGTGCGCTCCATTCCATTGGTTATCAGCACGTTGATGCGTTCGAATCTCTTCGTAAAAAAGATGACTCATCTGAAAAAACCATCTTATTTGGTAAAACCTGATTGCTGCGTCTCTTCGTTCACACCTCAATCCTCCCCCGCAGGAGAGGCTTACCTAGATACCCGTTTCTCCCTTTAAAAAAGAGGGAAATTCCAGGAAAAACTTTCCTGGGTCACTATACGTCTTGAAAATTCAACAAATAAGTGAGATTTTAGGAAATTTGGCTACTGGAAAAATAAGGGCTGTAGGAAGTGACAGCGTCCTGATAGAGAGATCTTTGTTATCAGAGGGTTGCTATGGAAAAAGTACGGATATTTGATACAACACTTCGAGATGGCGAGCAATCTCCGGGTTGTTCCATGTCGACTGCTGAGAAGCTGGTGGTAGCAAAACAGTTGGCTCGTTTGGGAGTCGATACCATAGAAGCAGGGTTTGCAAATTCATCAGGGGAAGATTTTGAAAGTGTCCGTCTGATTGGACAAGAAGTGAAGGGGCCCATGATTGTTTCACTGGCACGTGCTCGTGAAGACGACATTGACCGTTCTGCAGAGGCGTTGAAGGATGCAAAAAATTGGGGAATCCACACTTTCATTGCTTCCAGCCCATTACACATGAAGCACAAATTGCAGATGAATCCCCAGGAAGTGTTGCAGGCGGCAACCAAAGCAGTGGAACATGCCAGGCGATACACGGACAATGTTGAATTCAGTGCAGAAGATGCCAGTCGCAGTGAGCCTGGCTTTTTAGTGGAACTTTTTTCTGCAGCAGTCAAAGCAGGAGCGACCATCCTGAACATTCCAGATACGGTAGGTTATACCATGCCGGATGAAATGTATCAATTGATTGAGCGTCTGAAAAATGAAGTCTATCAGGCCGATCAGGTGATGTTTTCGGTACATTGTCACAATGACCTGGGAATGGCAGTAGCCAATTCATTGGCAGCCGTGCGAGCTGGTGCGCGTCAAGTGGAGTGTACGGTCAATGGGATTGGTGAGCGAGCTGGCAACGCTGCTTTGGAAGAAATCGTCATGTCATTGGCCACTCGTCAGCAATATTATAATCTAACTTGTAATGTGGTTGCAGAACAGATTTATCCTTCCAGCCGCCTATTGAGTCAGATCACCGGGTCACAGGTTCAGGCCAATAAAGCCGTAGTTGGTGCAAATGCGTTTGCCCATGAGGCCGGCATTCACCAGGACGGGGTGCTCAAAAATGCGTTGACTTATGAGATCATGACCCCACAATCTGTGGGCATTCAGGAAAATAATTTAGTACTGGGCAAGCATTCGGGGCGCCATGCGCTGGCCAATCGTTTGAATACATTAGGGTTCCATCTTGATGAAGAAGAGTTGAATCAGGTTTTTGAAAAATTTAAACACCTAGCAGATCGTAAAAAACAGATTTTTGATGAAGATCTGGAAGCCATTGTCACCCAGGGCGTTCGTCAGCAAGAAGATAATTATGTCTTGAACAGCTTAACCGTCTCTTCGGGAACCCATATGGTCCCAACAGCAACTGTGGTGATGACCATTCATGGACAAAAAATCAAAAAGGCCGCTTTTGGAGACGGTCCCGTTGATGCGGCTCTCAATACGATTAAGAAAATAACCAACATTGATTGTCGTCTAAAAGCCTATTCTGTGAAAAGTATCACTGGAGGCACAGACGCACAAGGAGAAGTCAGCGTAACAATTGAAAAAGAGGGAGTGCGTGTGACAGGCCGTGGATCAGATACCGATATTGTCACCGCCAGTGCCCTGGCTTTTATCAACAGCCTTAATCGATTGTCTCGAATGCCGGGCTTGCTGGATCAATCTGGAGTGATCAAGGCTCCTGAGAAAATATAATACAACAGTTTTCAGCCGTCGGTGATCAGCTTTCAGGAAATAATGACTTTTCGTTTAATAATTACAATTACTGTGAAAAACTATGAGTTCTTATAATCCTATTGAAATTCAAACAAAGTGGCAAAAAAAGTGGGAAGCCGATGGTTTGTATAACGCCAAACCATTTGAGACTAAACCGAAGTTTTATATGTTAACCATGTTGCCTTATCCTTCTGGAGATTTACACATTGGACACTGGTATGCCATGGCTCCTTCGGATGCCATTGCTCGTTACAAACGCATGCAGGGGAATAATGTTTTTTTTCCAATGGGATTTGACGCATTTGGCTTGCCAGCAGAGAATGCTGCCATCAAGCACAACATTCATCCAAACGAGTGGACATACAGCAACATGGACAGGATGCGCGAGCAGTTGCGTTCCCTGGGAACCATGTTTGCGTGGGACCAGGAGGTTGCGACTTGTCATCCTGATTATTACAAATGGAATCAGTGGCTTTTTCTAAAATTTCATGAACACGGCT
>JANQHV010000111.1 GCA_028282505.1 SAR324 cluster bacterium | reverse complement strand
CTATCAAAAGAGCCTCCACTCTCTTCTTCTGCGTCATCTCCCCCGAAGCTGTCAAAAGACCCCCCTTCTTCACTAAAGCTATCAAAAGACCCTCCTCCTTCACCAAAGTCAGAGTCGTCTTCCCCGAAGCTATCAAAAGACCCTCCTTCTTCACTAAAGTTCGCATCCTGCTCACCAAAATCAGTATCTTCTCCTGCCTTTATCCTTTCATGAAACTGATTGAACTCCTTTAGCAAAACATGGATATTTTTTTGAATCTGAGGATCATTGGGGTTTTGCTGAATGGCGTTTAGTGATTGACGAATGACCGTACAAGATTTGTTCAGCAATTCAACATAAGAAGCGTCCTGGGTTTTCACATGATTTTGCTCAGAAAATAGCTGATTCACTTGCTGAAGGAGTTTTTGCAGGGATTCGACCCCCAATTGATTGATTCCTCCTGTGATGGATTGGAACATGGAAGAAATGGCAACATTGATTTCGGGAGTATTGCCAATATCATTGATGGTTTGCAGTAGTGGTGTAATGGAGTCCAGGAGTTTATTATTCCGGGCAACTAACTGTCCGATTGTTTGTGAATCAGGCTTTTTTTTCATAAATTAGCAGGCAGCATTTTGTTTGGGGATTGAGAATCTTTGTCAACGATACTTCAAATAGGACAAGAATATAAACAATATTCCCCCAATTTACCTCATATGATTAACATCTCCTGCATTAAAGTCAATGAAAACCATTCACACTTGACTTTCATTCTTGATAAAAGTTTGTATTCCATCCGATAAAGATTGGATCATCTGATGGGCTTTCAGTTCATCTGGCAAACTTTCAATGACAACCATTAACCCCCGAAAAAGGACAGGTCGTATCACATTGGGGGTTTCAAAGCTTTCCATATAGTAGGCATCACCATTAATTTGTCGGTTAAACCACTGGGTTGCTTCTCCTTCCACCGGAACTATTGGTGTTTGCTGAAACAATTGGAAATAACGGGTACATTCTGAAGGACGTTTAAAGAACGTTTCCCCAAATGCAACAACACTGCCCTTATCAATGGTCAAATAAACCGCTTCGTCCAAATGTTTTTCCTTCACGTTTTTATCCAGGTATTCTCGCTCAACCCGCTGGAGGTAGCCCAACTCTTTATAAAATTCCAGGACTTGTTGAATAAATTCCTGAAAGTAAGGATAAAGCTGTAAACCATATCGATTGTGCTCAAAAAATGTGAGCTGTAAATTCAAAACCTGAGGTGTATATATGTGAGAGCGAACTTCTTTACCAAAGCCAACCCATTCGACCTCTGCTTTGGGTAATGGGTTGCCGTCAGATTGTTCTGGAGTGATGATTTTCGTTTTTGGTTTGTTCTCTTTAGGCAACGCATTGACTCTGCCTGTCATGCCTCTGAAGGTTTCAAAAACTTTTTTGGATAACTTTTTGCTGTATTTTTTGGTATGTTCCCATTGCATTTTGAGCACAGTTGCCTGACATGCCTTTTCCATTTTAGCCTGACTGCCCATCTCCATTGATCTGACATTCATCGCTTCTGGCACTTCCCCCTTCAATTGTCCTGCAGATTGCATTGTTGCAATGCCTCGGTGAACGTTTTCTGCCAAGGCAGCCACCTGTGCCACATTCAGTGAATCCAATAAATCTTTTTCACACTTTCTTGGTTCTGTGAGCGGATCAGAACTATCAAAAGGATCGAGGGAAGGAAAATACTTTTCGGTATCTTTCAAACTGTCGCAAATTTCTTCACTCAACAACTTGTTTTGGTCATAAATACGATCGGCTTCATCCACAACTGCAAAGATTTTTTCAATACTTTCGTATGCTGCAACTTTTGCCAATGCATACTGAGGATCATTACTTTTACCAGATACGATATTGCGTTTATCCATTTCATAGAGTTCTGTATGCAACCAGTATTTGAAATACTCGTGTTTCCAGGACAGGTAATCAAAAATCCCCGTATCACAGAGAAGGTGGGATGTGAATTTTCGGAAACGTTCTGCAATCAGTTCCTGGTTGTGTTCTTCCAGAAATATTGGTTCACGGGAGCGCAAAATCTGGCAGAGGTTGGCTTTGAGATTTTTCCGTGTCCAGGTATATTGCTCTTGTATCGAGCGAGGTAATAAACTTTTAATTTCTTTCAGAGGGGCTTCCGCAAATTCCAGCAGTTCTTGCTGAGAGAGTTCTAACTTGGGAGCAATCTCTTTTTCGAAAAGCTGTTGATTTTTGAGCATCAACGCCACCACATTATAAGTTCCAATCACTTTGGAAGCATAGATGCGCAGAGTTTTTTCCTTGGCGGCACTGTCACCTGTGAACAGAAGTTTGATATAATCCAACAATTCTCCCGAACTGCCATAAAAAGGCAAAATAGACTTGACAACCTGATGTTGTTCCTCTGTCAACTTTTCGGAGATAAATTCTTGTATTTCTTCACATAAAATCAAGGCCTCCTTAATGGAAACTTGATCAAACACCAAACCATCGTCTGAGACAATTTGAGCGCCTTCTTTTGTGCCTCCATCGGGGCTGATGGCCAGTTTATTTTTCAAATCTTCGAAATAATGAGAGACCGGTTGTGCCTCTGAGTCTCCAAAAAAATTTTCCCAAACTTGCTTTTTTGTATCTCCGGAGATATCCAGATCGATAAAGTCAGGATCATCTTCTGTTGGCTCATCAAAAAATTCCGATGCTTTTTGATCATCCCAGTCACTACCTGCCTGACCTTCCTCTGAAACAACAGCCGTTTCCTTTTCAATAACGCCTTCTTGTTGTTTTTTGGGTGTCCCCACGGTAGATCCATCCTGATGTCCTGCCTGTACAAGGCAATTATTGAATTCTCGAAACAAGACTTCAATTTCTTGATAAAATCCGGTCTCATTAGGATTTTTCTGGACTTGTTCCAGGGAACTGCGCAGTGTCTCACAAGCCTTACTGAGTAACTGAATATAAAGTTCCTCATTGCCTTTTGATGCACCGTGGAGGGTTGTAATTTTACTCATTGTCTGAAGCAACCTTTGCAACGGTTTCATCCCCATGTGGGCCACACTACTGGCAATCGACTGAAACATGGAAGAAATGGCAACCCGCATTTCTCCACTGCCTGGGGTACTGCCAAGGACTTGCAGGCTTTGTATCAGTGGCCCAACAGAATCGAGCACATTACTACTTTGTTCTGCCAACTTAATGATTTGTTGAGGGCTGGGACGTCCTTTTTCAGACATTGGAAAGCTTAATGGAAGAAAAATATAAACAAATGAAATGAGGATGGATGAAGCAATTTGATGTTCTCAATTTACTCCAACACGGATATTTCTCAAGTCAAAGTTGTTAATATTACAATATTAATATAAACTCAATCAGTCATGAAATCTGAGTGCTGATTGAAAGGGCAAATTTTATTGACTTCCCAAAGAAAGGCAGTATGATCGGAGACAGTATGTATTTGATCACTTGGCTTCTCCAAAGAAAGTAAACATGCCTGATTCTGTAGATTTTGCCAACGGGCAAGAAACGATAGATGATGTTTCTAAAGAGGAAGATCCCATCCAACGATGTCTGATCAATTACCAATCACTATTGGCAGAAACATCCAAACGGTTGGAAACTGCGTTACATAAGCCAGACTCCTCATTGCAGCAAGTTTCTTTACTGGCTGCGCAAAAAATGTTGGTCATCATTCAAGAGATTTTGGAACATAATGCTATCGGAGGGAAAACATATTTTCTCAACGGACTTTCGGATCAATTGAACTTATCCTTATTTGAACAAATTTTCCATTTGGAGAGCAAAGATAATTTTGAAGAATTTATCCTGCGGCAGTTAGTTTATTTAAATCCCGAAACCCTGACTCCACTTCCTTTGATCAACCGTGATGAGCTTTCCGATAACTGGATAGATCGTTTACGAAGTGCCGAACAAGCTATCCAAATAGAACTGACAGGCGATGGTTTGCTCCGTAATTTGACAAAACCAGAACAGGAGTTCTTTTTTAAATCCCTGGCAGATGGCACAATCCAACCCCTGGCGTTTCCAGGTGAAGAAAACATGATCCTCAAACCACAATTGGATTATGAATTGACCCTATTTGGTAAGCAATTGGCCAAATACATTCATTTAATTGAGACATTACCGCCTTCTACTTTCTATGCGGTGACACGAGAAGAACAACGTTTTGCACAACTCATAGAGATTTATAGTTTTCCTGCATTTCTTTCCTACCAGTATTATCGCTGCCTGCTTGATTTTATCGATGAGAAGCGAAATGATTCCGTAGTCCACCTGCTCCAGCATTCACAAGAGATAGAAAACAAAGACCTGGCTTCCAGTACAGGGGATAGTGACCTGGATCAACTCTTTGGAAAGAGTCCTGGGAACTCTTTTATTTTCTGGCCAACAGGAGAGGATCAGATTTATGGTCAGGAGCATTATCTGCATCATTTTATCACACAAAAGACACTCGATTATATCGAACAGGTGGCACAACTTTCCAGTGAAACGACCTTAACGGTGTTTTCCTTTGATGTGTCGGGCTCCATGCTGGCACACGATGTGTTGCCTTCCCGTTTTGAATATGCCCTGGATTTACAGGAAGAAATCGTCACATCCTTAGATTCAGTGGTTTCTCTGGCACAAGTTGTGTTTTCCAGCATGGGGGTCATCTCTCATATATTTGGACAATCCAAACAAGAATTTCTTGACTTACTCATCGATAGCCGTATATGGTTTCACCAAACACGCCATGCATTACTGCAGGATATGTTTGGATTTACCTCACTGGGAGCAGGGTTGCTTTCTGCGGCTTCCCTGATTGAGCAAACTCGTAAAACGTTGAACCCCTGGGGTAAACCTCAACCAGCACAGATTTTACTTTTCAGTGATGGTGACCACAATTGCCCGCCCAACTATTATCAGGCCGCAAAATACTGCCGCCAACTTGGAATCGATGTTCATACTATTTGCTGTGCCAGAGAAATTTGCGTAGAAGTCGAATCAGAAGGGGAATTTAGTGTCACGACCCTTCAGGAACTCGTGTCTCAAGAAGCAGAAGAACGAGCCAAAAAATGGAGATTCTGGTATCCAGAAACCTCCTTTCAGCGAATCTTGCAAAAACAGCACGAGATTGTTTTGAACCACTACCGCAATCGATTGCAGCAAAACCTTCAGCGTTCTACCGGTGCCAATGTAGAAGCCTTGGAAAACATCGCTGAACTCACAGGAGGACATTTTTTTCCAGGTGCTGTCGGAGAACGTGGACCAACTACGGCTGAGGATGTCCTGAATGTGTTACGATTGCGTATGCAACTGCGAGATCAAATCATCGCGATGAAAAAGAAAAAAAATACCAAACGAAAAAAAAATACAAACGCCAATGATGTCGTGATAGCAGAAAGGAAAGCAGAAAAATGAAAAAATACGATACGGCCTCTTATGAGTTAATTGTCCTGGATCACTCGGAACTGAATTATCAGGAAATTAGTCACCTGGAAACATATATTGACACGCTCCTCCATGAAAACAAAACTCGAATCATTATTGATTTTTCAAAGGTGGATCATGTGACCAGCATTGGAATGGGAGGATTGATCACGATCTTGCAGAAGATTCAAGAGCAAAAAGGAGATCTAAAGTTAATCAATGTTCATAAAATTTATGACATGCTCAAAACAGGAGGATTGGATCGTGTTATAGAGACCCATTCAAAAATGCAGTAATCAACCTTTTCCGGTATATTGGAATCCTAAAATAGTCAAATCATCTGGACATGGATTCCCTTCAGACCATTGTTTTAGGGATTCCATTAAGTGGTCCACTGTCTCATCAACACCTCGTTGGCGATTTGCTTTCAACACGTCAAATAACCGTTCTTTCCCAAACAAGTCTCCTTGAGGCTTCATCCATTCCGTCACACCATCCGTATAGACAAACACCTTGGCCCCTGGATGCAGTTCAAAAGCATCCTCTTCATAGAAGCCCTGAGTGAATATCCCTAAAGGCAATCCTCTTTTGTCAAGGATGACTTCAGAATCATCCTGAGAAATAATGATCGCAGCAGGGTGACCAGCATTGCAGGCCATTAATTTTCCTGTCGGAGAGACACGCAAATAAATACCCGTGATGAACTTTTCTCCCTTTTCCCGGATGGTGAGCAGATTGTTGAGATGGTCCATCGATTCGTGAACAGGGAGATCACCTCGGATACTATCCAGGCCAATTTGAACCATCATGGTCATGAATGCAGCTGCCACCCCGTGTCCTGTAGCATCTCCCAGAAAAATATTGACTTCACCGTTTAGATTGACGGAAACATCATAAACATCTCCTGATACACCTTCAGCATAAGGGATGTAACGGTGATCAAACTGCAAAAAGGAAACCGCAGGAAACTGGGGTAAAATGGAATTTTGGAACTCTTTCGCTGTTTCCAAATCTTCTTGCAACTGTCGGTTTTTTGTCGCCAATTCCCGGGTGCGTGCTTCAACTTGTTGTTCCAGATGCTGGTTGATTTGTCGCAGTTCCTGATTCAGTTTCACATTTTCTGCGCGAACTCGATAGTGCTCAGAGGCTCGGGCGATCAAGAGCTTCAATTCATCGGCGTTCCATGGTTTAGAAATATATGCGAAAATGTGCCCTTCATTGACGGCTTTGACCAAACTATCCATATCGGAATAGCCCGTAATCAAAATGCTAACAATATCTGAATCGATTTCATGGATTTTTTTCAACAGTTCGTGCCCCTGCATCCCACTCATCCTCTGATCCGACAAGACAAGATGGTGGCAGGCTTCTCCCTGTTCGATCATGGCCAATGCTTCTTCTGCGGAAGTGACTGCTGTCACTTCATATTCTCTACGAAGTATAAATCGAAGCGAATTCAAGATGGCTTCTTCATCATCCACAATCAATATTTTTAGCTTTTCTTCTTTCATCACCCCTCACAACCTATTGGAGTTCGCTCTCCAATCTGCTAATTACACCATCTGCCGTCACTTCACAATCTTCTTTTGATGAAATAATAGTTGCACAAGGAGTGGACGTCACTCAACTGGAATTTTGATGGTGCACGTGGTTCCTTTTCCGAGTTCACTGGAATACGCAATCGTACCATTGTGTTTGTCAATAATTCCATAAGAAATGGAAAGTCCCAATCCGGTTCCATCTCCTACTTGTTTGGTGGTAAAAAATGGTTCAAAAATATGAGCGAGGGTTTCTTGATCGATCCCTTTTCCGTTATCTATAATTTGAATACAAATCATTCCCTCTTCCTGAAAAGTACGAATGATGATCTTTCCTTTATTTGGTATTGCCTGTATGGCATTGACCAGTACATTCATGAACACTTGATTGAGCTGACTGGGAAAACAATTAATTTCCGGTATGTCTCCATATTCTTTGCTTACTTCTATATTGTTTTTCAACTGATGCTGGAGCAGGTTCAAGGTGCTCTCCAATCCTGCAATGATGTTTGCCCGTTTTTGTTCAGCCTCATCCAGGCGTGAAAAATTACGCAAATCCAGCACAATTTTTCGTATTCGTTCTAATCCTTCGTGTACGTCTTTTGACAATCTAGGAACTTCTGTCTGCAAAAAAGCAAGGTCAATCTGTTTCTCCAGCTCATCGACCCGTTGGAGGTGTTGGCTCGAAAGAGAATCTTTGGCATTGTGATACAGGTCAAATAATTGTTGATAATCCTGAAAAACTTCATCAAAAATCCGCACATTGCTGATGACAAAAGAAAGAGGGTTATTGATTTCATGAGCAATGCCTGCCACCAAATGTCCCAAGGCCACCATTTTTTCATTTTGCACCAGTTGAGCCTGCGTATTTTTCAGTTTTTTATTCACTTCCTGAAGTTCCATATTGCTCCTTGCCAAAATGTTCCTTTCTGTTTCCATCTGCATTTTTTTCATGCGAAACAGAGCATTGACTTTGGCTGTAAATTCTTTGGGATTATATGGTTTAAAAAGATAGTCATCGGCTCCTGCGTTCAATCCTCTGATCTTATCGTCAATGTCTGTTTTGGAAGTGATGATGACGACAGGAATTTGTTGTGTTGCCGGATTATTTTTGACCTTTCTACAAACTTCAATCCCATCCATTTTTGGCATAATCACATCAAGAATCACCAAATCCGGCAAATAGCGATTCACCGCTTCCAAAGCTTCCTGTCCATCTTCTACCGCAATGGCCTTATACCCATCTTCGTCCAGGAGATCCTGAAGTTCCATACGTACTGTCAAACTGTCATCGGCAACCAAAACTACTGACTTGGTAGAAAAAGACTTGCCCTGTAAATTTCGGAGGCGTAGGAGTGACTGGAGTTTTGCCAGCAGTTCCTCTTCATTGAACGGCTTGGTTAAATAGTCATCTGCCCCGGATTCCAAGCCAAGGATTTTGTCTTCCGAATCATCTTTGGCCGTCAGCATAATGATGGGAATGGAACTGGTGCGCTGATTATTCCGGATATGATTACAAACCTTAATCCCATCCATTTTTGGCATAATCACATCAAGAATCACGAGATCAGGACGGTTTTCTATGATCTGATCCAGGGCTTCTTTACCATCTTGCGCAACGAGTACATCATAATCGTTATCTTCCAGTAACTCCTGAATCGTCATCCGATAGCTCAAACTGTCATCAGCAACCAGGATTTTTAGTTTCTCCTCTACATTTTCCATCAGCATCAATCTTTCCGGGCAGACCAATTGGCCAATCGCATCAGTTCATCTGCTATTTCTTCTGCAGACAATACCACTTCTACAGCCCCCAAAGTAATGGCTTCTTTTGGCATCCCGAACACAATACAACTTTCTTCATCCTGAGCAATGGTGAAACCTCCTTTATCACGAACAGCTTTCATGCCCCGTGCACCATCTTTTCCCATTCCTGTCAAGAGAACACCAATTGGCGAATAATGAGTGTTTCGTGCAATGGATTCAAACAAAACATCAACAGAAGGACGGCAAAAGTTCTGAGGAGGATCTTGTGTTAGTTTCAATGCCTGACCATGCAGACAGAGATGGTAATCACCAGGAGCTAAAAAAACGTTCGTATTGCCGCAATCCACCAAATTTTCTCCTCCTTGGGCAAACTCAACTTTCAAATCACTGTTCAAACTGAACCAGTCTGGCAGGGAAGACGAAAAATCCGGACTGATGTGCAATACACACAAAATTGGAATGGGAAAATCAGCAGGCAGTGCCTGGAATATTTTCAAAATAGTTTGGGGCCCACCTGTAGAGGCTCCAATCGCAACCAGATTGTATTTACTATTTTTTTGATTGCCCCGTGTGTATTGTTCGGCGCGTTCCTTATGTAATCCTTTTCCTTTTAAATGCCGAATAACAGGAATGCGACTGACCATCTTCAATTCATTAATCAGGGCGGCTTCCCATTTTTCTGCTTCTTCCTCTCCAGTCGGTTTTTCAAAAACACTGACTGCCCCTGCTGCTAAAGCATCGTAAGTTTTTAACAACTCTCCCCGGTTTGTGGAAGAGGAAACAATTAAAATCCGTGTTGGACAATGGGCCATGATATATTCAGTTGCAGAAAGTCCTGTCATTTCTGGCATCATCATATCCATCGTGATCAAATCAGGTTTATAGGCCTCGGCTAAATGGATACTTTCCCTACCGTTCTTTGCTTCTCCAATCACTTCAAAATCGGGATGTTCTTCCAGTACTTCAACAATCCGTTTTCGTACTGTTAAGGAATCATCCACTACCAATACACGTATCATAAGACTAATTGGAAATTAATTTTTGTAAATCCCTCGCTGTACTGATCAGCCGTTGGGTCGTTTCTAAGATACTATTGCTGCCCAGTTCTGTTTGTTTGGTGGCAATGGTGATGTTGTCCAGGGTTTCGGAAACCTGCTGTACGGATGTTGTTTGTTGACGAGTGGTCAATTCGATTTCACGAGCAACGGCAGAGGTCGACTCGGCATGCTGCACAATGGTATTAATGGCCTCGGAAAGCTGGTGAAACATGGCCACCCCCATGTCTACGGCTTTAGTTCCGTCCTCAGTGACCATGATGGTCGTATTGGATGTTTGCTGAATGTCTGTGATCAGTGTTTTGATTTCCTGGGTGGACTCAACAGCACGTTCTGCTAATTTCCGAACCTCGTCTGCAACAACAGCAAAACGTTTTCCGGCATCTCCTGCTCCTGCTGCTTCAATACTGGCGTTCAATGACAAAAGATTCGTTTGTTCAGAAAGTTCATTGATGATCTCCAAAACCAATCCTATCCGCTGGGATTTATTGCCCAGGTCCAACATATGCTGTGCGATCAACTGGACCTGTTCTTTGGTCTTTTCCATACCAAGCTGTGCTTCTTGTACGGCATGGATGCCCGACTGTCCGTTTTCTACCGTTTTTCGTGCACTTTCTGACACATTTTGTGTGTTATCCGCAATTTGTTTTGCTGTGGCAACCAGTTCCTGTGATGTACTGGACACCTCCGTAATCGCCGATGTTTGTTCTGTAGAGGCTGTTGCCTGTTCTTTCGAAGTCGTTTCCATTTCGGCAACTGCTGATTCCAACTCTTTGACTGCTTTTGATAACGAACCTGTGATCGAATTGGTAATCATAAAAGCCAGTATGACTCCGATCACAATGGCAGCAAACAATATCAGGTAAGTCGTATTCAATGCACTGTTTCTAGAATTCTCTGCTTCATTGACAAAGGAATCGGCCTTATTTTGAGCAAAATCAATAAATCCTTCAACACTTTGATCCAACTTTTCCACATGCTGTGCGCCTTTTCCCTTGGTAATCGCGGCGGCTTCATCTCGTTTCCCGGACTTCATCAATTCAATCACCTCATCTCGGATGGGTTTCCAATCCGCAAATAATTGACGTCCTTCGTCTACTTGCTTTTTATCACCAAGAAAGCGTTCGGCCACTATTTTATAATCCTCATAGACCTTTTGTTCATACTGAGCAACCTGATCAGCGGCCTCATCGATTTCCGATGCATTTTGAGCTAGAACCACGTCTTTCATAGAACGGTGCATTCTCACAATGTTGACATCAATCCGCAGCATGGCCGTACTGACAGCAAAGGGATGTCTGTACAACTTTGTCGTCAATTCTGATAGATTCTTCATATTGTTGATGATGAATGCTCCCATTCCAATCATGATGACGATCAATATGCTAAATCCAAAAAATAGATGTACACTAATTTTTACATTCTTCACCATACACTCTCCTTTTAAACAAAATTTTCAATGGTTTCCAAAAGAATCTTTTGATCAAACTCTCCTTTGACAATATATGCTTGTGCCCCAGAAGCAATCCCTTGCCGTTTCATTTCAGGAGTTGCCAAAGAAGAAACAATAATAATCGGAACCTCGGCATACTCTGTGGTCTCCTTCAGTGTTTTTGTCAGCTCAAATCCATTCATGCCAGGCATTTCAACATCCACAATCAATAAGTTGTATTGGAATAATTTTGTTTTCTCCAAAGCATCTTCCCCACTGACCGCCAACTCTACATGGTATCCAGCAGATTCCAGAATGGTTTTTTCCATCATCCGTGTTGTCATCGAATCATCCACTACCAGTAAACGGACATCTTCTGGTTCTGTGTCAACGGTTTGTTCTACAAACTTGATTGCCTCGTAAGAATTCCCCTTTGCATTTTGTACCAATTCTGCTGGATCCAGAATAATAATAGGATGCCCATCTCCTAAAATAGTAGAGCCCCCCACATTATTGACTTTCTGAATATGACTGCCCAGATCTTTGACAACAACTTCTTGCACTCCCAACAATTTATTGACGGCAAATGCAATTTCATCCTCTCTGGAGTGGATAACAATGACAGGTATACGGCTTGCTGTTAGCTCTTCATTGGGCAATTGCAGGATTTGATTCATTTGCACCAGTGGTGTCGCTTTTCCATCAACCTGGATCACTTCCCGATTCCCTTCTGTCTCAATATCTTCTGACTGGATACGTAACGTTTGCCGAACAAACGACAATGGGATTAATAGTTTTTCATGACCACAACGAAAGAGCAGTGTAGGAAGGTTGGCAAGACTTTGAGGAAGTTGAATCACAAAGCGAGTATACTGTCCCAATTCAGAGTGAATTGTTATTGATCCTCTTAATTTATTAACAGTTGTGGAAAGCACATCCAGACCAACACCTCTCCCTGACAAAGTTGTGACAATTTCTGATGTCGAAAAGCCAGGCTCCATGATCAAGTATAATTTTTCTCTCTCGCTCATCTCTTCAATCTGCGGTGGTGTGACGATTTTTTTTGCCAACGCAGCAGTAGCAACTTTTTCAACATCAATGCCTCTGCCATCATCTTCGCAAGTGATAGTTAACGCACTTCCAATCTGTTCTATTTTCAGAATTAAACTCCCTGTCCGCATTTTCCCAGCTTCTTCCCGCTTCTCAGGTTCCTCGATGCCGTGATCAATGGCATTGCGGACAAGATGCATCAACGGTCCCTGCATCTCATCTAAAACTTGCTTATCTACTTTGATTTCTCCTCCAACAATGTGTAGTTCTATTTCCTTTTCCAATTCTTTAGCGACATCACGCACCAGCCGTTTGAAATTCAATAATATGGAATTTGCTGGCAACATTCGTGCTTTGAATGTTTCTGATTGAAGACGCAAACTGATCAAATGAGTCAGTTTGATGTCTTCTTCATACTCATCTGAGAAATTGTTGAGATCATCCCTAATCTGTTTTTGGAGGGTTACACTTTTTTCCAGAAAAGAGAAAATTTCTTTCATGCGGGGAACGTTGCCTGCTATCTCTTTGAGTGCGGCTAATTCACGGAGATGCTCCCATGAGTCCAGATAAGTTGCATTCAAATTAACCTGTTTCTTCAGCGCATTCAGTTGATTGTTCTTTGCCTGTAGCTTGATTTTATTAATGACCAGTTCTCCTGCCAAATTGAGGATCGTATTCAGGGTTTTCAAATGGATCCGAATCGTTTCATCTTCAGAAAGAACTGATTTGGCCGTTTCTTTTTCCTCACCTACTGTCTCTTCAACAACTGTCACTGTTTCCAAAGCAGGAGCAGGTGGTTGAGATTTGGAAGGCTGTTCAATTTCTTTGGGTGTTGAGGGAGTCTTGGTTACATCGGCTGGAGGTGATGGTTCGGCAGTTGTTTTTGAAATCGCCCCTTCTTCTGCCGTCCCTTTTAATAAGCCAAGTGTGACACTGACATCAATGTGGGGGTCTTCTTGTTTTTCAATCAACTTTAAAATCTCAGCAACGGCATCCAACCCTTTAAAAAAGCGATCAATATCACTTGATGTTAAGGAGCGTTCCCCACTCTTTGCCTCTCCCATCATGTCTTCTAAATAATGTGCAATCTCACCAATATTTTCCAATCGCACCAAACGGGCGGCACCTTTGAGAGTGTGGGCAGAACGAAAGAGCTGGTTCAATAAGTCATCAGAAGGGTTCTTTTCAATTTCGACAAACCCTTCATTGAGTTTATCCAATAATTCCTTGGCCTCAATTTTAAAAAAACGATAAGGATCTTTTTTTCCTGTCACAATACTTCCTTCAATTGCCTTGTTTTTTATGCATCTTACCGAATCTGCATTTCTGGTGCTGTCGTGAGTTTTTCCATGTCCAGCAAAATAACCAGCTTATCTTTGATATAAAACTCACCTCGAATGAATTCTGCCTTTCCAGAAGAAATAGTACTCAGGGTAGGTTGAATTTGTTGTTCACTGATTGAGACGATACCCTGGACAGCATCCACAAGAATACCTGTTGGATAACCAAGATTTTTTGTCACCAGCACACGGCTTTCTTCTTTTATTTCTGAAGGAGGCATATCTAAAATATGACTGACATGACACACTGATACAATCTCTCCGTTCAGGTTCATGATTCCCGCAATCACAGGTGGGGCCAGCGGAACTTTTGTAATATAAGGAACTTTTAGCACTTCCTGAGTGTAATGCAATGGTATCGCATAACTGGCCTGACATAAAGAAAAGAGCAAAACATGCTCCATCACCTCTACTGAAGTTTCAGTTGCCATAGAAAAACTATGATCAAATGAAGTCCGTAATTCCGTTAATACCTTATTCAGGTCTATAAAATTCTTCTCCACAGTCCTCTTTTGCCAATAAAATGCTTCATGATGAGATTTCTTCTGGTAAGATCATTCTCTTGTTTTCACGTGCCTGAATAATACTTTTTACTTCCTCTGCATCGACCAACTTATGAGCATTTAAAATTAAAATCAGTTTTTCGTCTTTTTTATAAACCGTTTTTATATACTCGCTGAATAAGATCTCAGGAGGTTCTTCCAACAGGCCTGGATCTGCTTTTAACACACTGTGCACACTATCCACCGCCACACACAATTGATACCCTTCTCCCTTTAAGGCCAAAAAACGGGTCGTGGTATCATATTCTTTTCTAGGCAGCATCAATAAAGACCTTAGATCAATGACGGGAGTGAGCCGACCTCTTAAATTGATCAACCCTTCAAAAAAATCAGCAGACCGTGCCACTGGCGTAATCTCTAATACTCTGGTAACGGCACTCAAATCTTTCATCTCAAAGGCAAAAAGATGTTCTGCCAATTCAAAAACCAATATTTGCATTTCTTGTTGTTGATTCTTTAACAACTCTGTTCCCATGAGAGCTTTCTCTAATTCAATGTTTCCAGATATTGCCGGCACATTTGTGCAATTGTGCCTTTCGGAAAGCCCCCAGAATAAATGGTAAATGGGTCATCCGGCTCTTGTGCTAAAAACTTCAACGTATTTTTAAAACCCAGTGCGGCTTCTTTTTTCTTGTTTTTAGAATAATAATTCTTTGCGAGCTTAAAGTGTGCCAAAGCAAAATCATTCTTCAAGAAGACAGCAGCGTTATATTCCTTTTGAGCTTCCTCATATTGATCTTTATTTTCATAGAGCAATCCCTGGATATAATGCGCTTCTGGTGAAAACTCATCAATCGCCAACACCTGTTGACAGTAATTGAGAGCTTTCCCTAAATGGTTTTTATCGGCTTCCAATAAAGCCATGCACAATAAACTGCCAATGTGCTTTGGGTGCTCCTCTACTATTTTTTTAAAAGTATTCCATGCATCTCGCTGTTCCTCATTAATAAGATGCTGTATCCCCTTGCTATATTCTTTGTCTGGGTTTTGAATTTTCTTTTCGACTCCCGTCTTTGCTAAGACATTGACTGACGAACTTGCTGTAGGAAGTGAAGAGTTGGCTGGAGATGGAGGACGATGAACTGGTGTTGAAAAACTGGTTGGAGATGAAGGACGATCAGAGGGTACTGGTGCTGAGACTGGAGTCTCTATCTGAACAGAAGTTTTGTTTTGTTCCTCTAGAAATTCTTTTTTTTGATAGAAAAACGTCTTGCATTGCTCTACCGATTGAAAATCGTTCGAATACCCATAGATGGTTTCAGCATGTCCTAGAATTAAAAACCCATGAGGTTTTAAGATTGAGTGAAATCTTGAAAGGATCATTTCTATGACAGGTTTAGAAAAATAAATTAAAACATTGCGGCAAATGATTAAATCAAATCGACCAACACGTTGATAAAACTGCTCATCCATCAAATTCCCCTGTATGAACCAGACATTTTGGATGATGTCGCTGCTCAAGCAATACTGTTCCGCTTTTTTCTCAAAATATTTATCCACATACATAGGTGGCATGTATTGAACCGCTCTTCTGGAATAAACCCCTTTTCTTGCTTTATCTAATGATTCTAAGTTGATATCCGTAGCTGTGATTTCGATCCACAAATCAGGAAAGAACTCTTTACTCAGCATCACAATCGAATATGGTTCATCTCCGGTAGAACAACCCGCAGATAAGATCTGAATGGGCAAAGCCTTATTTTCTAAATTAGGGAAAATATAATCCGATAAAGCAGTAAAATGATTTTCATTTCTGAAAAAGTAAGTTTCTCCTACTGTCAGCAATTGAATCAAGTAAAACAGTTCCTCTGCTCCCTCTGGAGATGCTAAAAAACTATAGTATGCTAAAAACGATGAGAGATTGAGAGTTTCTAGACGATCTTGAAGGGGACGTTCCAATAAGTAAATACGATCTCGATTGAATTGCATACCACTCTTACTAATGAGCAATTCATTGAATAAATTGAACTCTTGGATAGTTAAGCTTTTTTTCATGTGATATTATTTGATCAAATACCCGCAAAGAATATAAAAAACTGCAAAATGACGTCTCCTCCTTTAGAACCTGTTTGGAAAAGATGGTTCGTCGCGAAAAATCGATCTCGTTGAGTGGATTTTTGAGAAAATTTAAGGTAAATAGCCCATCTATTTTTAAGCGAAAATTTTCTCAAAATAGACGCCAACGAGGCGATTTTGCATCAGAATCAGGTTTTTGAAACAGGTTCTTAACTGACACTCAATAAAAATTTAGTACATACTTGATTAAATGTTGTTTATCTATTTGTAACAATCGATGGAATCTCTGTCTAGGCAAAAAGAACCAAAATGGAGTTCCTTCCTTGCAAGAATTCTCATAATTGCACACTTTATGCTTATTAACACAGTGTGAACACGCATTATGAAATTTCATTAGCATTGCAAAGAGGAAGAATCAGAATGGAAGTAAAATATCGAAGCGAACATTGTGCTGGTATTATCGCACTTGATGAAAATTTTATATCTATCAAAAAAGAAGTGATCCTAAAGAAGATTTTAGAATTGCAACAGAGTCAAAAACTGCAAGCAATTGTCATTGATATGGAGAAATTACCGTTTCTTAATTCTAGTCAACTAGGACGAATCATGGGGATTATCAAATCACTGAAAGATTATGAAGTTACCGTTTCCATTTGCAATTTGAGCGAGTTGAATCATAAAATTTTTGCTATGACAAATTTTGATAAACGCTTTTCTTTGTTTTCCTCCATTGAAGAGGCACTAGAAAATTCAAAAAAATAAAAAACCAGCAAGCCCGAATATCCAAGTGATTCACACCTTTTTTCTGATTCTCATTTCTATTTTTTCTTTTTCTTGCATTTACAATAGACCTTGTTTTTGCTATTCAAAGCATTGGAAAAATTATAAAAAGATTCATATAAATATTCAAAAATCAGGTTTCCATTATGGTAAAAGTAGACATAATCCGGTCCATACAATTTAAAGAAGGAATACTATTTGGAGAGGCAGAGAAATTAGTCAATACCTTGATTGACTCGATCAAAGACCGGCTAATATCCGGCGAAGAGGTACTGATCAGTGGATTTGGAAAATTCAAACTAAAAGACAAAGAGTCTCGTCCTGGACGCAATCCCAAATCAGGGGAGCTTTATGAAGTTGAGGCCCGAAGAGTTGTTGTGTTTCATCCATCCAAAGTCTGGAAAGAGGAAATTAAAATTGACTAGTTCTATTTAAAGTGAATATCTACTTGCTGATGAACCCTGGTGACTTCTAACAACTTACGAATGTCAGAATTCACTCCAATGATCTTAAAATCACCATTTTGTGCTTTTATTTTCTTAATAACAGAAAAAAGTACACCAATTCCACCACTGCTGATGGTTTTCATTTCTGAAAAATCAAAAATAAGGTGAGTGGCCCCATCAGCAAGAACTTGATCAACAAATTCGCGAAAATGACCAGCATCGTTGAACCCGAGTGTCGATTGATTGACACGAATTAATTCGTAGTTTGTGTTGCTCCACATACAAATCCTCCTTAAAAAATAACCAAGCTTTATGGTACTATTTTTCTACCAACATATGAAGTTCCACAAATTGATCAAATCGGGTTGATTGAATGACCTCCAGTACACTTTCTTGAACTCCTATAATTTTTAAAGTCCCCGACTGCTCACTAATTTCACGATAGGCAGAGGCAACAGCTCCAAGTCCAACACTACTAATTTGTGCCACTTTAGAAAAATCCAGGATAATGTTTTTCTTTCCTTCTTCCAGTAGCTTGCCCACTCCATCACTAAGTTCCCCACCCATGATGGTGTTTACATCAAACCGACGGTAATCTACTTTGATTACCTGATATTCCTGAATATCCCATTTATTGTTTTCATCTGACATGAGCTTTTTCCTGTATTAACTGAATAAGAACCTGTTTGAAAAACCTGATTCTGCTGCAAAAGCGTCTCATTGGCGTCTGTTTTGAGAAAATTTTCGTTAAATAGGCCGACTATTCGCCTTAAATTTTCTCAAAAATCCGCTCAAAGAGATCGATTTTTCGCAAC